>JBBSUP010000030.1:0-30245 GCA_038234295.1 Chthoniobacterales bacterium
CGCGGCGTTAATCGGCCGGTTCGTCTTCGGCGGCGTCACCTTGATCCGGAAATTCTTCTCGTTAGGCACCTTCTCCGCCACGGCTTTCACTTCCGGGTCGGTCGAAGTCACGGTCAGCTTCGTCACCGGAAAATCCTCGCCCACTTTCACCATCATGTAGCGCGGCTCGAGGCTCGGCTCTTTCTTCGACCAATAGAGAAAGGTCGGCGCGATCTCGAGCAGCTTCGGGACGTCCGCTTTCAGGGTCAGAGTGGTGTTGCCGTTGTCGGCTTCGTCGGTCATGACGTGGATCGTTTTCGTCTGCATCCCGACGCGATCGCCGATGTGAAACGTCGCCGCGATCTCACCGCTCGCCCCGGGCGCGATCGGATCCTGCGGCGGCGCCGCGGTGGTGCAACCGCAGGACGGTTTCACCGAGGTGATCTTCACCGGCTTGTCGCCCGTGTTCTTGTATTTGAAATGCGCGACCGACTCTTTGTCGGAGAGGTTCGGGTGCAATTCCTGCACGAGATTTTGCCACTCGAGCGCCGCCTGCGCGGTGAAGCTGAAAGCACCGAGTAATCCGAGAACAACGAGCGTTTTTTTCATCATGGAACCTTAGATCGCGATCTGCACGTTATCCAACGGCAGCGTTTGGAGCGCGATGCTCTGTCATCGCGAGGGTGAAACGCGCCACCAAAAAGCGGGCGACGACAGAGCGTCGCGCTCCAGGCGCACACTGGGTGTCCGCTGATTGAAAGTGCATCACGCTCTAAAAGGAGAAGCCGAAGCCGACGTTGCCGCCCATGTTATCCAGCCCGAAATTCGGCTTCTTGATTTCGGCGTTCGAGACGTGGCGATAAGCGGCCTCGACCACGAGCGACCAACGATCGTTCAACATGTAACGCACGCCGGCATTCGCCTGGAGATTGAACTCCACTGGGAGACTGATCAACCCGCGCGATTCCGTCTCGTCGATATTCGTGTAAACGCCGCCGCCACCGACCTGAAGATAGGGAATGATCCGCGCCTGCGGCTGCACGAAGTTATAGCGAAAGATGAGCGTCGCGCCCGCGAGCACATCGCCAGGTCCTTCAAAAATCCCGCCGCCGAAGAGCTCGCCGAGAATTTCGACGTTGCCGGAAAGAATGCCGGGACCGTTCGGGTCGTAGAGCATCACGCCAAGCCGCAGGCTGTTCAGCGCATAGTCGAGCGCGGGGCGTCTAGTGCGGCCCGATTCGAAGAAGAAATAAGCGCCGCTCACATCCTGAAACTCGAGCGCGCCCTTGGCGAACGGCCGATCCGTGGCCGCGCGCAGCTCCATCGCCGGTTGCGGTTCCGGGGTGCCCGCCCACGCCGTCGAGAGGGTCAGCAGCGAGAGCGCGCCGAGAGCGAAAAGGGTCTTCATTGAGCGCGATGAAACGGCACGCGCACGGCGTTGTCAACTGAGGGCGCGGGTGCTGCCGCCACGGGTTCAGGGCAGATTATTAGCCTCGACTACAGCGATGCCGCTGCCACCGTTCGCACCGCGCACGACCGCGGTGTAAGCGCCCGCGCGCAAGGTCCGCAGCAACGCCGCTTCCTTCGCCCTCGCCGGCCCGAGCTGGGTCGCCGCGATCGCGGTTTTCTGGTCGTCCTGCCAGTTGTCGTTCAGGCCTAACGACACGCCGTCGCTGTTCACGAGCTCGAGGGTCGGGTGGCAAGCTTAGCGGCCACGCCTAACGACGGCCCGATCGCGCGCACCAGCACCCGCGCGTCGCCGCCGGTGAGGATAAACCCGCCGATCATAACGTCATCACCGTTCTCTACGAGGCCGCGGGTGGAAATGTTCGCGAGCTGCGAATCCGCGCCCGGCGCGAGGTCGTAAATCTCGACCAGCCCGAGCCCGGTGGTGTCGCCCACGCCGCGCACAATCGCGGTGTAGGCGCGGTTTGTTCGCCGGCAGCGTCACCAGTAACGCCGCTTCCGGCAGTTTCGTCGGCGCGACGCCCGTCGCCGTGATCGCGGCGGCGTTCGCGTTCGTCTGCCAATCGTCGTTCGCGGCGACGAGTTGGCCGAGGCTGTCGCACAATTCCAGGGTCGGATTTTGCAGGGGCCCCGTGAGCGGAATCCCAGTCGCGTTCAGCAAGGGGCCGAGCCCGCGGCCAGGACAAGTTCAAACTTTCGTCACCTGATGGTCGCGATGGAATTTTCGGGAATCGTCCATCGGCGCCGGGTCGGGGAAAAGTCAGCCGCGCTTTTTTTAGCCACAGCCCGGGTTTTTGGCATAGTGCCGCATGCTTGTTCAGCCGCCTGTTCGCTCCGGGGTCACTCTTTTAACCGGTCTCATCGCGCTGCTCGGGATGGTTTTCGCCCCGTGCGCCCACGCTCGACCGCGGACCGAAGCGGTCCTGGCCACCTCCGCGGAGGACCCGGTGTTACAGGCGCGCATCGCGCAGCTTTCCCCCGGCGTCGATCCGCAGGAAGCGCGGCAGGTGGCCTCCGCTTCCTACACCCTCGGGCGCCAGCTCGCCCGCGAGTGGCGCATGTCTTCCTCGGCGAATTGGCAATGTTTCCTGGTCAACATGGGAGCACGAAAAGCCGGATACTGTTATCAATTTGCGAACGAGCTCCTGCTCGAACTGGACGCGCTGAAACTGCGCACGCTCGAGCTGCATTGGGCGGAAGCCGATCCTGGGACGGACATCGAGCACAACGTCATCGTGGTCACCGCGAAGGGGCAGCCTTTCGATCAGGGAATTCTGCTCGATAACTGGCGGCGCTCCGGGCACCTGCTCTGGTCACCGGTCAAGGGGGACACCCTGTATCTCTGGAAAGAAAACAAACCGGAGCTCGTCCGCAGGTTGCAATGGCGCCGCCATTACGCGCGCCAGGCGCCGGTCGCCGAACCTAAGTTTTAGAGGGCGTCTAAAAACTCGGTCATTCCGAGCGGAGCGCAGCGCAGCCGAGGAATCCCGTGGAGTGAGCTTAAGCTTTCGCCACGGGATCCCTCGACTCCGCCCCGCCGCCGCGGTGGCTCCGCTCGGGATGACTCTAGTTATTAGACGCCCTTAAAGGGCTCGCGAGTTCCCGGATGTAATCCTCGACCGCGTCGTGCCAATCGCGCGGCGCCTCATTCGTCAGGCGCTGATAACGTTCCGTCCCGAGCACGGTATAAACCGGACGGCGGGCGACGAAGTTCTTCATCTCGCCTAACGACGACGCGCCCACCCTCGTCGCCGCCATCGGCAGGCCGTAGCGATGGCAGCAATCGAGCGCCCATTGCGCGTATTCCTGCCAACTGCACGCCCCGCGGTTCGCCAGGTGCAAGAGGCCGCTGGCGCCGGGGGCCCGGAGCCATACGCGGCGCAGCATCAACGCGATATCCTTGGTGTAAGTCGGCGTGGAAAACTTATCCGCCACCGCGGCAACCTCGGTTTCGGTGCGCGCCTTTTTCAAAATAGCGTCCACAAAGCTTGGCCGATCCGGCCCGAAAACCCACGAGACGCGCACGACCAACGCCTCCGGATATGCCGCGAGCACCTGCCGCTCCCCGGCCCGTTTCGATTCGCCGTAGACGCTGATCGGATTCGCCGCGTCCTCCTCCGTGTAAGGCGCGCGCTTCTCGCCGTCGAAGACGTAGTCGGTGCTCACGTGCACAAACTGCGCGCCTTTTTCCCGGCAAATCTCCGCCAGCACGCGCGGCGCTTCCGCATTGAGCTGCATCGCTTCCTCGCGATGCGTTTCGCAGTAATCGACGTTCGTCAGCGCCGCCGCGTTCACGAGTGCGTCGAACTCCAAATCCCGCAACTGCTCCGGGGCGCCGAGATCGAGCTGCGCGCGGTTGAAGCCGGTGACCGAAAAATCCTCACGCCAAAGGCGGACGAGCGCGGCGCCGAGCCGGCCGCCCGCGCCGATGACCACGATGTTTTTCCGCATGCCTAACGAATGCCGCTGTCGCATTCCCACTGCACGCTTTTCATTTTTCCGGCGGCGACGTCGACCTCGAAAGGCCCAAAAGAGCCGACCGCGCCGCGCTCCTTTTTCACAATCGAGTAGTGCCCTGCGCCTAACGAAACCCGGAAATGTCCGTGCGCGTCGGTGCGAAAAGTGGCCACCTCTTTTTCGCCCTGGCGGACGACAAATTCCGTCTCTGGCAGCGGTCGCGTGTCGGGCGCGCCTTGCCGCGTCGGGCCGCCGTGGGCCGGGCTGATCACGATCGTGCCTTCGATTCCGGTCTTGTCGCCGGCCAGCGCCGCGGCGGCGAGTAACGCAAAAAGAAAGACCATGGAGAGCCAGCGCATCGCCGGAAGATGAACCGGGCGGCCGGCTTCCGCCATCCCTGTTTAGAGGGCGTCTAAAAACTGCGTCATTCCGAGCGGAGCGGGTCAAACCCGAAAGTTAAGAGACGGGCGACGACAGAGCGTCGCGCTCCAGGCGCAACTCCAGAGGATCGGCTGACCAGAAGCGCGCGACCCGCCTAACGAGTGGAAAAGGCCGCGCGACCCTTCCATTGCGGCGGCCGGCCGAGGAGAAAACGCGCCAGTCCCCACCATTGAATCGCGAGCAGCGCCGTGACCGCAAGCGGATGAAAAACGATCGCGCCGAGCGGCTGCTGAAAGCGCCGGCTCGCGATCACGCGCACCGCGAGCGCGCATGCGCAGCCGGTCAGCGCGAGGAAAAAGACCGGACGCGAGCTCGCACTCAGGAGGAGGAAGGGTGCTACCTGCCCGAGGCCGAGCACGAGCGTCGCTGGGACGATCAAGCCGGGTGCGCCGAGACCTTCGTGGACGTTTTTCGCGAGCCCGCGCCAGACCGCGAGGTCGCTGCGATACATCCGGCAGGTCGCGATGTCAGTGGCGTCGAAGAGGTCGGTTTGAAATCCGGCTTCACGGAAAACCTTCGGCAACGCAAGCCCGTCGTGCACGCGCCCGCGCATTGCGCCGTGCCCGCCGCTCGCGCGATACACCTCGGCGTCGACGACGACAAGTTGACCGCAACCGGTCCCGTAGGCCGGATGCCGCGAAGCCCGCATCCGCGCCAGCGGGAGAAAACCGAGAAGGACGAAATGAATAAGCGGCACCAGCAACTGCTCGGAAAACGTGCGCGTGATCTGCCGCGGCACGCCGCTCGCAAGCTGCGCGCCGGTTTCGTCGAGGAACGCCCCCAAACGCGCTGCGGCGTTGTTCGTTAGGCGAACATCGGCGTCGGCGAAAATCAGGACCGGCTGCGTCGCGGCGGCGGCGAGCTGTGCGCAGGCGAAGTTTTTTCCCAGCCAGTCCTCCGGCAACGGGGCGCCCGCGAGCAGCCGCACCCGCGGATCGTCCTCGGCAAGTTGCCTGACGATCTCGGCCGTTCGATCGGCGGAGCCGTCGTCGAGCACGAGCACTTCCGCCGCGTCGCTGGAGAGCGCGGCGGCAACTGCCTCGGCGATGTTGCGCTCTTCATCGCGCGCCGGAATCAGCACCGACGAAGACGGTCCCTTGGACTGGGGCGGCGGGCGCAGGAGTGAGAGATTACGCGCGAAGAGCAGCGCCGGTCCGAGCGCGCAGCCTAACGACAACACTGCCAGCCAAATCATAACTTCCCATGTTCGCGCACGAACCGCTCGCCGCGCCAGCGCGCGCGCAGGCTCCGCCAGAGATCGTAGGGGCCGCTCACGCCGCTCCGCGCGCGAAGCAGGGTTTCCCACTCGTTAGGCTGCCGCCGTTGCGCGGCCGCCGCGAGCCGCGCCTGCGCCGGCGCGAGTCCGTCGAGACCTTCCGCGCCGAAAGCCAGGAGCACCTCCGGTTTTCGCTCTTCCCAAAACGTGTATTCGATCGCGAGTGGAACGAAGCGAGCCTGCGGCACACGGGCCGCTAGGCGCTCGATTCCCGGTGTGAAAACGAGCGGCTCGCGCACATCCGCGAAGCGCCCCTGCGGCGTCAGGACGAGCGCGCTCTGCGGGTGCGCGAGCACGGCTTCCGCGGTCCGGAGAAACTGCGCCGCGCCGCGCGTGGTTCCCATCTCGACCGGGAAGAATCCGAGCCGTTTGAAGAAGCCATAACGCGCCAAAGCCGACGCCGCGATCGGCCCGTAGGCGGAATAGCCGGGAAAATAAGTGCGCGCGACGAGCAGCAAAATTAGCGGATCCCACCACGACGCATGATTACTAAAAATCACCAGCGGCCCGGTCGGATCGTTAGGCAGAGGCGCGTCCGCGAGCCGTCGCACCGTGTGAAAATGCCGCCGCAGATAACCGTCCGCGTAGCGGCCGAAGAAGCGCAGCAACGGCTGCGAAATTTTCGGGAGCGGGGGCGGCGCTCTCACCCGTGCGCCGCCACGGCTACGGGCGCGTCCGCTGCTTTTCCGCCGAAGTCGGCATCAAGCGCATCCGCCGCGATCCAGCCCGACATCAAAACCATCGGCATGCCCGGCCCGGGATGCGCCGCGCCGCCACCGAGAAAAAGCCCGCGCACATCGGGGCTCCGATTGTTCGGCTTGAAAGCGCCGAGCCACTTGCCGTGGCTGGCGATTCCGTAGATCGCCCCATTCAACACACCGTAGCGATCGTGAATATCCTGCGGCGTGAGCGCGCTCTCGGTCACGATGTCTTCCTCCAGGTCGAGCCCGGCGGTGTGGCGAAGTTTATCGAGAATCACGCGGCGATAATCCGGGAGCATTTTTTTCCAATCCTGCCCCGGACGCAGATATGGCGTGTGCACTAAAACGTAGAGCGCCTCGCCGCCTTTCGGCGCGACCGCCGGATCGGTCCAGGCTGGCGCGCAGACGTAGCAGGTCGGGTCCGGCGCGGGTTCGCCCTTGCGATAGATAAACTCAAATTCCTCATCGGGATCGCGCGAGAAAACGAAGTTGTGATGCAGCAACTGCCCCGGGCGCTTCTTCAAGCCGAGGTAAAGAACCACGCCAGAACAGGCCGGCTCATAGCGTCTTCGCCGCTCAAATTTCGGCACCCCGCCGAGTAGTTCCCGATGCGTGCGAACCGCGTCGGCATTGGAAACGACGGCCTCCAGCCTAACGACACGCCCGTCTTCCAGCTCGATTCCGCCGACCGCTCCGTTCTCGGTCACGATCCGCCGCACGCCCGTGCCAGTCTCGATTTCCACCCCGAGCTCCCGCGCCAGCCTAACGAGTGCGTGCGGTATTTCCGCCGTCCCGCCGCGCGGATACCAGATGCCTTCCTCGGTCTGCATGTGCGCGATGCCGCAGATCACCGCGGGCGATTGGTCGGGCGCGCTCCCGATGTATTGCGTGAAGTGATCGACCATCTGCGCGACGCGTTTGTCCGGGATAAATTCCCGCACCGTCCCGGCCACGCTTCGGCCCATCCGCATCGCGAGCACATCGCCGAGCGTGCCTTTGCTCGTCATCTGCCCGGCGTTGAACATGTCCATGAGCCCGCCGACCGGCCGATAGAAAAACCAATCGCGCGAGATGCGATGGAGCCGTTTCGAGAGCTTGAGGAAACGCTCGTAGCCGCCCGCCGTATCCGTCTCGAGCGAGAATCGGGCGAGCATTTTCCGCATCGCCCCGACGTCGGCGTGGAGGTCGAGGACGCTGCCGTCGTTGAAAAAAGAGCGCCATTGCGGATCGAGCCGGACGAGATCGAGGGAGTCGTTCAGCTCGCGCCCGGCTTCCGCAAAAATGCGGCGCAGGACGGAAGGAATCGTGAGAATCGTCGGTCCCATGTCGAAACGGAAACCGTCCTGTTCGAGGACCGCGGCTTTGCCCCCGAGCCATTGATTGCGCTCGAAGATAACGACGGAATGCCCGCGCGCCGCGAGCGTGCAAGCCGCCGCGAGTCCACCCAGTCCACCACCAACAATGCCGACACGTGCCATGATTTAAGAACCGCGCCTGCGCAGGGCTGAGAAGAGATTGCCTAACGAACGGAGCCGCCCGCGCCGCGGGCCGTATGCGCTGCGGATATATGCGGTGAAAATTTCGGTATCGCCGGGATTTGGTGCTTCGAGATGCGGCAAAGTTTTGCCGCGCCGCGTCGCGATAACGTGCGGATAAGTGAGCGCGAGCAAACCTTCCGCGCCGCGGGTCGTGCCGAAGCCGCTCGCGCGCACGCCGCCGAATGGGAAGCGCGGATCGGCGGTCGGGACGATGAGGTCGTTGATGACGACGAAGCCGGTCGGCAACTGCCGCGCGAAGGCGCGCGCCGCTGCTTCATCCGCGGAAAAAATCGCCGCGCCCAGGCCAAACTCTGCCTGCCGCGCCCGGGCGATCGCTTCAGCGTCCTCGGTGAAAGTGCGCACCGCAATCCCCTCGCCTAACGAGTTCCGCAGTTGCTCGGCGACGGCAGCGTGCGCGAAAATGTTTTGCGGCGCCATGCAGGTTTCGCCGCCGTTGAGCCGGCGCCCAAAGGCAATCGCTTTGGCCGCAAGCGCAACATCGGCATCGTGCCTAACGAAGACGGAATCCGCCCCGGAAAGCTCGAAGATGCCAGGCGTGTTTCGTTCCGCCAGGAGCGCGAGCAGGTCGCGACCGTTCTCGGAGGAGCCGGTGAAAATAACTGCATCAACACCCGCACGCACGGCTTGCTGCGCCGACTCCGGCGGCTCCGGCAAGAGCTGCACCAGATCGGCCGCGAGCCCCATTTGCTCGACGAGCCAGCGCAGCGGCGCGCTGCAATTTTCCGCCGGCTTCACCAGCACCGCATTTCCCGCAACGAGCGCCTGCAGCATCTGCACGGCCGGAAGGAAGAGCGGATAATTTCCCGGCCCGACGATCAAAACCACGCCGAACGGCCGACGTTCGACGACGAACGAACTCCCGCGCAACCAAAGCGGACGGCCGCGCGCGCCGAAGCGTTTGCTCCGCAAAGTCGCGCGCGCTCGCCGTTCCAAAAAACCGCAGGCATCGAGCAGCGGAATCACTTCCGAGACCAGCTTTTCCGCGATCGGGCGGTCGTTAGGCGCGGCTGCGAGCTGAGCGAGCCGCTCCGGTTCCGCCGCGATCGCGTGTCGCAACTGCTGCACCATCGCGAGCCGCCGCTGGATCGGAACCTCCGCCCAGATCAGTTGCGCGTTCCGCGCTGCGGCAAGCGACGCGATCACGCGAACACTTCCTCCCGCGCGGGCTGGCGCTTCGTGCTGATTCCGAGGTCGTCTAAAAGGAGCCGCGAGCTGATCCGCGCCGACTCGAAAATCACCGGCAACCCGCTGCCGGGATGCGTCCCGCCGCCGACCAGATATACGCCGTCCACATCCTCGAATCGGTTGTGCGGTCGCAAATGGAGGAGCTGCCCGAGATTGTGCGCGAGGTTAAAGGTCGCGCCGCGATGGATCTCGTGTTGCTGATCCCAATCCGCCGGGGTGAGAACGCGCTCGAAACGGATCCGTTTTTCCAAGTCGGTGAACCCGGCTTTCGCGGCCTGCAGCAACATGAGCGCGCGGAAACGCTCGCGCTCCTGCGACCAGTCGACGTTCGCGTGCTGATGTGTGACCGGCGCGAGCAGATAGATCGTGCTCATGCCCGCAGGCGCGAGCGACGGATCAGTGACCGACGCATTCTGGATATAGAACGACGGATCGCGCGAGAGAACGTGGCGGTTCTCGATCTCGTCGAGGTTCCGCTCGTAATCCGCGGAGATATAGACGTTGTGATGCGGGAGGTCGTAGCGGCCTTCGATGCCGAGATAGAGCATGAAGGTGGAGCAGGAAAACTTCTTCTTCGCCATCGTGCGCTTGTTCCAGCGGCGGAGTTTTTCGTCCGGGAAAAGCCGGGTCATGGCGCGTGCGAAGTCAGCGTTAATGACTACTGCATCAGCTTTGTAAAATCCGCGCGAGGTGCGGACGCCGGTGGCGCGCCGGCCTTCCATCACGACTTCCTGAACCGGCTCATCGAGCTGAATCTCCACGCCCACCCTGCGCGCGACCCGCGCGAGCGCCGCGGTGATCGCGCCGCAACCGCCGAGTGGATGGAAGACGCCGTATTCGTATTCGAGAAACGAGAGAATCGAGAAGAGACTCGGGCAACGGAACGGCGACATGCCGAGGTATTTCGACTGAAAGGAAAACGCGAGGCGGATGCGCTCATCGGAGAAGAAACTGCGGAGATAAGTGTCGACAGATTGATGCGGACGCAGGGTCGGCAGCAGCTTCAGGAGCCGGGTATTGAGGACCGAGCGCCAGCCGCAAAATGCGCTCTCAAGACACGGCTGCATGAGCGCGAGTTTGCGGCGGTTGTCGTCGAGGAAACGCCCGAAGCCCGGCGCATCAGCGGGCGCGATCGCGGCGATCTGGCGCTCCATTTCCGCGCGCTCCGCGGTGCAATCGAGCGTGCCCCCTTGGCCGAAGATCAAGCGATACTGCGGATCGAGCCGCACCATTTCCACCTCTGCCTCGAGCGAGGTGCCGGCCGCATGGAATATCTCGTCGAGCACGCGCGGGTAGAGGAAAAAAGTCGGGCCGAGATCGAACTTAAAACCGTCCGCCTCGATCGTGGATGTGCGCCCACCGACGATCGGCAACCGCTCCAGCACCCGCACCCGCGCCCCGGCCGCGGCGAGAAGAATCGAGGCCGCGAGACCGCCGGGGCCCGCACCGACGATTACGACTTCGCGGCTCATCGGTTGGCGAGCAAGGTCGTGGGGCTTCGGAAGGTAATGCATCCGTCGGTTCTTCGTCTGCGCGCGGGAATTGGATTCATTTCTATGGCCCGATCGCGAAGGGCATTGTCGGGGCGACCGCTTCGGTTGCCCAAATGAAGAAACTGGGCAGGCGAAGCGCCCGCCCTACAATCGCTTTCCTGGTGCAGGCGAAATTTAAACGCGCGGGCCGGTCCAGCGTAGCTCGGGCCGCAGGTTCACCTTCTCCGGCGGGACGTCGAACCCGACCGCGCGGAGCAAATAGGAGACGCCTTCCGGACTTTCCATCGTTTCTTTCAGGCTGCGGGCGAATACCTCGATGTATTCCTTGTAGGACTCGAGCGCGATGGTGCCGTCGGCATAGTGCGCGGCGAGCGCCTCGTCGTGGTTGTCGATGAGCTCGACGATGGCGCGGCGCAACTGCGCGCGCATTGCGGGGTCGACGACGATCTTGAACGGGCAGGAGCCGGCATCAGCGGCGGGCGCTTCTTTGCGGGTCGCGGGGACGAGCTGGAATTTTTCGGGGTCAATCATGATGGTTCGTTAGGCAGATGCAGCCGGTCATTCCGAGCGTAGCGCAGCGGAGTCGAGGAATCCCGTGGAATTTCTGTGCCGCGTTCCCAACGTTTGCGACGGAACTTCCCAGAAGCCCGACGGGATCCCTCGACTGCGCCCCGCTCCGCGGGGCTTCGCTCGGGATGACGGCGACTTGATGGCGTCGTTTAGAAAAAGATCGGGATGATGAGAATGGCGACGATGTTCGCGACTTTGATCATCGGGTTGATCGCCGGGCCGGCGGTGTCCTTGTAAGGATCGCCTACGGTGTCGCCCGTGACCGAGGCGGCGTGCGCGAACGAGCCTTTACCGCCGAGGGCGCCTTCTTCGATGTATTTCTTCGCGTTGTCCCACGCGCCGCCGCTCGAGGTCATCGCGATCGCGACGAAGAGGCCGGTGACAATGGTGCCGACGAGAAGCCCGCCGAGAACGACCGGCCCAAGCTGCGGGATGACCGCGACGGTGACGACGAACACCACCGGCAGCAGCGCCGGGATGATCATCTCGCGGAGCGCAGCCTTGGTCACGATGTCGACGCAAACGCCGTAATCGGGTTTGTCCTCACCGCGGAGAATGCCGGGTTTAGCAGTAAGTTGGCGGCGGACTTCACGGACGACCGCGCCAGCGGCTTTCCCAACTGCGTCCATGCTGAAGGCGGTGAAGATGAAGGGCAGCAACCCGCCGATGAAAAGGCCGATGATCACTTTCGGCTCGGTGAGCGAGAACTGGAAATTAAAGACTCGGCCCGAGGCCGTAACGTGCGCGCGCAGTTCCTCCACATACGAGCCGAAGAGGACGAGCGCGGCCAGTCCGGCGGAGGCGATCGCGTAACCTTTGGTCACAGCTTTCATGGTGTTGCCGACCGCGTCGAGGTCGTCGGTCACGGCGCGGACTTCCTTCGGCAGATCGCTCATGACCGCGATGCCGCCGGCGTTGTCGGTGATCGGCCCAAAGGCGTCGAGCGAGATGATGATTCCCGCCATCGACAACATGCTCATGACCGCGATCGCGATGCCGTAAAGACCGGCGAAGTGGAAGCTGAAGAGAATCGCCAGACCGATGAACCCAACCGGCAGCGCGGTCGCGTGCTGGCCGATCGCGAGGCCGGCGATGATGTTCGTGGCGTGGCCGGTCTCGGAGGCTTTCGCGATCTTGCGGACCGGCGAGAAGCTCATCGAGGTGTAGTAATTCGTGATCACGACGACGATGCCGGTCATGAGCAATCCGACGAGCGAGGCGCAATAGAGATCGTTCGCGGAGCGAAGCGCGTCGGCGATGATGACGCCGTTCGGGAAAAACAGGTGCGTCGCGGGCCAGAAAAGGATCGCCGAGACGATCGCGCTCGCCATGACGCCGCCCATGAGGACGTTGCCAGGTTTCGCATTGCTCATGTTCACGAAGATGATGCCGACGATCGCGCCGAGCACCGAGATGCCGCCGAGCACGAACGGGTAAATGATCGCCGCCGGCGTGCCCGCAAGCGTGAGCGCGCCGACCAGGATCGCGCCGATCAGGCTGACCGCGTAGGTCTCAAAAACGTCCGCCGCCATGCCTGCGCAATCGCCGACGTTATCGCCGACGTTGTCCGCGATCGTGGCCGGATTACGGGGATCGTCTTCGTCGAGCGTGTTCTCGATTTTCCCGACGAGATCGGCGCCGACGTCGGCGGCTTTTGTGTAAATGCCGCCGCCCAACCGCGCAAAAACACTGATCAAGCTTGCCCCGAGCGCCAGCCCGATGAGGCTGCGCACGGCGAGCGCTTCGCCGATCATTTTCGAGCTGATGACGTAGAAGAGACCAACCGAGAGCAGCGCCAGGCCGACCACGAGCAGGCCGGTAACCGCCCCGCCATTGAAAGCCACGCGCATCGCTGCGGTCCGCGATTTCGTTGCCGCCTGCGTGGTGCGGGTGTTTGCGAGAACAGCGACGCGCATGCCAATGAAACCGGCTGCGAGCGAACAAACCGCGCCGATGACGAAACCAACCGAAGTGGCGTGGTCTTTAAAGATGAAAAGCAGGATAAAAATGACGACCGCGATCGCACTGATCGTGACGACCTGGCGATTCAGATACGCCTTCGCGCCTTCCTGGATGGCGCCCGCGATTTCCTGCATGCGCGCGTTGCCGGGCGAAGCTTTGATGACCGAGAGAATGAGGAAGTAGGCAAACGCGAGACCGGCCAGTGCGCAGAGCATGGCCAGCCAGACGCCGGAATCGAGGATGGTAAGGGCAAGTGTCATAGGTAAAGGCGGGTTGGGAGCGGTGAGTCTAGAGGGAATCGAATCTCTGGCAACCTGTTAAATCCGGGCGCGCGGGTGGGCGTGGCGAGGGCGTGCGGGAAGGCGTGACTTACAGCCGTGCGCGCCCATTGGAAGCTGAGCGAGAGAAGCGACGCTCACGTCATCCCGAGCGGAGCGAAGCGCAGTCGAGGGATCCCGTCGAGCTGCTGAGACGCGGCGACGCCAACCTTCCCCAACCCCCGACGGTACCCCGCGACTGCGCCCGCTCTGCGGGGCTCCGCTCGGGATGACACATCTTCGGAGCCACTGGAAGAGTTTCTGCATGGCCTCCCCTTTCGACCGCTTCGCTACAGCTCGAAAAATCCCTTCAACCGGCGCAGGAAATTCGCCCGGTATTCGATCACGTCCGAGCTGTCGCCCTGGGTCGCGTCGCGCACGAGCCCTTCCGTCTCGAGCTTCCGGTGCGCGAGCAACTCGCTTAACTGCGTCACGCAATCCGGCGAATCGCGGAGCAGCTCCGCCATCGTCGGCTTCGCGATCTCGAGCACCTCGCAATCGTGATCGGCCTGGATCGTCGCCGTCCGTTTTTCGCCGGTGAGCAGCGACATTTCCCCAAAACAATCCCCCGCGCGCAGGACCCCGACGCGGATGCTCGCCGCGCCGTTCTGGGTCACGGAAACCTGCGCCGTCCCTTCCAGCAGGACGAACATCGAAGACCCGTCGGCGCCTTGCTCGATGATCCGTTCGCCGCGCCCGAAATGCACCGTGCGCGAGCCGTCGATGAGAAATTCGAGCTGGCTCTCGGTGAGGCAGCCAAAGAGCGGTTCGGTCTCGAGAATGGTCCGCGCTTTTCCGTGATCGGTCTGTGGAGCGCGCGGTGCCCGCCGGTTGATCTCGAGGGTCCGAATCGGAAACGGGATGGTGATCTTCTGCCGCCGAAACTCGTACCAGACGTTCGTCCGGATCTGGTCGGAGACGACGTTGTAATTCTTGTGCGAGAGCATCCAGAACTTGATCTCGTAGATGATCGCAGAATCGCCGAAGTCGACGAGGAACACCTTCGGCTCCGGCTCGTTCTGAACGAGCTCGGCATGGAGCGTGGCGCGGAGGAGCGCGTCCTTCACCTTGTTCGGCGCCGCGCCGTACTCGACGCCGACGCGGATGCGCATGGCGTGCAATTCCTGCGGGTAATGCAGGTTCACGATCGTGTGCCGGACGATCTCGTTGTTCGGGATATCGAGGTAAATGCCGTCGTTCGTGCGCAGCCGGGTCGAGCGCCAGTTGATCTCCATGACTTCGGCGAAACGCTCTTCGAGTTGCAGCCAGTCCCCCACTTTGTAGGGCTTGGAGATTTGCAGCGACATCCCGGCGATGACGCCGCCGAGCATGTTCTGGGTCGCAAACGCGAGCACGATCGCGGCCACACCGGAACCGGAGAGGAGCCATTTGAGCTGACTCTCCGCGTGATAACCGACGCTCAAGACGAGCAGCAGCGCGATCAGGAAAATGATGAGCGCCACCAGTTCGCGGAGGAACTTCGGGATCACCGTCTGGCGGCGTTGCTCGAAATACAGATCCCAGAGATACCGATCGAGCAGCGCGATGATGACGCCGGTGCTGAGCAGGGTGAGAGCCGCCCCGGCGTGATTCCGCCAGCGCAGATCGATCCCGTAAACCCAGACCGCGGCGTAGAAAGCCAGGGCCAGCGCGAAGAGTTGAAAGAAAATGCCGAAGGGGACCCCCGCCCGCCGCTTCAACAAGCGCCCGAGCGAGAGGGTCACAAAAAAGGTCACGATAAAAACCGCGACCGTAGCGAAAGCGCGTTGAGGTTCAGAGAGAGCGACCATTCGTTAGGCCGGGAGAATAGCAGAACCAGCCCTCCCCCGCCAAGCCTGCCCGCGGTTGCGTCTCTCCCCGGTCGCCCCCGCGGTGTGGCTGCGCTCCCTTCACGTCGCGGGCGAGGCCCGGGACAACCCGAAATGCGGAAGCTCGTCTGGCAGGCCTTCTGCTAGAGAAAGCCGGCTTATGTCTCCCACTCCCTTGCTCGAAGACGCTGCGCAAAACCCGCGAGGCGTCGCGCGGTGGCTGGCGTGGGCGCTGATTCTCATTGCCGTTTGCGTGCTGCTCGCGCGGATCATGCCGATTCCGCGCCCGCACCTGCCGGCGGGGTTCGTGCCGATGCGACCGAACACCGCGATCGCGTTTTTCCTCGCTGGAATTGGGCTGCTCTGCCTGGCGAGGCGCCGGGTGGTGGAGGTCCAGGATTCGGCTCGAAGGGGTCTCGCCCTGCCTGGGGGCACGGTCCTCGGAATCGCCTGTGGCGCGCTCGTCAGTTTGATCGGCGCGGGGACGCTCGCGGAATACTTTTTCGAGATCGATCTGCATATCGATACGCTCTTCGCCAGCGAGACCGCCGGCGCGGCCGGGAGCTACTTCGCCGGGCGGATGCCGGATCTCTCGGCCTTGAATTTCATCTGTCTCGGCGCGGGGCTGGCGCTTTTCTTTCGCCGATCCGTCAGCTTTTTCGCGCAGGCGCTCATTTTCGCGGGCGCTCTTGGCACGCTCGTCGCGTTGATGGGGCACCTTTACGGGTTCAACCCGATGCATGCCGACGCGCGCTACGCGCCGGTCGCGGTGCATGCCGCGCTCGCCTTTTTCCTCTTCTGCACCGGGACGTTTCTCGCGCGACCGGATTGCGGATTCATGCAGCTCTGCATGAGCCCGGGTGTGAGCGGCATGATGGTGCGCCGGCTTTGCCCCGCCGCCATTCTCCTCCCGCTCATCGGCGGCTGGCTGCGCCTGCTCAGCCATCGCCTGGGCCTTTTCGCGCCGGAAATGGAGACGCTGATTTTCAGCTTCACGAACTTCTCGATGTTCGCCGGGCTCGTGGCCTGGGTCGGCTGGTTCCTCTTTCGGGCGGAGGAAAGCAAAACGCGCATTGAGAACGCTTTGAATCAAAGTCTGCGCCGTTACGTTTTCCTGGCCGACTCGATGCCGCAAATCATCTGGACGGCGCGGCCCGATGGCGGCCTCGATTACTATAACAAGGCCTGGTATCAATATACCGGTCTGAGTTTTGAGGAGACGAAGGACTGGGGCTGGGGACCGGTCCTGCACCCGGACGATCTCGGACCGTGCGTCGCGCGTTGGACGGAGTCGGTGCGAACGGGCGAGGCTTATGAGGTCGAGTACCGCTTCAAGCGCGCGACCGATGGCGCCTATCGCTGGCATCTCGGGCGCGCGCTGCCGATGCGCGACGGGCAAGGCGTGATCACGCAATGGGTCGGCACCTGCACCGACATTCACGAGCAAAAAAGCGCGAAGGAAAAACTCGAGGGGCACGTGGCCGCGCGCACCGCGGAACTGTCGGTCGCGAACGCACAGCTCCAGGCGCAGATCGGCGAGCGCGAGCGCGCCGAGCGGCGCAACGCCCAGATTTTCACGCACTCGCTCGATGTCATCTGCACGATGGACGAGACGGGTTGTTTCACTCAGGTGAGCGCGGCGGCGCAGGAGGTCTGGGGTTATAAGGTGGAGGAGCTAATCGGGCGCCGTTACATCGATTTCGTTCATCCGGACGACCATTTGAAGACGAACGAGTGCGCCGCCCGGATCATGAGCGGCGAGGCGGCGACCGATTTCGAGAATCGCTACATCCGTAAAGATGGTTCCCTCGTGCCGATGAACTGGTCGGCCAACTGGTCCGCGCTGGAGAAAACCATGTTCTGCGTCGCGCACGACATGACCGATCGCCACGAGTCGACGGAGCAACTGCGGGCCTCGGAGGAGCGCTTTCGTTCCGTCGCGCAGTCGTTAGGCGACGCCATCATTTCAGCAGACGCCGGTGGGAGCATCATTTTCTGGAACCAGGCGGCGGAAAGCATTTTCGGCCACAGCGCGGTCGAAGTGCTCGGGCAAACGCTCGCGCTGATCATGCCGGAGCGGTTTCGCGAGATGCATCGCCGGGGAATGGCGCGCCACCAGGCGACGGGCGAGGCGCGCATCATCGGACAGACCGTGGAGCTGGAGGGTTTGCACAAGGACGGCCGCGAATTTCCGATCGAGCTTTCCCTTTCCACCTGGCAAACCGCTGAAGGCCGCTTCTACACCGGGATCGTGCGCGACATCACTCTGCGGAAGAAGATCGAGGAGGAACTGCACGACGCGAAGGAAGCGGCGGAAGCAGCGAGCCTGGCGAAGAGCGAATTCCTCGCCAACGTCAGCCACGAGATCCGCACCCCGCTCAACGGCATCCTCGGCATGACCGATGTCGCACTCGATCTCGAGCTTTCCGCGGAGGCGCGGAAACATCTCGGGGTGGTCAAGGGCTCCGGACTCTCCTTGCTCGGGTTGCTCAACGATCTGCTCGATTTCTCGAAAATCGAAGCGGGCCAGCTAACCTTCGAAGAGATTCCGTTCGACCTGCACCGTTGCCTCGAGAACATCGTGGTGCCGCTGCGCAACCGCGCCCAAAATAAAGGCCTCGCGCTCCTGCTCCGCATCGACCCGGCGATCGCCCGCACCATCGTCGGCGACCCGACCCGTCTCGGACAGATCATCACCAACCTGGTGGACAACGCGATCAAGTTCACCGCGAACGGCTCCGTCTCGGTCGAGGTGCAGCAGATCGCGGAAGGCGAGCGTCGCCTCGCCCTCGAGTTTTCCATCACCGATACGGGGATCGGGATTCCGCTGGATAAACAAGAGCTGATTTTCCAGGCCTTCGCGCAGGCCGACGGCTCGACGACGCGGCACTACGGCGGCACCGGCCTCGGCCTCGGCATCTCCGCGCGGCTCGTCGAGCAGATGGAAGGGAATCTCGAGGTCGAGAGCGAGGTCGGGCGTGGGAGCAAATTTAGTTTCGTGGCGCGTTTCGGCGCGGTGGATGGCGCCGTGCCGGTGGCTCCGCCTCCCCTCAGCATCGAGCCCGAGCCGCCCCGCGGCGGGCTGCGTATTCTCGTGGCGGAAGACAACGCCGTGAATCGCGAAGTGGTCTCGGGTCTGCTCAAGCGCGCGGGCCATGATCTCGCGATCGCAAACGACGGCCATGAAGCCGTTAGTCTTTATCGGCGGGAAGCTTTCGATGTTGTCCTGATGGACGTGCAAATGCCGTCACTCGACGGTTTCGCCGCGACCAGCGAGATCCGCAAGCTGGAGCGGCAGCTCGGCCGGCACACGCCCATCGTCGCCATGACCGCGCACGCGATGGCGGGAGACGAAGCGCGCTGCCTCGCGGCCGGGATGGACGGTTACCTGGCCAAGCCCCTCACGAGGCCGGGACTTCTCAGCGCAATTGCAAAGGTTCTCCCGCCGACGAAGAAATCCCCGACCGCGTCCCCGGCCGCCGCCTCTCCGGGATGGGCTGGGCTGCTCGAACATTTCGAAGGCGACGTCGCCCTGCTCGAACGCCTCAGCGCTCTCTTTCTCGAGAACACGCCCCCCCTTCTGGAGGCCATGCGCGCCGCCGCCACCGAGCACAACGCCAAAGCGCTCGAGGAACTCGCGCACAACCTCTTGAGTTCGTTAGGCGTGTTTCGCGCGGAAACGGCGCTCGCGATTGCTTTGCAGCTTGAAGATGCCGGCCGGAGAGCAGACTTTGTCGAAGTGCCGGAGCAGATCATTCGGCTGCAACATGAAACAGATCGCCTTCTCACCTCCCTGGCAGACGGACGCCCCGCTGCCCACGCCGGCTAACCCAGCGCCCGCCGCGCCCGTTGCGGCCGCCACGTCTGGCATCCCCGTGGTCATCGCGGAGGATGATCCTGTGTCCCGGGAGCTCATCCAAAGCCTCGTGCAAAAATGGGGCTTCCGCAGCATCGTCACCCAGGATGGGCACGAAGCGATGGGAGCGCTCCGCGCGATCGAAGGCACGGCCATTGCGCTGCTCGATTGGATGATGCCGGGCATGGACGGGCTGCAGATTTGCCGCCGCGTCCGCGAAAGCGAAAAGACGATTTACATCATTCTCCTGACCGCCCGCGGCGCCCGCGAGAATATCGTCGAAGGTCTGCAAGCCGGGGCCGACGATTATCTCGTGAAGCCTTACGACAAATCCGAGCTCTTCGCGCGCATCCAGGTGGGATTGCGCATTCTCGATCTCCATAACTCACTCGCAAAAAGAGTCGCCGAGCTGGAAGAAGCACTCCTCGAAAACAAGCGGTTGCGCCACGACATTCCGCTCTAGCGGCAACTGCCAAAAGAACCGTCCGGCTGCTGTAGCGTGCGCTGTCTCAGCAGCATCCCCCTGCTAAGCAGAAATCCGTTGGGGACCGCGGAAGCTACAACGAGAGAGCCGAAAAGAATTTGGCAATCGCTCTGCCCCCCATGGCAGTCCTCTGTCAGGGGCCCCCTGCGCGTCCTGACAGCCGGGACGGCCAGGTTACGACTTCCCGGACTTATCGTAAAAGAGGATATTGACCAGGAGCGCGATCCCGCCGGCGACCGCGGCGAGGAAAAGCAGGATAGCCAGTCCTGGATAACCCCAGATCCGGAAGCTCGTCTCGACCCGCATCAGCATTGCCGCGCCGATGATGAGAGCGGCAAGCACGAGGCCCATGGTGATGCGGTTGGCGACCTTCTGAAACCCTTCGATGAGCGTGTTCTCGTCGATCGCGTCGACGGTGACCTTGAACTCGTTATTCGCCACGGCGTCGAGGATCTTGTTGATGCGCGAGGGGAGGCGCTGAAGCAGGTCTTTCAGTTCGAGGACGCCACTGAAGAGGTTGCCGGGCGAAAGTCCCCGCACGAGTCGCTGCTGCATGATCTCGGCGGCGTTCCGTCGGATCGAAGCGTTCGGGTCGAAGTCGGGCGCGATCGCGCGACCGACCTGATCGAGGTTCAACAAAGTTTTACCGAGCATGGAGAGCTCGGGCGGCACGCGGATGCCGCTCTCGGCCGAGCTTTGCGTCACCTGAAGCACGAGCCGGCCGACCTGCATGTCTTCGACCGTCGCGGTCTTTTGTTGCGCGACGATCTCGCCGATCCGGCGCGCAAATTCCTTCGGGTCGAAGTCGTCTTTTTTCTCACCGATCTTGATCGCGACGTTCGAGGCCTCGTCGCCGCGGCCCTCCGCGATCGCGAGCAACAGCTGCAATAAATCTTCCTGCAGCCGCGGCATGATCCGGCCGACCATGCCGAGATCGAGGAGCGCAATGCGGTAGTCGGGCGTGATGAAAACATTCCCGGGATGCGGATCGGCGTGGAAGAAGCCGTTCACCAAAATCTGTTCGAGATAAGCATGGAACATCTCCTCCGCGAGCGCTGCACCATCGAACTCCATCCGCGCGAGCGGGCTTAGGTCGGTCACCTTTTTTCCCGGCACAAACTCCATCGTGAGCACGCGCGAGGTGCAGTAATCGGCGATCGGCGCAGGCACGATCAGGCGAGAGAATTCGCGCAACTGTTCGCGCAGCGTCTTCAGGTTGGTGGCTTCCTGCCGGTAGTCGAGCTCCTGCAAAAGACTCTTCCGGAACTGGGCGAGGAGCTGGCAAAACTCGTAGCGTTTTCCCATCTCCGTGTGGTGATCGAGGAAATCGGCGATGTCCTCGAATGCCTCGAAATCCTCCACCATCCGCTCGCGGATCTGCGGGCGCTGCACCTTCACCGCGACGGCGCGGCCGTCGCGCAACGTCGCGCGATGAACCTGGCCCAACGACGCTGCCGCCATCGGCTCGCTCTCGAAATTGGCGAACGCTTTCGAGATGCGCACGCCGAGCTCGCTGCTCACGATTTCCTCCACTTCGGCGAAGCTGAAGGGCGCGACTTTATCCTGGAGTCGCGAGAGCGCCTCGATGTAGGCCGCGGGCAGGAGCTCGACCCGGGTCGAGAGAAGTTGGCCGAGTTTTACGAAGGTGGGGCCGAGTTTCTCGAGATCTGCAGCAAGCTCCTCAGCCTTTGCCGCCTGCTCGGGGGCAAGCTTCTGTTCGTCGGCCAGGACTTCGCCCAGCCCGCTCGTCTGCACGAGGTCGGAGCGTCCATATTTTACGAAGATCCACGCGATCTGCTGGTAGCGCTTCAAGTGCTGCGGTTTGAGAGAGATGCCCATGGTTTTGGATAAATTCGGATTACGAGATTGGAAACGAAACGAACCGCAGCAGCGCGTGCGTCTGCGGCTGATCACTGTAGACGCTTCGCTCTGCGAAGCGCGGGTGTTGGCCCGATCGAGATATTCGGTTTTTGCAGCAACGTCCAAACCCGCGCCGCCCCGAGGCGACGTTCTACAGCGCAGCATTCCCGCAAAAACAAAAACGGCCCCGTCACCGGGGCCGCTTCGCAAACTCTCTCAACGCCGGTTCTTACGCGGCCTTCTGATAACTCGCCTCGTCGTCCTTCTCCAGCCAATCGAAAAGCGGCGTCGTCGCCGGATCCATCCCGAGCGGCTTCAATTGCTCCGCATACCACTCCCGTTTTTCCGGCACGTCATTGAAATTGAAGGCCTGCCTCTCCTCAACCCACGCTTTCTTCTCGTCGTCGGACTTCGGGGTGCCGTGCGCGTCCACCCACTGCACCATTTCCTCGTCGCTTTTTCCTTCCGCGACCGCGGCTTTGAAGTCGTCGCCTGTGATCCCCTTCCAGCCGAAAAGCATGTTATCCAGCGGGCAATCAAAATGATATTCACCGATGTTCCCGCCGAGGAGGGCGCGACATTTATCGAGCGTCCGCGCGAGAATGACATAGCCGCCCAGCTCCTTCTTCGGGCTCCGCGGCGCTTCTTTCGTCAAATCTTTTCCTTTGATGTTTTGTTCCATCGCCCAACTTACGGCGGACGGCTGATTCCGGCAAACTGCGGGGAAAAAACAGCTCTGGGGGGACGCGCCCGGCAGTTGCTCTGCGATTCACTGGATATGAGCCAAAACAAGGAAACAATCAGCACACTTAACAGCCTGATCGAAACGCTGAAGGACGGGCAGGAGGGCTTCAAACAATCCGCCAGCGGCGTTGATGACACCCAGCTTAAGACCACGTTCGACCAGCTTTCGCTGCAGCGTTCGAAATTTGCCGGCGAACTCCAGAGCGAAGTCGTAAAGCTCGGCGAACCCGACCCGGAAGACTCGAGCAGCGCGACGGGCGCGATGCATCGGGCCTGGATCAACATCAAGGGCGCGGTCACGAACCGCGACCGCCACGCCATCCTCGCCGAAGCCGAGCGCGGTGAAGACGCTGCCGTGGCCGCCTATAAGGACGCGATGGAGAAAGACCTGCCGGCCCCGATCAAAGACATCTTGATGCGCCAGCAGACCGAGGTGAAAGCAGCACACGACAAGATTCGCGCCCTGCGCGATTCAACCGCGCAGAAGTAACTTTCACGCGCAACGCGAGCCAAAATCTGAGCAGGCGGAACGTCGCGCACGTTCCGCCTGTTCTGTTTTGCACTTGCGAACTCCCGGCCGCGCCGGTTGTAGCGCCGGCCGTGTCGGCGGCTAACGGAGAAGACCTTGTATGACTAGCGTTGCGGGCGACACGCCCGTCCCTTCAGCGCCTTGATCCTGATGAGACTCCTCTCCGATACACTCAATTGCCTTTTGCGAATTGCGGGTCGCGCCCGCTTCCGCCGGTTGTGTCACATTGGACACATGAAGACCATCATCCGCGTAACTGATCGTGGCCGCGAAGTGGCGGTGCTCAAAGCGTCCACGCCGGCAGAAGTGGCTGGCAAGAAGTTTCCCAAACGACGTCTGGCTTTACTCCCGAAGGTGCGAATTGACTCGACTGCTTATATCTCGGAAGAGCGCGACGCCAAATGATCTACTTTGACAGTACCTATATCGTTAATTAATCTCGCCGAACCGGGAACGGAAAGCCATCGCTGATTCGGCTTCCGATTACATCTATGGCGTGACGTTGTAAACCTCCACCAATGCCACACCGGTAGTGTCGTTCTTGCCGCGGACTATGGCAGTGTAGGCCCCTGGGGCCAAAGAGGCCATAATGGCTGATTCGCGGTTATCCTTCGGAGGAATGCCAGTGGCTTCGACAGCAGCTTGCTGAGTTTCTTTCCAATTATCGTTCGATGAAAGGAGCGCCCCATTCTTGTCATACAGTTCAAGCTTCGGGTCCTGCAAGGCACCCGCTACACTCTGGCCAGATAACTCAGGACCGATTGCGCGCAGGAGAAGGTCGGATTGGACGTCGCCCAGAACGATGACTCCCCCGATCATCACATTGTCCCCGGCTCCCACAAACCCCCGAGTGGAAATATTCACAAGTTTCGAGTCAACTGTCTGGTCCAGATCGTAGACTTCGACAAGAGCGATTCCGGTGGCATCCCCGACGCCACGCACCACGACTGTGTATGAGCCGGGATCGAGAGTGGTCACAATCGCGGATTCCTTCTCGTTCGAGGGAGGGGTCTCCGTGTCAGCGATACCCTTCGCATTGCCGTCACGCCAATTATCGTTCGCGGCGAGGACCTGCCCGGATTCGTCATGCAGCTCCAAGATCGGGTCCGCCAAGGCACCGGCGACCGGTAACGAGGGGCCAATCGCACGGAGAAGCACCCGTTTTGGCGTGCTTGCGGTGATAATGAATCCCCCGATCAGTACCTGATCGCCCGTGCCGACCTGAGAACGGGTCGAGATATTGGCTAGTGTGGGATTCAACGAAGTGGCTGCTGAGAGGGGGTGATCTCCCGCCAATAACTGCGCCCGAAGACCTCTCGAGCCGCAATAGCCTTCAGGCGGCGTCCATGAAAAGGAAACATTTTTGGCAATCGCGAGCGTTTGGATAAAACCCACACCATTCGCCCAAAATCGGATATCCGTAGGCGCTTCACCGCCGATCGGGCTCGTGTTGACGGTCGCGTTCACCCGCAGACTCCCGGCCGGCTCTAACGACGTATTCAGCTTCACCGGATTGGGCGTCGGCGGCTTGGCCGTGTCGATGATTAGTTCGTAATTCCCTGAACCGGCTAACTGCATATTATGCAATTTCTGCACACCAGGGAAATCTAATGGCCAAAGCCCCAAGGCTCCGTTCGATCCCAGAGCCACCGGATCATAAACATTGTCGACTTGGTTTGCCACTATGCCCGTCAGCCCACAGCCGAAACCACAATTCAGAATTTCACCGAGGCAAAAAGTGCCAGTCAGGCCTCCTTTACTCCAGAGCCGGGCTTTCACGTATTTTGAACCCCTCACATCGACCTGTAGGGTGTCCTTGTCGCGGTTGCTTGAGATTCCGCCTACAACCCGGGCGGGAGGAACAATGAGCAACGCACCGCAGGCATCTTCGGTAAAATCAGTTTCTTCCGAAGTTAGGATATCATCGATCACTCCGTCACAATCCTCATCGATTCCGTTGAGCACCTCTATCGCCCCGGGGTGAATGCTTGCATCTTGATCGTCGTAATCTCTTTGCGCCGGTGAATATCCATCACCGTCCCCGTCGCTACACGCGGGATCGGTTCCGGGATAGGTGGAGGTCAACTGTTGCGCGGAAAGCTTGAGAAAACTCCCAGTTCCAACTATCCAATTCACAACTGATATTCACGCCAGCACCGGCCGCCAGCGACTCGATGAGAAGATCGTTTTTGTCCTCGGGCGTGACTGGGGGCATTGGATGTGTATCAACATATTCGCGTAAATAGCTAAAGGCGTTGCGGACGGCGGAGACACCGTGGATTCGGGAGAATCGCATGAGCATTCCCGCCCATGCCTCATTTGCGACCACACCTTGGTCCTCGCATCCGCTTCCTTCTCGGACACAGCCGGCCCATGAGGCAGCGACGCCCAAAGCGTCCCAAGGGACCACATCCTCGGCCATTTCGCGCTCCAGCTTATCATCAGGCCCTCCCACATAGTCACCTTTGCGGGTGTAATATGGCATGTAGTGTTGGAGAAAGCTTGTCCAGGCATGACCCCAGGCGTCGTAATAGCCGAGATAGGCGTAATAGAGATCAAAGTTGTGTAACATCTCGTGGTAGACGAATTCCGTGGGTAAGCCACTATCCGTGTCCTGCTTGACCAAATGGAGCACGCCCCCGGACAGCTCGATGCCCTTACAACCGCCACAGCCAACCCCGGAAGCTCCGGAATCATCCGGATTGATCGATATCGAGAGCAAGCCTTCCCCTTGCGGCTCGCCCACAACGAGCTCTGCCATCTGGGCGTAAAGCATATCCGTCAGATCTACCAGGTCCCGGATCTCCCTTTCGCTAAGGGCGCCCGATTCTAGCCAGGAGTCGGGAAGCTCATACTGGACATACTTGCCGCTGAAGGCGTGAAGCATGTAGGTTTGTCCGTTGTTGAATGTGTGCTCCACAGTCGATTCTACAGGGAAGCAAGAATCGATTGCCTCCTTTTTCATGAAACGGCCTTGAGATT
This sequence comes from Chthoniobacterales bacterium, assembly GCA_038234295.1. Lineage (GTDB taxonomy): Bacteria > Verrucomicrobiota > Verrucomicrobiia > Chthoniobacterales > UBA10450 > Palsa-1392. The sequence goes on from JBBSUP010000030.1 coordinate 25,671, forward strand.
TGGCCGGATCGGAGAGAGGAATGGATCGCGCGATCTTCGATGCGCCGTTCCGGGGGAGATACGTGCACGACCGCTCGACACTGGGCTTGTCCGCACGAATAATTCGCACCTCATGATCCTGAACCGGCGGTTGTTGGGTCGGGAGCTGCGCCCAAAGCGAACCGCAAAAGGCGACGAGTGATACTCCGACTAACGCCAGTGCGGCTTTGTAGACCCTTCTCAGTTGCTTTTTCATGGGTGGGTGTTGCGAGGGTCGATATATGAAGTAGCAGACCGGCTGTCATCCAGCCGTGTTACGGATTGAGGTAGAGTTATGGAGTAATGATGTAACCCTCCACGAGGGCAACGCCGGTGGAGTCGTTCTTTCCGCGCACGACCGCGGTGTAGGCGCCGGGGGCAAGGGTGCGCAGGATGGCGGACTCGTGCGGATCGGTCGGCGGGACGGTAGTGTCGATGATCTTCTGCTTCTGATCGCTCTGCCAATCGTCGTTAGAATCGAGGAGATCACCGTTCGAGCTGTGCAGCTCCAAGGTCGTATCTTGTAACGCACCGGCGACTCCTTTACCTGTCAGGCTCGGCCCGATCGCGCGCACCAGGACATCGGCCGGCGTGTCTCCGCCCACGATCACGCCGCCGATCATGGCGTTGTCTCCGGTCTCCACTTTCCCTCGGGTGGAAACATTGGCTAACTGCGAAGCACTGTTCGTATCCAGATCGTAAATCTCGACCAAGGCAATCCCGGTCGCGCTGCCTTTGCCATGCACGATCGCGGTGTAATTGCCGGACTCCAAAGTGGCGACGATGGCTGACTCCTTCGGATCCGCCGGTGGCACTCCGCTCTTCTCGATCGCGGTCTTCTGGTCGCTCTGCCAGTTGTCGTTGCTCTGGATCAAGCCGGTCGTGCCATGCAGTTCGAGGACCGTATCCTGGAGCGTCCCCGCCAGGGGAACGCCTCCCACGTTGAGCGAAGGACCAATCGCCCGCAGGATCACCTTTTTCGGCACGTTGCCTGTGATGATGAAGCCGCCAATGAGCACGTCGTCGCCAGTTCCCACGGCCAGCCGGGTGGAAATGTTGACCGCTGAGCCCGGCTGCGGCGTGTTGCTTGGAGTCGGGGTGGGCGTGGGGGTTCCACTCGGCGTCGGCGTGGCTGTCGGGGTTGGTGTCGTTGTAGGAGTTGGCGGGGGCGGTATAGCATCGACCGTGACATTAGTTTGAGTAGTAAAGTCGCCAAGCGTCGTGCTGACTACGGCTCTCCGCGGCGCCAATGCGTCGAGACTGATACCTGCCGAGTCGGCGCTTACAACGGTAGGATTGGATGACGTCAACCCCACCGTATCATGAATAGAAAGGAATTGAGGAATCCGGGAGCCATCACTGTACTCTCCGAAAATGTGCAGAAAGACTTTGTCTCCCGGATTCAGGGTGATGTCTGTCTCACCGGTATCGATGCCCGTGAGGACTGCTCCTGGCGAGGTTATCGAGGCCACCAGAGCTGGATAACCCACGACCAGCGTCCCATTCGTCGAAACATAGCTTCCATAGACGACGACATTACCGATAACCGAATCTTCGAAAGTTACCGTAACTTTAGTTGTGTCGTCTTGGCTAAACGTAGTTGTTACCCCCTCCGTTGAGATCCCATCAGGCCCGAGAGCTTCCGCATACCAAGTCACGACACCGTCGAGCGGCTGTCCTGGGGGCGGTGTAATGCTGAAAGTGTAATCTTGGGATGTAGCCGAGCGTTTTCCTGCTTTGCCCTTATCAATTTGCTGGCCAAAAACAGGAAGGCCATTTACAAGTGAATCGATTTTAGCCTTCCATTCCAGTGAAAGCAGATCAGGTATTACAAAGGGGTCAGTCACGGGCAAGGGCCCGTCAACCAGAGTCCTGACTTCCCCGGCCACGTCTAGGCTGTTAGTCTGACTGTCTTCGCTGTTAAACAGTATGAATGGAGGTGCAATGGCTGATGTCCTTCCATGTGATCGTGGTATTGGTAGTGCCGCCGCCGATCTGGCTGTCATAGTCGACTACCCCATCTGAGCCCTCTGGCAATAAGATTTTTCCCCTCGTATCGACTTCACCAGGGGGAACGGTGTCCAAACCAAGAAGAGCGTACGAGAGCGGGTCCGAAAACCTGCCGATTGTCGTGCGGACGCAATGAAACCTTATACCGTTATCCACAGGCAAGGCGAATTTGTTGTTAACTAGAAACATCTGGAGCCCCCAAGGATCAAATTTTGGCTGCGCGTAAAAGGAAAGTCCAGATGATATTGTTCGCGCTAGAGAGTTTCCGTTTTGGTCTAAAAGACTTGCGAAATCGAAAACATAACGCAAAATCGTGCTGCCATTCTGGGGAGAACCGATGGTAATCACCCTTCCGAATCGCCCGCGATTAGCGTTAGCTTCAGAAACGACGGGGGCCTTTGCGAAGGGGGCATCACTCCGGTGTAACTCCGGTAAAAAGGTTTGGCACAGCATCCGCGCCAACACCCCGCCCTGGCTATGACCTACTATATCATATCGCGTAAACGCCCAGTCTTTATAAATGCTAGTTGGGCCTTCGACCTGCCCAGCAAGAAGATCATCGAGTTCGTGGGCAAGCGGGCCTAGCGCATCATAAGTGGCGTTAAAACCTGGTGGATTCAGGGCGCCGATGCCGTAGTCAATGGCATGAACAAACTCGTCAGGTCTGGTTTGTCTGAGCGTCTCGAGAAACGGCTCACTCCACGTGGCACTACTGGACGCGTATCCATGCACTAAAATCAGCGGTGGCTTACGTATTTTGAAGGTGACCCCTCCTGAGACACTCGAATCTCCGAGCTTTGTGATGTGCATCGTGACGGAAAGCTCTTTAGAAGCCCCGAGCGTCAGGTCTTCTGATCTGATTGCGGGAATGTAAGCATATGCGGTGGTCAACCCTTCAAAGCTGAAGGTATCGGCAGCGACAAAAGAGCCGTTTTGAAGCGTAAAAACGCCGATTCCGTTTGCAGGGCATCCGCCCAGAGCAGGATCAAAGGTTACGCGATACGAGGCATTCCTATCACCTGCCACTTCGCTATTCAGTTCAAGCTTTAATAATAACGGAGTTACTCCATCGGCCACTAACCCTGAGCCGATGGGGCGCTGCTCCACGAGCACGGCGGGATTCGGCACCGGTTCAAGAGGTGTGTCGATGTCCCCAGAATCAAGGTTGGCATACGCAGTGGGGTCACAACGCAACATTGTCACGCTGATGCTGCCTGTCTTGGCGATTGGCGTCAGTAGGTAGGCGTGACCACTGCCAAAGAGATCATTCACTATTATTTGACCAGAATCATTGATTCCTTCTGCACTGAAGAAACCAACACCAGTCGGCGCGAAAGCGTTGAGGTCGACAATTGTTCCGTTCTGGAACAAAACTGCGCGGTTATTTACGTCCCCTACGGCTTGCCCTAGATTGTTGACACCCCATGCGTAACTTTGTGAACAAGACGGCAAGGTAGGCGTCAGATCCTGCATAGCGCCGCCGGAATAGAGGAAGGCATGACCGGAATTGTCTGGGAGGTCGGAATATCCCACGACTTGGCCGGACTCGTTCATAGCACCGGCCTGACTGAATCCTCCTCCCAAGCTTCCAAGATCCTGAGACTCGCCAGAAGATATCGAATAAATGAACGCATGAAATTCATCTGGCGGCACAAAATCTGTATAAGCGACTTGCCCAGAATCATTGATCCCGGCCGGCTCATAGCCGCCTAACACGCAAAGACTCCGCCCGTATACACAAATGGCTCGGCTTGAGGGTCACTAGAGCCGCAGACAAACTGCCCGGTGCCGACGACTTGACCGGCGTTGTTGATATACGCGCCAAAACTAGATAAACCATCTGCATCTATATCTTGCAGACCCTCACCAGCGTAGATAAATGCATGACGAAAGCCACCAGCGGAAAGGTCGGCTGACCCGGTAATCTCGCCGAGATTATTAATGCCGAAACCGCTACTGTTTGGACCTCCAAGTGCTCCCAAGTCTGTCATAACGCCATCGGAGTAAATAAAGGCATGTTGCTCGCCAGACGCCGTCTTGGAATAGCCGGTCACCTGACCAGAATTGTTTATAGCAATCGCCACCGTCACCCCGTCCCCGGAGCCGCCAAAGGTACCGAGATCGGTGACAGAATAATGGATAGTTTGTGCTCGGGACGGCGAGCTGAGCAAGAGCACAGCCGCGACTCCTGCAAAGAAACGGAAAAACCTCCGCGCAGTTCTTGAACGGCCTATGATCCGGTCCTTGCGATTGTGTTGGAAAGGAAGCCTTGTCATATAATTGGGTTTGTTGGTCAAGGGTCTTGGTAAGAGCACATTGAAGTCAAGCTAATTTAGATCTGAGCCTAGTCGCCTCGATTGTCGTTATTCGGCGAAAAACCCAATGAAGTTAATGTAGCCCATTTCACTAGAAGCTATCCGAAAAGTAAGTGTGCATGAGAAGAGGTTAGAGGAAACGTGAAGCAATCAGGCAACATCCAAGAGTGGCGAAAGCGAGATAGAGCGCGCTTTGTTTTTCCCAGCGGATCAGAAGGCGCCGATGATTGCC
>JBBSUP010000031.1:0-29954 GCA_038234295.1 Chthoniobacterales bacterium
CGCGGCCCCGCGGGCGCGGGGGGGGGGGGTGGCACCCGCGGCCCCACCCACACCCCCCGGGCGCCCGCCACCCCGCCGCCCTCCGCTCGGGATGACGGCGTTTCGGCCGGCTCTTTAGGCTTTCTTCTGCGCGGCCTGGGTCGACAGGGCCGTTTCGTTCTTCGCTGCGTGGCCTTTGCGCAGGATGAGCGGGTTTGCCCGAGCCGAGCCGCGCACGAACGCGTTCACGCCTTCACCGACCTTCACGCCGAGCATGGCGACGGCGGCGACCGGCAGCGTCACCAGCCAGAAGGCGGAGACGCCTACCACGAGGAGCGGCTCCACAAGGGCGGACTTCAGGTCGAAGGGATGTGAGTCGAGCGAAGGCTGAGAATAAGTAGTTGTCATAGGTGGTGTCGTTGTAACTGCCATAATAATGAGCAGGAGCCATGCCCAAACCGCCGGGTTCTCTCGCATTTATTTCTCTATGAAAAGAATCTAGATATAGCCCCGGCCGGCCCTCTCGACGCCGACCTAAACCCGCTTTTAGTTTGCAAACCGCGGCGCCGCGCGTCAGGTCCCTCGTGCGCAAACCGGCGATTATTAGCTTGTTCATCGGCATCACCCTGGGCTGTGTCGCTGGGGCGATGATCGAGACCCGCCAGGCCGCGACGGGAAGTGCGAAGCCTTACGTCGTCAGCGTCAACCAGAGCACCGGGAAGCCGCAACTCCACGTCCAAGGCAAACCGGAGCCGCAGTAAACAGCGATCGCTGGTTTCATCTTCGATCTCGACGGCACCCTCGTGGACTCAAATGAGGCGCACGTTGCCTCGTGGGACCGCGCCTTTCCGCCATTTCGGCAACCGCTTCACGCTTGACGGGCTCCACGCGCAGATCGGCAGGGTTTCGATCCGTATCTGCCGGAGTTCCTGAGCCCGCACAGCCGGCTGGTTGCCCCGCTGCCGGCGTGCTTTGCGGCGGAAAGCCGGAAGCGGAACAGCGCGAAGCGGGCGCTCGTGCGGTCTGGCGCGACCCGGCCGATCTCCTCGCAAATTACGAAGAATGGGCAACATGAAAAAAGTGAAACTAAGTCTGGCTGTCGTGATGGCTTTCACCGCGTTGGCGTTACAGCCCGCCCGCGCGGAACAAACGAAATTGCGCGATGCGCTCGCCCATTTGCGCGAAGCGCGCGCCGCGCTCGTCGCCGCGAATCATAACAAGGAAGGCCACCGCGTGCGGGCGATCGAGATCGTCGACAAGGCGATCGTGGAAGTGCAGGCCGGCCTCGCCGCCGGTCGTTAGGCCAACCCGCCGCTGCGACCGCGACGCTCCGTTAGTGGTCGGCTCCGGCTCGGAATTTCGGGTCCCAAAAACGATCGCCAGCATGTCAGTCGATACCACGCGGTGGGATGCGCCGGCGGAATGGGGTGCGCGGCTTCGGCCGCTGCATCAGGGAAAAAACTAAATCCGGCGAGGATCAGCGCGACTCCCGCGCGGACAAGACCCGTTTCCGCGGATCTACTCTTCGCGGGCCGCGCTCTGCGCGACCTCGCTGCACTTGCGCAAGTCGAGTTTTCCGGTCGCCAGCACCGGGATCGCGTCGAGGCGGCAGACAAGCTTTGGTATCCAGAGGTTCGGCACGCCCGCTTCCTGCAATTTCTGGCGCAGGCTCGCCTGGTCGATCTCGATCGTGCTCAGGATGACAAGTGCCTCACCCTTCGCCGCGTCCGGCGCGGAGGCGACGGCGATCGTGCGCTCGCCTTCATTCCCGAGCCCAAGCGCGGCGAGAACTTTTTGCTCCACGGTTTCATGCGGCACCATCTCGCCGCCAATCTTCGAGAAGCGCGAAAGCCGGCCTTCGATGAACAAAAAGCCGTCCTCGTCGAAGCGCCCGAGATCGCCGGTCTTGAGCCAGCCATCCTGTTTCACCTCCGCCGTGCGCTCGGGATCGCCGAGATAACCTTCGAAAATATTCGGCCCGCGCAGCCAGAGCATGCCGGTCTCGTGGAGCGATAATTTCGTCCCGTCCTCCGGTTGGCGAATCTCCGCCGCGATGCCCTGCGCGAGTTTGCCGACGGAACCGGGACGGTTCGAAGGCTGCACCGCGTCGCCTGGATTTGCCGGCTCGGGATTGGGCAGATTTACGCTCACCACCGGCGAGGTCTCGGTCAGTCCGTAGCCCTCGAAGACCGGCTTTGCGAAGCGCTCCGCAAAAGCATCCGCGAGACTGCGCGGCAATTTCTCCGCACCCGTGATCGTTAGGCGCACACTCGTCAGCTGCGCGCGTTCCGCTTTTCGGAGGTAGCCGCGGAGAAAAGTCGGCGCCGCGAGCACCACCGTGATGCCGTGGCGCGCGATCAGTTCCGCGCACTTGCCGGCTTCAAGCGGATTCGGGTAAGTCGCGATCTGCACACCCTCGATGAGCGGAAACCAGAGCGTGACCGTGCAGCCGAAGCTGTGAAAAAACGGGAGCGACGCGAGGATCACATCTTCGTTCGTCGCGCCGATCAGCTCGCGAAATTGCGAGACGTTGCCAACCAGATTCCGGTGACTCAACACAACGCCTTTTGGATCGCCCGAGCTCCCGCTGGTGAAGAGCAGCACCGCTTCCTCCGCGCCCCCTTCCCGGTCGACGCCGAGCATTTTGATCAACACCCCTGCCGGCAGAAAAAGCGCCGCCATCCACCAGAGGAAAATCTCGCGCTTCATCGTCGGGAGGAGCGCATCGAGCGAGATGACTTTTTCCGGCCACGGAAAATCGGTGAGCCGATTCTGGAAAGCCTTCGCGGAAATCACTGACGTGAGGCCGGCGATCGCATGGGCGCGTTCGAGCGCATGCCATCCGCTCGTGAAATTCAATCCCACCGGCACCTTCCCCGCGAGCACCGCGGCGAGATTCGCAACCACGCCGCCCTTGCTCGCCGGGAGCACGATCCCGATGCGCGGCGCGCTGCATTCGCGCCGCAGATATCGGCTCAACGCCGCCGCCACGCCGAGCAACTTGCCGCAGCTCAGCGTCGAATCGTCGAGCCCATCGATCACAAGCGTACGCCGCGGATGACGCTTCAACCCGCGGACTGCCGCCGCGCCGAGATGCTCGCGCAACGCCGGGCGCCGGCTGTAACAACGCTCCCCGAGCTTGAGCAATTCCTCGCGCACGGTCGCGATATCCGCCTCGTCAGGCGCGAGCGGCGCGCCAAATTCCACCGAAGCCCGATAAGGAAGTTGGCGCGGCAATTTCCGGAAGTAACGCTGGCCCCGGTAAGAAAAAATCGAGCCCCAAAGTTGATCGAGCCAGACCGGCACGACCGGCGCGTCCGCTTCGCGCGCGATGATCTCGTAGCCGCGCCGCAACCGCAGCAACGTCCCTGAGCGCGTCAACTCGCCTTCCGGAAAAACGCAGACGATCTCGCCCGCGCGAATCTTTTCCGCCGCGAGGCGCATCGCATCCTTCGCGCGCCGCGGGGTGATCGGAATGCAGCCGACCAGACGCAACAACGGATGGAGATAGCGGTTCTCGTAATAAGCCTTGTCGACGAGGAAACGAATCGGGCGCGGCGCCGCGAGGAGCAGAATGATCGCGTCGACAAACGTGATGTGATTCGGCAGGAGCAAAAACCCGCCGGCCGGCAAACGCTCGAGCCCAACTGAGCGCACGCGATAGATCATCCGCACGAGCGGCATCGCGAGAAAACGCAGCGTGCGCTCAGCGGCGGAGATGGGCGGCATTGGTTTTAGATTTACAATCGCCGTGCGCCCGACTGCAATCGGCAAATCAATGGCGAGCACCGCGCATTCCAAATCGGCCGCGCGTTTTGCGCTCGCACTTCTGCTCGGGATTAACCTCCTCAACTACATCGATCGCTACGTCCTCGCCGCGGTCGAGCCGCAGATTCGCGCGACTTTTTTCCACGCCGGCGACGCGAACGCGATGGCGGTAACGGGATTGTTAGGCACGGCTTTTTTCGTCACTTACATGATCTCCGCACCGGCGCTCGGCTGGCTCGCCGATCGTTTCTCGCGCTGGATCATCATCGGCGTCGCGGTGCTGCTTTGGAGCCTGGCGAGCGGCGCTTCCGGATTGGCCACGACCTTCGGCATACTCCTCTTCACCCGCGTGCTCGTCGGCATCGGCGAGGGCGGTTACGGTCCGGCCGCGCCAACCGTGCTCGCGGATCTTTTTCCGCTCGCGATGCGCGGCCGGGTGATGGCGGCCTTTTGCGCCGCGATCCCCGTCGGCGGCGCGCTCGGTTACGTCCTCGGCGGGCTCATCGGGAGCCATTGGGGATGGCGCTGGGCGTTTTACGTCCTCACGCCGCCGGGCCTGATCCTCGGCTTTATCTGCCTGTTCCTCCGCGACCCGCGCGGCCGCGGCAGCGAGCGGGCGAACGAAAAAAAAGCGACGCGCGCCGACTACCTCGATCTCCTCCGGACGCGCTCGTATGTGATCAACTGCTTCGCGCAAACCGCGATGACTTTTGCCTTCGGCGGGCTGGCGTTTTGGATGCCGGCTTATCTGCAATACCGACATCTGTCCGCCGCGACGGGCACGGCAACTTTCGGCGGCATCACCGCGGTCGCGGGGCTGATTTCCACGATCACCGGCGGCGTCATCGCGGATCGGATCCAGCGGCGAAATTCCGGCGCGTATTTTCTCGTCTCCGGCGTCGGGATGCTGATCGCCGCGCCGCTCTTCGTGGCGATGCTCTTCACGCCTTTCCCCGCGGCCTGGGGGCTTCTTTTCGGCGCGGTCTTTTTCGGATTTTTAAATACCGGCCCGTCAAACACGGCGCTCGCAAACGTCGCGCGGCCCGCGGTGCGTGCTACCGCCTTCGCGCTCAACATTCTCGTGATTCACGCGCTCGGCGACGCGGCGGCCTTCCCGACCATCGGCTTCATCGCCGGGCACTCGAACATGAACGTCGGCTTCCTCCTCATCTCGCTGATGATGCTGGTCTCCGGCGTGATCTGGCTCGCGGGAATTAAGTTCCTCGGCGCCGATACGGCGCGCGTCGAAGGCGTCGCGACGACTGCTTAATCGCGGGGTCGACAAGCAGTCATCCTGAGCGGAGCGCAAGCGCAGTCGAAGGATCCCGCAGGGTTTCTGAGAAGCGTCGATTTCAGGTGTTCGCGGTCAGAGCTTCACGGCAGCCCGACGGGATCCCTCGACTCCGTTCCGCTTCGCTCCACTGCGCTCGGGATGACGACCTACGGGGTCGGCGTCGGCGAAGGAGCGACGGTGTTCGTCGTGAGCGGCTGCGTGCCGGACGGCGAAGCACTTGGCAGCGGCGTCACCACCGCCGTCGGCTGCGGCGAAGCAGTCACCTGGCTGATCGTCGCCGTCGGCCGCGGACCCGCGGGAATGCTTGGGCTCGGCAACGGGCTCACAGCGTCGTTAGGCTCTTGCGCGTGCAACGGAACGAGAGTGACACCAGCGAGCGCGAGCGAGAGAAAGCTTCATCTCAGTGCTTCAAGAGCCAGAGGCCCAGCGGTTGTAGATCAGCGCCGCCCGAGCGGGCCGCGGTCGTGCGCGCGCAGGTGCACATCGTTCGCCTCGGCCCGGGCCAACGCCAGCGCGGACTCGTTAGGCCGGTCGATCCGCCGGAGCAATTCGCTCATCATGTCCCAGCTCTCCGCACGATACGGCGCGACGCCGATCGCGGTCTTCAATTCCGTGATCGCGCGCTCCGGAAACCCGAGATCGGCAAAAGCCTGGATGTAACGTTTCTCGATCACCCAGTTCGACGCGCCGAGCCGGGCCGCCAGTCGCAGACGCAGCAGATTCACCTTCCCGGTTTCGCGGTTCTCAAGCACGGCGAGGCTCTCCTCCGCTCGCGCGCGGAGCTCGGGCGGTTCGGTGACTTTGCCAAGGAATTCCCGCGCGCGACCAAACTCCTTTTGCTTTATGGCAACTGCCCCAAGATCGAGCCGCGCGAACGGATTCTCCGGCTCTTTCGCGAGCGCGATTTCGAGCGCGCGCTTCGCTTCGGCGACGTGCCCTTCACTCAGCTCGAGTCCGCCGAGATTGATCCACATCCGGGCCGAGTCTCCGCCGGCCGCGATCGTCCGGGTGAGGAAAGTGCGTTGATCGTGCCAATCCTGCGAGCGGAGAAAAGTCCGCGCGCCGAGGAAGACGAGCCAGGCCGTGAGAAGCGCCCGCGTGAAGCGGCGCGAGAGAATGCCTAACGAATCGAGCCAGACCGCCACGCCGAGAAACAGGAAAGCACTTGGCAAATAGAGCCAGTGCTCGGCCACGGTCGCGTTCAGCGTGACCAGGCCACTCACCGGCAGGTAGCTCACAAGCGCGAGGAGCAGCGGCAGAAAAATCGCGCGCCGCTTCCGTACCCGCCAAAACGCGGACGCCGCCGCCGCGATCAGCACGAGCCCGAGCAACGTCTGCAGTTCCCGCCACGCCGCCGCGTTCAAGCTCGGCGTGACAAAGCCGAACGGGTGCGTCTCGACATCGCGATCCATGTGAAGATGCAGCGGCAGCACGATGAGCCCGGCGTATTCCGCGACCGCCCGCGCAACCACGATTGGCCTAACGAGAAGAGGCGCCGGGTGGCGATCGGGCGGCGTCGGGATGTGCTCCGCGGGCAGGCGCAGGCTCAGGTAAACCGTGAGGACCGCCGCGACCATGCCGAACGCGCGCCACATTTCCGCGCGGCCGCCCTGCGCGACCACGAGCAGCAGCCAGAGCAACAGAAAGAGCAGCCCCATTTCCTTGCTCAACCCGCTCGCGAGCAGCGCCAGCGCGAGCGCGAAACCGAGCAGCCACTTCCCTCGCCCCGTCGCGCGCAGCATCCTCAAGCCGAGGAAGAGCGCGAGAAAACCGAACGCCGCCGCGAGCGGATCGGCCCGGCCGGCGACATACGCGACCGCCGCGTTCTGCAGCGGATGAATCATCCAAACGAGCGCGACGAAGAACGCGATCCAACCGCGGCGTGGCGTCGCCACCGCACAAAAGCCGAGCAGTTCCTCCGCGAAAAAGAAAAGCGCGATCGCTGCCGCCGCATGCCAGAGAATGCACACGAGATGATAACCGCCGGGCGCAAAAACGAACGCCGCGTAATCGAGCAGATAGGTCAGCCGTTGCAGCGGCCGATAAAAATCCGAGCCGCCGGCATCGACGAAGAGAAAATGCTGGAACCCTTCCCCGGCGAGCCGCCAACTGCGAATCAGCGGATCGCTCAAGACGAGCGCGCGATCGTCCCAGACGAAGCCCGCGCGCAACGCCGGCGCGTAAACGATCAGCGCGAGCCAGAGCAACAGCGGCGGGGCGATTCTTTTCGTCATGGAATTCCAGTGGACAGAACAGAGCGATTGCACGTCTTGGTTGGCAAATGCGAATCGCTCTTCTCGCCGTCGTCCTCTTCGCCCTCGCGAGCAGCGCCCGTGCCGCCGGCGTGCCTAACGACTGCGAGCAGCTGATCGTCGCGGTCGCGTCGGACTGGGATGACCTGCACGGCGAGCTCCGGCGTTTCGAGCGCAACGGGAGCGGCTCGTGGCAGCCGGTTGGTCAGGCGATCCCGGTGTTGTTTGGGAAAAATGGACTCGCCTGGGGCCGCGGCGTCGCCGGGCAGGACGAGCCCGGGCGACATAAAAAAGAGCGCGACGGCCGCGCGCCCGCGGGGGTCTTCCGGCTCGGAAAAATCTACACTTACGATGAGGCGTTACCGGCGGGCGCGGACTTCCCGTTCCATCAGGTCACCAAATCCGACGCGTGGATCGATGACGTGACGAGCCCGGATTACAACCGTTTCGTCACCATCGAAGATCCGGCGCACCCGCCGCCCTGGTTCGCGAAAGAAAAGATGCGGCACAACGACTTCGCCTATCGCTGGCTCGTCGAAATCCGGCACAACTCCGATCCGCCCGTACCGAACGACGGGAGCGCAATCTTCTTTCACATCCGCCGCGGCGCCGCCCGCCCCACCGCCGGCTGCACGACGATGCGTGAGGAAGATCTTGTCGGTCTCATCACCTGGCTGCGCGCGGAGCGTCATCCCTGTTACGTGCTCCTGCCGCGACAGGTATATCGCGCGAAAGAAACGGCGTGGAATTTGCCGGCGCTCGCGCTCGTTGCCGGCCCAGTGCGCAAAAATTAGCGAGCGCGGTTTGCATCTCCGGGAGCTTGCCCTTAATCTCACTCGTTAGGCCAAAAACATTATGAGGAAACGATCCAATCCCGATTCGGAACAGAATATCAAACGCATCGACACGAAGCCGCGCGCCAAAAAACAGACGCACGGATTTCAGGTGCACTTCGTGCGCGGCTCTTCGACCGGCACGAAAATGTTCAGCGACGCGGTCTACGGCGGCAAAGAGCAGGCGCGGAAAGCAGCGCGCAAATATCGCCGCGACACGATGGGAGAACTCCCCGCACGCACCACGCTCGTGCAGCGTTCGGCCGCCGCGAAACCGGCGCCGCGCCCGGCTGCGAAAAAAGCCCCGGCCGCCAAGAAGGCCGCACCCGCCAAGAAAGCTCCGGTCGCCAAATCGGCGAAGTCTGCCCCGCGCAAGGCTCCGGCCAAGCGCGGTCGTTAGGCAAAAGGAATCTGTCAGGCGCGCGTTTCCCACGGAAACGCGCGCCAGCATTCGAGAAAGCCGGGCGCAAAATCGCCCGGCTGTTTCGTGAGCCACTCGGCCACGAGGTCGACCGGGAAAAACTCCAGCGCCGCGATCTCCGTGCGCGCCATGCGGAACGGGCCTTCCGTTTCCCCGCGATAAAGCCAGATGAATTCCTGGCCGGTGTTTGCTGAGGCACTTATTTTCGCGACGCGGGTCAGCGCTGCCGCCACACCGAGCTCCTCTTCCAGCTCCCGCTGCGCGGTTTCATCGTAGTCCTCGCCGGCCGAGACATGGCCGGCCGCGCTTGAGTCCCAGACGTTGGGATGCCGGTCTTTCCAGCGCGAACGTTTTTGCAGGAGCAGCTCGCCGGCGCGGTCGAAAAGGAAGATGTGCACGGCGCGATGCCGCGAGTTATTCCCATGCACTTCCGCACGCGGAGCGGAGCCAATTTCGCGATCGTTTTCGTCGACCACCGGGAAGAGTTCGGTTGGGTCGTTTCCCTTCGCGAGCGCGGGCAATGGGCGCACGAGATTGGCGAGCGCGATCCATTGCTCCAGGGAAATTTCCTCGGCGCGCGCGAGCGGTGAAGCACCTATTTTCGCGGCGGCTTCCGGCCAATCAGAGACGTGCTCGCGGAGCAATTTTCCGACCTGTTTACGGCGTTGTGAGAAACCGGCGCGCACGAGCATGGAGAAAATTTCGTCGTCGTACTCCGGCAGCTCATCGGGCGCGCGCGGCACGAGGCGAACGATCGCTGATTCGATCGCCGGCTCGGGCAAAAATACGTTCGACGGCACCGCGCGGAGGAACTCCACCCGACAGCGCGCCTGCACGAGGAGAGAGAGGATGCCGTAGGCTTTCGTGCCGGGTTGAGCGGAAAGACGCGCGGCGACCTCCATCTGTAACATCAACACCGCGGACGAGATGCACGTTGTTTTTTCTAGAAAACGTAACAATACTGGAGTCGCTACCGAGTATGGCAGGTTGCCTAACAATGTCGTCGGACCACGCGGCCGCAGCCGGCGAACGTCGAATTCCAAGGCGTCGCCGTGGACCACCTCGAGATTGTCGACCGCGAGCTTCGCTCGCAGAAATTCCGCGAGGCGCGCGTCCTTTTCGATCGCCAGAATCCGCGCGCCGGTGGCGAGCGCAGGCTCGGTCAGCGCGCCCAAACCGGGTCCAATTTCAACCACCGAATCGCCGGGTCCGAAACCCGCTTGTTCCACAATCCAACGCGCGAGATTTTGGTCGTGCAGAAAATTCTGCCCCATCGTCTTGACCGGCCTCACGCCGATTTCGCGGAGCGTACGCTGGATCTCGGAGAGCGTCATGAGGTTAAGCGTTGAGGAAGTTATTTTTACGCGCTCTGAGGCGCCGTTGTTCACAAAATCGTGTGAACAGATTGACCCGGCACCGCGAGCTTATTCACAACTTATCAGCCGTCAGTCGGTGCGATCCCGGTCGAACTCCTTGGGAGATGACTCAGAGGGCGTCTAGAACTGGGTCATTCCGAGCGGAGCGCAGCGCAGCCGAGGAATCCCGTCGATCTGCCGTGAAGCTCTGAACTGAGCCTTCCCAAACGCCACGGGATCCCTCGACTTCGCCCCGCGGCCGCGGGACTCCGCTCGGGATGACCTATTTTCTTTCGACGGCGCCCTCTCAGACATCACTGATCACTTTTTCTTTCCGCTCCCGGCGGTCCGTGACCTTCACTCGCTCCTTTTTTGTTTTGAGGAAAGTGCGGCGTGCATCTTTCAGACTCGCGCCCTCGATAAAGTAAACCGTGGTCGCGCGACCGATCGCATAGGTGCCCGCGCCGGCGACCATGCCGCAGACCACGTTCCCCCACCCCGGGAAGAACTTCAGCGCCGCGCGCGCACCTTCCCGCAGGATCATCCCGAGGCCGACGTTCGCGCCGAGCGCGCCGATGAATTCCGTCGCCGCACGCATGCTCCGTTCGCGGCCGCTGACATACATGATGCCGGAGACCATCACGAGCTGGAGCGTGGTCAGGATCGGCAAATCGGCGAGCGGGATCGGCTGCGCGCCGATCGCGGTGCAGATCGCGCTGGTCGATTTCACGAGCATCTCCGCAATCTCTTTTTGCGCGGCGCGGTCGCCGCTCATGCGGACCATCTCGACCCGAGCTTCATTCGGGAGCTCACTGGCGAGGGTGCGCCGCAAGGCGCTGTCGAGCGGAAAACTCCCGATCAGGTTCGCGCGAATCGCCGGAGAACCGCTCAGCGCCGCTTCCTGCAACGCGCTTTGTCCAGCCGGGTCTTTCACGGCGGCGCGCAGCTCGATCAGCTTCGCGCGCACACCGGCTTCGCCATTCCACGAGAGGAGCGATTCGACGCGCTCGATCTCTTTGCGCGTCGCGACTTTCGCGGCGTGCTCGGCTTCGAGGAAGAAAAAGAGATCGGCCGGTCGCGTTTTTAGTTCCGCACGGATGAGCGCAAGCGCAGCGGCATCGGCGCCGCGGGCGTCGAGCATTTCCAGCTCGCCCTGTTTGCCGATGGTCATGTTCTGCCAGCGGAAAAGCCCGGTCAGCATGTCGCGCGAGGGCGCGTTTTCGCCCTCGTCCGCCGAGAAGATTTTCGCCACGAACTCGAGCAGCGGCATCGGGTGCGAGCCGGTGAGCACGAAGCGGGGCGGCCGCTGCTGAAGGAACAACTCTTTGAGCGGCGTGAGCTCATTCAGGATCGGCTTCTGCATCGATTCGGGAAGCTTGCCGAGAAACGATTCGAGGCGTTCGACGATGTGGAGAAAAACGGAGTTGTTCATCGGGTGGCGTGCATGCGCGGTAAGATGAAGCGGAGTTGCGCCGATGTCATCCCGAGCGGAGCCGAAGGCGAAGTCGAGGGATCCCGTTGGGTTTCGTCGAAGTTCCGCTTCCAATCGAGCGCGTGCGGCGGGGCTTCACAGAAACCCACGGGATCCCTCGGCTCCGCTCGGGATGACCGTGGTAAGTACGGTGGAATGGCGCGTCGCTTCGTGTTAGGGAGTCCTCTTAGCGTTCGCATTTCGAACTTCAGATTTCCTTCGGACTTCGAGCTTCGGATTTCGGATTTTTTCTCACCATGTTTTCACAACTCGGCGACAAACTTCAGGACATCTTCAAGGACCTGCGCGGTCACGGCTCGATCAACGAGACGAACGTGAGCGACGCGATGCGACAGGTGCGCCTGGCGTTGCTCGAGGCGGATGTCGATTACCAGGTGGCGAAGAAATTCGTCGCGCAGGTGAAGGAAAAAGCGCTCGGCGAAGACGTGCTCCGCAGCGTTACGCCCGGCCAGCAGATCGTGAAGATTTTTCACGACGAACTGACCGCGCTCCTCGGCGGCGACGCTGAAGAGCTGAACCTGCAAAAGCCCGCGCGCATCCTCATCGTCGGCTTGAACGGCGCCGGCAAAACGACCTCGTCCGCGAAGCTCGCGCGCTGGTTGAAGAAGCAGGGCCGCGCGCCGCTTCTGATCGCGTGCGATCTCCATCGGCCGGCGGCGATCGAGCAGCTCGCGACGCTCGGCCGGCAGGTCGATGTCCCCGTTTACACGCCCGCGCCTAACGAAAAGGACGTGCTCCGCGTGGCGAAAGCGAGCCTCGAGTGGGCCGCGGAACAGGGCGGCAACGTGCAGATTTTCGACACCGCCGGGCGGCAGGAGATCGATGAGGTTTTGATCGACGAAATCAAGCGGCTGAAGGAATTCCTCAAGCCGCAGGAGGTGCTCCTCGTGGCAGACGCCGCGACCGGACAGCAGGCGGTGAGTGTGGCTACGCATTTCCACGAGGCACTCGGCATCACGGGGCTCATTCTCACGAAGCTCGACGGCGACGCACGCGGCGGCGCTGCACTGTCGATGCGCGAAGTGACGCAGCGCCCGATCAAGTTCGGCGGCGTGGGCGAGAAGCTTGATCAGTTCGAGCCGTTCGTGCCCGATCGGCTCGCGGGGCGGATCCTCGGCATGGGCGACATCGTCGGCCTCGTCGAGAAAGCCGCGGAAGCGATCGACGAGGAGGAAGCCGCGCGGATGGAGCACAAGCTCCGGACTGCCTCCTTCGATTTCAACGACTTCCTCGCCCAGTTCAAGATGATGAAGAAACTCGGCCCGCTCGAGAACATCATCGGCATGCTTCCGGGGATGAACCAGATCAAGGGCGGCCTGAACGTCGACGAGAAGCAAATCAAGCGGACGGAAGCGATTGTGCTCTCGATGACCGACCAGGAACGGCGCAAGCCCGACATCCTGAACGCGCGCCGGCGCCAGCGCATCGCCGCCGGCAGCGGCTGCACCGTGACCGACGTGAACGATCTCCTCCAGCGTTTCAATCAGATGCGCAAGATGATGAAGAACGTCGGGAAGATGAAAAAGATGATGGGGCAGATGCAGCGAATGAAGAGCTGACTTGCCAAATCAGAGAATTAACCTATTCGTTCCCTCCCCCGGAGCTCCCAAAAACGCAGTCTTTAACTCCTACTTTTCGCAATGTCCGTTTCCATCCGTCTCCGCCGCGAAGGCACCAAGAATCGTCCGTATTACAAGGTCGTCGTGGCCGATAGCCGCGCGCCGCGCGACGGGAAGTTTATCGAGATCATCGGCACATATGATCCGAAGGTGGAGGGTTTTAACAGCACGCTGAAATTGGACCGGGCCGAGCATTGGCTTTCGCAAGGGGCGCAACCTTCCGACACCGTCCGCAGTCTTCTAAAGAAAAATAAGGCGCGCGCCGCGGCCGGTCCTGACGAAGCCGGTGCTGAGGCACCTGCCGCACCTTCTCGGAAGGCGAAAAAAGCGAAGTCGGCTGCGGTCGAGGCAACCCCGGTCGAGCCCGCGCCGGTGGCGAAAGCTCCGGCAGAAGCCGCTCCCGCGGAAGCTCCGGGGGCTGAGACTCCGAGCGAAGCTCCAGTTGCTGAGGCCCCAGCGGAAGCGGCTCCCGCGGCGCCGAATGAAGCTCCGGCCGCCGAGGCACCTGCCGCAGAAGCAGGGACCCCGGCCGAACCCGCAGCGGAATAGCGGCGCTTTTCGCGCCCCGATTGGACAACGCGGAACCCGGCCGCTAAGGTCGGACGCGTGAGACAATTTCTCGAATTTATCGTCCGTCACCTCGTGGAATTCCCCGAGGAAGTGATGATCTCGGAAGTGCCCCAGGATCGCCTGACCGTTTTCCGTCTCCAGATGCGGCAGACCGATGTCGGTCGCATCATCGGGCGCAACGGGCAGACGATTCGTTCGATTCGTGCGCTGCTCTCAAGTGCGGCCGCGCGGCATGGTGAGCGCGTGACGCTCGACATCATCGAGTAGTTTGCGGCTTGGCCAACGCCTGTCATTCCGAGCGGAGTGGAGCGCAGCGCAACGCAGTCGAGGAATCCCGTCGAGTTTCTGGGAAGCTCCGGCGCGAAGATATCCGGTAGCACAGCTGCACGGCCGCTCCACGGGATCCCTCGACTCCGCCCCGCATCCGCGGGGCTCCGCTCGGGATGACGGCCTGACGATGCCTAACGATAAATCTCGACGCTGATCTTTCCGGCGGCATCAACTGTCCCGCGATACATCCCGGAGGTGTTGAACGGCATCGCCACATTTCCCGCGCGATCGAGCGCGATCAAGCCGCCGGTGCCCCCGATCTTTGCCGCCTGGTCGAGCGCGGCCTGGGCGGCGGCTTGCACGCTCATCCCCTTGTCCGCCATCAGCGCGGTGACGTTGTGCGCGACGGCCGCGCGGATGAAATACTCGCCGTCGCCGGTGCAGGAAACGCCGCAGGTCGCGTTGTCGGCATAGGTGCCGGCGCCGATGATCGGCGAGTCGCCGATCCGGCCGAATTGCTTGTTCGTCATCCCGCCGGTCGACGTGCCCGCGGAGAGATTCCCCGCCTGGTCGAGCGCGACCGCGCCGACGGTGCCGTGCTTTTCCTTTTCGCTCGCGGAAGCCTGGCCGGCTTTTACTTTCTGCAACGCCTCCCAGCGCTCCTCGGTGTAGAAATATTTCTGGTCGACCAGCTCGACTTTCATCTGTTTGGCGAAGGCTTCCGCGCCTTCGCCCGCGAGCAGGACGTGCGGTGATTTTTCCATCACGAGCCGGGCGAGCGAAATCGGGCTCTTCACGTGCTTCACACCCGCGACGGCGCCGGCTTTGAGGGAGCTGCCATCCATGATCGAGGCGTCGAGTTCGTTTGTGCCTTCGTGGGTGAAGACCGCGCCTTTGCCGGCGTTGAAAAGCGGGTTCTCCTCGAGCGTGCGGATCGCGGCGGTGACGGCGTCGAGGCTGCTGCCGCCTTTCGCGAGAATGGCGTAGCCGGTGTGCAAAGCCGTTTCGAGACCGGCGCGATAGGCTTCTTCTTTGCCGGCCGTCAGCTCGCTGCGCGTGATCGTGCCCGCGCCGCCGTGAACAACCATCGCAATTTTCATCGGGTGATTTTTTTGTTCGGCCGCGGCGGCAGATCCAAGGAAGGAGAGGCCGCCAAGGGCAAGAGCGAAAAGCATTCGGAACATACTCGTTAATCGGATTGGTCCTTCGGGTCGCGCGCTTTGTGCGCCGCGGCGTCGCACTCCGCTGTAGACGCTTCGCTCTGCGAAGCGCGGGCTTCCGCCTCCCTGCGTAGAAACCCCCCGCTCTGCGCAGTGCGAAGCGTCTACAGCCGAGAGCAGCCCCGCGTCGACAGCGTCTTGCCCGCCTAATGAACTGGGGCAACTTCCCCTCTGACCATGCCCGAGTCCGAAACCAGCGCCTCCTCGCCTAACGAAAGCCTGGCCAATGCCCCGGTCGAAGTGGTGGCGGGGGTCGGTGCGAAAAGTCGCGATGTGCTCCAGGAAGTCGGCAGCCTCTTCTGGTTCACGATCAGTACCGTGAGCGAAACGCTTGATCGCATCCGGCGCGGCCGGGTGCCGTTTCGCGCGGCGAGTTTTTTCCGCTACACCGAGCGGGCCGGCGTCGGCTCGGTGCCGCTGGTGGCGATGGTTTCGTTCTTCCTCGGCCTCACGATGGCACTGCTGACCGGTTACCAATTGGAACGCTTCGGCACGGAGCGGCTCGTGCCCGGGTTGGTCGCGATCGCGTTCACGCGCGAGCTCGGGCCGCTGCTCACCGGCATCATGCTCGCGGCACGGATCGGGGCGTCGTTCACCGCGGAACTCGGCACGATGCAGGTGTCGGAGGAAGTCGAAGCCATCGAAGCGATGGGGATCGGGCCGCTGCGCTTCCTGGTCGCGCCGCGGATGCTTGCGCTCTTCGCGCTCATGCCTTGCCTGAGCGTAATCTCGAGTCTGGCCGCGATCGTGGCGACGGCGCTGATCTCGCGCGCTTACTTCAATATCGCGTTCGTTTATTTCCAAGATCTGGTGATCCACGCGCTGCTCATCCGCGACATCGTCACGGGCGTGTTGAAGAGCTTTATGTTCGGGCTGCTCATCGGGTCGATCGCCTGTTATCGCGGGCTCACGGTGAAGGGCGGCGCGGCCGGGGTGGGAACTTCGACGACCTCAAGCGTGGTCACCGCGATCACCGTCGTGATCGGTTTCGACACGCTTTTTAACATCGTCTACATCGTCTTTTTCCCGTGAGCAGCGAGGCACCTAATCACGTGGTCGAGTTGCGCGACGTGCACCTCACCTTCCCGCCAAAGACCGTGCTCGATGGCGTCTCGTTCACGGTCGAGCCGCTCGACCGGCTCGTGATCATGGGCCAGAGCGGCAGCGGCAAAAGCACGATCCTGCGCCTTATCCTCGGCATCCTTCAGCCGACGAGTGGCGAGATTTTTTTTAAGCAATTCGAGGTCACGCGACTGAAGCGCCGCAAGCTTCAGCAGGTGCGCACGCAAATCGGGATGGTCTATCAATACTCGGCGCTACTCAGCTCGCGGAACGTGCGCGATAACATCGCGTTGCCGCTCGAGGAATTGACGGAAAAAACCACGGCCGAGATCGATAAAATCGTCGACGAAAAGCTCGAGCTCGTCGGCATGCAGGACTCGAAATTCCAGATGCCCTCCGAGCTCAGCGGCGGCATGCGCAAACGCGTGAGCCTCGCGCGCGCGCTCGTGATGGATCCCGAGCTGATCCTGTTCGACGAACCCTCCGCCGGCCTCGATCCGGTGATCAGCTCCGTGATCGACGAGCTCATCATCAGCCTGAGCGAGCGCTCGCAGGTGACGTCGATCATCGTCACGCATGAGATGGAGAGCGCGTTCCGCATCGGCACGAGAATGGCTATGCTTTACCAGGGTCAGGTCATTGCTGATGCTCCGCCCGATGAATTCAAGAAGTCGTCTCATCCCGTCGTTAGGCAGTTTTTGAGCGGCAGCACCGAAGGCCCGATTCTGGAGGGAAGCAAAGATGCAGTTGCGACGAAGTGAAATCCTGACTGGCGCGCTCGTGCTCGCCACGGTCGGAGTGCTTACGTTCATCCTTATCATTCTCGGCGCGCCCGGGCTCTTCCGTCCGTTGGTGACTTACCGGCTTTATTTCGATAACGCCGCGGGCATCAAACTTGGCGCGCCCGTGCTCTTGGCCGGACGCAAAGTCGGGCAGGTGAAGTCGCTCAACTCGCCGGTCTCGCGCGAGGAAGCGGGGCACGCGCTCGAAGCCGCCGGTAATCTCGGCAGCGTCTCGTCGACCGGCGCACCCGGGACCGCTGCCCTGCCCCGCTACGAGGTGCGCATCGATATCGAGGTCGATCGGGCTGCGCTCATTTACAAAAACTCGAGCGTGCGGCTGATGACGCTGGGATTGCTCGGCGAAAACGCGATCGACATCTCGGGCGGGAACGATCACTCAAAAACGGCGGAGCCCGGTCAGGTCTTCGTCGGCAATCGCGTGCCCGATTTTTCGGAAGCGATCGGCAAGTTGCTCGGGATCGTCCAGCCGGTCGCGACGGAAGCGACTACGACCTTGAAGGAACTCCAGGCGACTGCGGCGAACCTGAGCAAGATCACCGACAAAGATTCGCAGCTCACGCTCGCGCTCGGGCAATTCAAGACGTTTGGCGAGCATCTCAACGAAATCACCGGCGCGGACAGTGCGCTCCAGAAGTCGCTTAGCAACGTCCGCGATATCAGCGAGCAACTGCGCAAGGACAACAACCTCGAAGTGACCCTGGCGAATTTCCGGAAGTCGTCGGAGGAACTAAAATCCACGCTCGACTCCGTGCAGATGACCCTGAAATCGGTCGGCCCCGATCTCGAGACGACGATCAGTAACACGAAGGATTTCACCGCGACTTTGCGCACGCAGCCATGGCGGATCATCTGGCCCTCGACGAAAAAATATCCGGAAGCAGTCGCCGTGCCCACGCCGACCAGGGTGCGGAGGGCGAAGAAGGCGTCATCCCGAGCGGAGTGAAGCGAAGCGGAACGCAGTCGAGGGATCCCGTGGGGCTGCCGTGAAGAAACGGAGGCGGAGATCGACGGCGACGGCGCTTCACGGAAACGCGACGGGATCCTTCGACTCCGCTGCGCTCCGCTCAGGATGACAACGGGTGGTCGCCGCGCTTCTCTCGTGAAGCGCCCGGAAGTCAGTCATCTTGACTGACTCGGCCGACAGCGGTCCCGCCTGTCGTCAACAAGCCGGCGGGCCGAAAGGCCGCCGGCTGAGTCAGGCAATACGCCTGACTTCCTACGGAGTTTCCTCGATCTCCTCCGACTCGGGAAATTCCTCGCCAATTTCTTCTTCGAATTCGCGCCGTCGTTTCGGCGAGAGGAAGGGCCGCAGAAATCCGTAGAGGAGATAGGAGATGAACAGCACTGCCGCCATCCACTGGTAGAACTTCACCGTCAGCGCGAGGACTGCGATGAGGAAAAAAAAGCGCGGAATCGACTGCTTGGTCCGCCAGTTTACCGCCTTGAAACTCGGGTAGCGGAACTTGCTAAACATCATGAACGACAGAAAAAGCATGAGCGCCGGGAGCGCGTATTTCCAGCGGCCGATCGTGCGCTCGCCGGCATCGAGCCAGAGCATGAAAAGCGTGAGCGACGCAATCACGCCCGCAGCGGCCGGGATTGGGAAACCGGTAAAGGCTTTGTCCGGATTTGAGCCAGAGCCCGCGGCGGCGACGCAATTAAATCGCGCGAGCCGGAGCGCCCCGCAGGCGAGGTACACGAACGCGATCATCCAGCCGAGATTGTGGAATTCGCCGAGGACGATCTGGTAAACGAGCAGCGCGGGCGCCATCCCGAACGAAACGATATCCGCGAGCGAATCGAACTCGCGGCCGAAGTCGCTTTCATGCCCACCGAGTCGTGCAAGCCGCCCGTCGAGCAAATCGAAAATGCAGGCCGCAAGAATGAACCAGATCGCGTCGTGAAAATCCGCCGCGGCGGCAAGGAAATCGACCTCGCGCGCGCCGTCGTAAATTCGGAGGACCGCCGCGAAACCACAGAAGAGGTTCCCTGCCGTCATCAGGTTCGGCAGGAGGTAAATCTTCGGGCTCGGGTTGTCGGCCATCGTTAGGGCAGCTTCGCAATGACACTCAAACCGCCGGTGACTTTATCGCCGACTTTTACCGTCACCTCCGCGTCGAGTGGGAGATAAACTTCCGTGCGTGAGCCGAAACGGATCATCCCGAAACGTTCGCCTTTCGCGAGCTCGTCGCCGACCTGCGACCAGCCGACGATGCGCCGCGCGATTGCGCCGGTGAGCTGCCTCACGACCAGGGTCGCGCGCGGGTTTTCGAAAGCCCAGGTCATCGCTTCATTTTTCTCCGCGCAGGCCGGGTCGCGGGCGTCGAGACAGAGCCCGGCGTGATGCTGCCGGTAGATGATCCGGCCGGCGATCGGCGCGCGGTTCGTGTGCACGTTAAAAACCGAGAGAAAGATGCCGACCCGCCGCATTTTTGTCCGCACGACTTCCGGTTCCTCGCGTTCCGAAATATCCGCGACCACGCCGTCGGCCGCGGCCACGACGGAGGCCGAATCGCTCGGCGAAATGCGCTCGGGATCGCGAAAGAACGCAAAGGTATAAGCGATCAAAAGGAGGGGGATGAGTCCGACCCACGGCTTCCACCAGAGGCTGAGAAGAAGGAGGACGACCAGGACCGCGAAAATCCAGCGGGCCTCAAAAAGCGTTTGCAGGCGCATCGGTGGCGAGTTTCGAGGTCGCTGCGAGGCGGGTCAAGTCAGCGATATTTTTGAGTGACCGCCGGACGAGGCCCAGCGATGCTCGCGCGATGGAGCCGGAAAAAGCAAGCGTGCGCCTGGCTGATCATCCGCTCGCAGCCGCGCAACTGACTCTTCTGCGCGCGGTGGAAACTCCGCCTAATGATTTCCGCCACGCCCTGCGCAAGCTCGCCGCCTACCTTCTCGTCGAAGCCGCGCGCGACTGGGAGACGCGCACGGAAGAGAGGATGACTCCGCTGCAAGCCTTCACCGGCAAGGTGCTGGCGCGCGAGATTGTGCTCGTGCCGATCCTCCGCGCCGGGCTCGGGTTGCAGGAAGGGATGGCGCTCCTGGTGCCGGAGGCGAGCACGGGGCACGTCGGCCTTTATCGGGATCCGGTGACTTTGCGGCCGGTGAAATACTTTGGGCGCCTGCCGGAAAAGCTCGCCGCCGCACAGGTGCTGGTGCTCGATCCGATGCTCGCGACCGGACACAGCGCAGTCGAGGCCCTCGCGCTCGTGAAAGCAGCGGGCGCGACACGGGTGCAATTCGTTTGCGTCCTTGGCTGCCCGGAAGGGGTGGCCGAGGTGCAACGGGCGCATCCCGAAATTGTCATCATTGCCGCGGCGATCGACCCGACCTTGAACGAGAACGGTTACATCGTTCCTGGGCTGGGCGATGCGGGCGATCGTTTCTTCGGCACTACCTAACGAACGCGACCGACGCCGCAGTGGTCATCCCGAGCGGAGTGCAGCGCAGCGGAACGCAGTCGAGGGATCCCGTGAAACGGCCCGGAAACGACGGGCGCAGGAAATCGGCTGCGGAGCTTCACGGCAACGCGACGGGATCCCTCGACTCCGCTCCGCTCCGCTCGGGATGACCACCGGGCACGGCGTGCCCAGACTTGCCTCTCGGGTCCAAAGCTGTTTGCAATAACCGCATGGAACCAACTCCGCGACCGATCGAAATCTTCGCGCCGTTCGGCGCCGCCTTTGACCTGACGAAGAAGATTCTTTTCCAGCCCTTCGATTTCTGGAAGTGGCTGGTGATCGGATTCGCCGCCTGGCTCGCGACCTTCTTCAGCGGCTCGCGCTTCAACTTTCGGCATTTCTTGAAGGGTGGCGACTGGAACATGCGCGCCGAACACCATGGGGCCTGGTCGCTGCACAGCGCCGCTCTCTGGGCGATCCCGTTCATTATCATCGCGGTGCTCTTCGGGATCGCACTCGCGGCTCTGTTTATCTGGCTGAACGCGCGCGGGCGTTTTGTCTTTACTGACTGCATCGTGCGAAACCGCGCCGCGATCGCCGAGCCGTGGCGCGAGTATCACGCGGAAGGGAACAGCTTCTTCCTTTTCCAATTCTGCGTGCTCCTGGCGAGCGTCGCGCTCTTCGGCGTGCCCGCGCTGCTGATTTTCGCGAGATGGTCGTCGGGGGTCGCGACTATTCCCATCGTCGGCACGGCGATTGGTCTCGGATTATTCTGGGTTTTGCTCATGGTGATTTGCAACTTCTTCTCCCGCCTCATGGTCGCAGTGATGTATCGGCAACGCTGCCGCGCGCTCGCGGCTTTTCGGATCGTCTGGGAGCTTTTCCTCGCGCATCTCGGCCCGTTCATTCTCTGTGGCCTGTTCATGTTCGTCCTCGGCCTCGCCGCCATCGTTATCGGGTTTATGGCAGGTTGTGTCACCTGCTGCATCGCGGTGCTGCCTTATGTCGGGACGGTTATTTTGCTGCCTGTGGTCATGCTGCTGTTTGCCTTCCCGCTTTGCTTTCTCCGGCAATTTGGCGACGCCTACGATGTCTGGGCCGTGCTCCCGGCGATCGAAGCCGCACCCGAGCAGATCCCGCCGATTCAGGAAACGCCGCCACCCGCTTTATGACGTCACTCTCGCCTAACGAACGAAGGACTCGGGGCGCCGCGTTACTCACCCTGCCAGGCGCACTCTGGCTCCTGCGCAGCCTCCCGCCCGGCGGGCTGCCGCATTGGGTTCCCTGGCAAACCTCCTGTGGGGCGATCACCGGATTGCCCTGCATTTTCTGCGGAATGACGCGCGGGCTTCACTACCTGCTCAACGGCAACCTGCCGCGCGCGCTTTACTTTAACTGGCTCGCCTTTCCGCTGCTCGCGGCGGCGGCGCTCACCTTCCTGCTCTGCGCGGTCGAGCTTGGCCGCGGAAGGCGCCTGCACCTTCCGAGAATCCGGCTGACCCGCTTAACCGTGAGCGGTGCCGTGGCCGGCCTGGTGATGCTCTGGGGTCTCCAAGTTTACCTCGCGATCTCGCAGCATAAGCACGAGCTGCTCAATCCAAACGGCCCCCTTTACTCGTTAGTCGTGCGCTAACTTGGAGGGCATCTGAAACCCGGTCATCCCGAGCGGAGCCCCGCGGCGCGGGGCGGAGTCGAGGGATCCCGTGGCGTTCCTCTTTAAGCTCGCTCCACGGGATTCCTCGACTGCGCTGCGCTTCGCTCGGAATGACCCAGTTTTTAGACGTCCTCTTAAAACGCGAAGCCGATGCTGAAATGGAAGGCGCCGAAGGCTTCATCCTTGCGCGGACTCGGATTCACCCCGTAATCGAGACGGATCGGTCCGATCGGCAGGTTATAACGCAGCCCGACGCCGACGCCGTAGCGCAGGTCATTCAATCCGGGGTTACTCGCTTCCGGCAGGAGGTTGCCGGCATCGACAAAGACGGCGCCTAATAACTC
The DNA here is from genome assembly GCA_038234295.1 of Chthoniobacterales bacterium. Taxonomy (GTDB): domain Bacteria; phylum Verrucomicrobiota; class Verrucomicrobiia; order Chthoniobacterales; family UBA10450; genus Palsa-1392. The sequence goes on from JBBSUP010000031.1 coordinate 22,341, forward strand.
GCCGTAGATCGGGAAGGTGTACTCAGCATTAAAGATGGTGTAGAACTCGCCTCCGATCGGGTTCCCGTTATTACTCGGCCCAAGCTCGCGTTCCGCGAAACTGCGCACGGTGGTGCTGCCGCCGTTGAAAAAGCGCTCGTCGATGGGAATGGCGAAAGCTTCGTTCGTCCCCGCGGTATCGAGCGGGTAGACAATCCCCCCGCGCGCCCCAAAGGCGAGCAGGCTGCGCTCGAACCATTTTTGAAGCGACGACTTTTGCAGGTCCTCCCCGATCAGCTGCGGTCGCTCAGGGGCGAAGGATCGATAGTAGCTGATCCGCCCGGTCACGCGGAGCAGATCGATGTCGCTCCCGAGCGCGCTCGTAGCCAGATCAACGGTGTTGTCGACCACGAAACCGCGCGGCGCCACCAGCGGGTTCTTGCGCAAGTCGAGCGTCTGGGTGAACCCGATGGTGTTGACAAAATAATTCGTAACGCCAAGCAGGTCGGGGTCGATCGAGGCGGAGGTGATCTCGACGTGCCGGGCACCGAGGACGAGGCCGACGGAATAGGCATCGGTAACCTGACGGCTTAGCGTGACCCGCCCGCCCAGCTCGAATTTCGCATAACCATCGTAATTGAAAGTGAGAGCAAAGAGCCGCGCCTTCAGCCCGAACCCGGTGTTAAAGAGATAGGGGTCTTCGAAGAGGATGTCGGCCTTGTAACTACGCTGAGTGTATTCGACTGAGGTGGTAATGGGACGTCCGTAGCCGAAAAGGTCTCGATTCGCATAGGAGGCACCGACGATTGCGCCCTCGAAAGTGCCGTAGCCGATGTAGAACCCGAACTCCTGCGGCTTGGCTTCCTCGACCGTGATATCGAGCCGCAGCTCGTTCCCATTCACTGGGGTCGGGTTGATCCGGACGATGTTAAAGAGACCGGTCCGGGTCAGCTCGCGAAACTTCTTATCGAGCGTCTCGGGACTGTAAGGTTGGCCGCGATATTTCTTGAAGCGATTGACGAGATAGCTCCGACGCAACTGGCGCGTCCCCTGCACCGTGATCCCGTCGTAGTAATAGACCTGCCCGGGAACGACCGAGACCCGCACAGGCACCTTGCCGCCGAGAGCCAGCGAGGGATCGCCGGTCGCATCAACCTGGACCGCGTAATAACCGCGCGTCTTGTAATAGGATTGGATCCGCCGCTGGATGTCGGCCACGCGCGCTTCCGTGTAGGGCTGGCGGATGAGATCGAGGATCTGACCGCGTAACGCTTCGCCTCCGTAAAGAGTCGGACCGACAAAGTTGATGTTGCCGAAAGTGTACTTTCTTCCTTCGTGGATGACGATTTGGGCGCGGACCAAATCGGGCTGCACGTAGCGCGAGGTCGGTGGCTCGACGACCGCCTCGACGTACCCTTCCGAAACGTAGAAGCGTTGCACGAGATCGGCGCCTTCCGCGAGCTGACTTGTGACGTAGGGAAGAAGTCCCTTTCCCTTCGCATCGCCTTCGCGGATCGGGCTGACGGCGTAATCGAAAAGCTTATCGGTCTGGATCTGACGGTTGCCGATAAATTGCACCGTGCCGAGATGGACGAGCGGCCCCTCCACGATGTCGAGACGCAGGCGACTGCCCGAGACGATCGTATAGCGGACGTTGACCTTGGCGTAGCCACGTTTCTTGTAATAGAGCTCGAGAAAAAAGGCGGCATCATCCCCGCGCGCACTCGTTAGGCCGTTTTGCGCGATGAAGGCCAGTTGTTCCTTGAGCTGCGAGCGCAGGGTCTTGTCGTCGAAAGCGGTGTTGCCGCGGATATCCAAATTGGCCTGCTGCGCGATTTTCTCCTGCTCCTGGGAGACGGCTTTCTTTTGTTTCTCCTTCTGCTCCTGCTCGGGCAGCTTGACCGCCGTCTGGGCGAAGGCTCCTATCGGTAGGCATAGGAAGACCAGGAAGCTGACGAGACCTTGCCGGCGAGCGCGACGCCAGGGAGTAGTTGTAGCCGGGGGCGCTGACCCCGGCCGACCTGATCCGTGGTCGCCGCCTGTCAGCCGACCGGGGTCACCGCCCCCGACGACAACGCGCGGCTTAGCGGGTTTGTTTCGATTCGTTAATTTCATCTTTCCCTAACGAAACCGAATCACGTATTTCACGATCCCGCGAAAACCGCCGGCGATCCCAATGTCCCCGATGAGCAGGACGTGGTCGCTCACCTTGTATTTCGCGGTCGCGGTCTGCTCGCCGGTGCGGGTATCGGCCCCGCTATACTCGACACTCAAACGATTAAAGATCGAATCGGTCTTCGGCTTCTCGTCGCTATTTTTCTTAAAAACCTTCCGGTAAAGCTCCTTGCCCAAGAGCAAGAGGCCGCGGCTCGCGAGGACGTTGCTGGAGAGATTTTCCCGGGTCACGCCGGTGGCGAGGAGCGCAATGATGTCCTCCTGCGGCAGGGGCGGTTCACTGCTAAAGGCCGCCTCCGGGTTCAGCGCCGTCCCGTAGATGTAAACATGGACGGTGTAATCCTGGATCAAAGACGTGCCCTGCATCTCGATCCGCGGGTTAAGGGGATCGTCCGGATCGAAGTAGAGGAACCCGAGGTTGATCGTGAGGGTGCTGAAAGGGAGGGTCGCCTCGAAGTTTTCCAACCGCACCTGGCCCTGCAACTGAGGATGAAGCCCAGTGCCGGCCATTCTCATGTCGATGTTCGCGCTCCCGGCGGCGAGATTGCCCCGGATTAGGAACGGTTCCTTGCTCTTGATCGCGACATCGAATTTCCAATCGCGTAGCGGCGGGTTCGGGAAAGTAAGAGCGGGCGCGGCCGAAGGCGGGTCGGGGAGCGGCGCGGGACGACCGGGCAGGCTGATCGGGACAATGTCGATATTCTTCAGGAAACGGCTGTTCGTGGTCAGGACCTGACCGCTCACGCTGGCGCTGTTGAACGGCCCCGCGATTTTGATGTCGGCATCGACGCGCGCGGTCAGGTTATCGTTCCGCGCGACGAGGACGCTGTTCGCCTTCAGGTGCAGATCGAAGGTCGGCTCGGTCAATTTCGGGAAAGAGAGGCTGCCGGAAAGGGTGAAGGGGCCGCCCGCGAGGTCGCCCCCGAAACGGTCAAAGCGGAGCGTGTTGTCGCGGAAATTGAGCTGCGCTTTGAAATTCGTTAGGGCAGGCAGGGTGGCGTTTTCGAATCGCGCCATGAGGATGTTCATGTCGGCGGCACCACTGAGCGCCGGGTGGGCGATCGTCCCGCCGACGTTGACGTTGAGAGCGATGCTCCCGTCGAGTTGGCGGAGCGCAGGAACAAACTCGCGCACGAAGTTAATTGAGCTGCGCGGCATCTCGACCTTCGCGCTCACCGGCGTTTGCTCGTCGACCTTCTTCTTGGCGAGCACTTCCGAGACGTTGAGCGGCAGTTGCGCGGTAATCGTGATCGGCTGGATGAGCGGCTGCTGGATTTTCCCATCCACCTTCAACTGGTTATTCTGAAGGCGGAGCGCGAAATTGACGTCGGTCGGTTTCAGCTGCGCGGCCGCGTCGGCCTTCACGTTTTGCAACTGGAGATCGAGGCTCGCCTGGAGCTGATCGAGCGCACCCTGCGCGTCGAGGTTGAGCGAGAGTTGGCCGGCCACCGGCGGCTCCATCCCGAGGTCGCGGAAGAGCTTGGCCAAGTCCAAATCCTTGGATTGCAAGTTGATCGAAACCTTGCCGTTGTCCGGGAAGAGCGGCTTTTTCGTTCCGAGGTTGCTCCAGTTAAACGGGAACGCGGCATAGCCGCTCGCATATTTCGACTCGCCCTGATTGATCGCGATGTTGCTGATCTCGAGGCGCGAATCCTTCGTCTGGATGCTGGCTTGCAGGCCCAGCTTGTCGCTCGCGAAAAAAACGATCGGCACGTTGAGCTGTTCCGCGGTGTAGTGCGCCTCGATTTTGGCCTCGAGCTTTTGCAGATCGCCGTAACGGCCCTGCTCGAGTTTGAGATTGAGGTCACCATGATTCGGGAACGTGGAAGCGTCGCCCTGGCCCTTCCAATCCAGGACTAACGAACCGGCCAGCTGCGTCTTTTTCTCCGGGCCGGAGAGGAGCGGCTCGAAGGTCGAAAGTTTCCCGAGGTGCGCCGTCACTGCGCCGTCGTAAGGATACGGCTTTTGCAGTTTCACCGTCCCGTGCGCCTTGATGTAATCCTCGTCGTTCAGGGTGGCGGTGAAATTGTTCAGGTGGACGACGTCGTTTTTGATCTCCGTCTGGAGATCGACGTTTTTCACGATCAAATCTTTGGCCGCGATCTCGCTCCCGTGCAGCTCGATCTTGCCGTTCGCCACGCCCTTGCGGATCTCAACATTGCCGCTGGCCTGCATCTGACCAGTGACCTTGTCGGGTGCGCCGCTCTGCCAGTAATCCGCGAGTTGGGGCGCGCGCAGATTGAACTGGAGATCGGCCGGTTGACTGAGCAACTTCTCGTTAGGCCCGGGAAGCTGAAAATTGCCGTTCACCTCCAGGACATTGCCCTTCCGGGTCGCGGTCAGCGGGGACAGCGAAACCTTGTCGCCATTGCTTTTCACCTGCCCCTGCACCTCGTCGATCACGAAATCGCCGTAGCGCACATCCTCCAGCTTCGTCTGGATGTTTGAGTTCACGCCGTCGTAGAACGGTTGCGGGGAAGGTTGGGTTTTCTCGTTTTTCGCAGTCTGCGGCGGCGTCATCTTCTTCGTCGCCGAGATATCCGCGGAGAGTTTCCCCACCTTCGCGCCTTGGAATTCAATCTGATCGCCGCTCGCCTTCAGATCGAGGTTGGCGGCCCCGTTCCCGGTCTTCAGGTTCCCGTTCGCTTGCAGGCTGCCCGTGGCAGGTTCCGACATGAATGAGGTCAGATCCTTCAGCTCCGGCGCATCGACGGAAATCTGGAGATTTCCCGGCGTCGTGCCGAACGCATCCGCCGACTTCGGAAGATCGACCGAGCCCTTCAGCTCGATGTGGTTTTTCCCCTGATCGATCCGTGCTTCGCGCACCGTTGCCTTTCCGTTCTGCGCCTTCACGTCGACCTTCACCTGATCGAGCGAGAAATTGCCGGCCTTCACGTCCTTTAGATCGGCGTTGATCGTTCCGTCCCAACTCGAAGGTTGATCGAGCGAACCTTTCAGCTCGATGTCGGCATTTTTCACGTCGCCGGAAAAGTCCCCAGGCGACTTGCCGATCAGCTCGCCGAGTTTGCCTAACGAGATGTCCTTCGCGTGCACGTTCGTGTCCGTCTGGTAATTGGAACCTTTCGTGGAGAGGTCGATCTTCGTTTTTACCTCTCCGCCGCCGAGCGTGCCTTCGACGTTGAGCGCCACTTTGCCCTGGCCAATTTTCGAGGCGTCGAGATTGACCGTCTGCAGCTTGTTCTGGGCATCGAGCACCAGGTTGTGCAGGTAGAGATTCTTGTTCGCGTAGGTCGTGGTCGCGGTGATGTCGGTCCAGGTGTTGACCCCGGATATCTGCAGCTTGTCGATCTTGAGCGCCCCTTCGCGCTTCGGGAAAAGACCAAGATTGAGATTCTTCACCACCGTGTCTTGCGGTTGACCTTTGATCGTCAGGTTAACGTTCTTGAGCACCAGCCGGTCTGGGAAAAACGCCGGCAGGCTTACCTTCTCGTTCGGCTTGGGCGGCGGGGTCGGCGTCGGGATCGGCGCCTTCGACGGATCGAGCACCGCGGTCACGTCCCGCAGCTCGACGTCTTGCAAGAAATCCGACATCCCGTGGAAAAGGAGGCCGGTCAGGCTGTACTCCGCATGAATGAGATCGGCGTCGAGCGACTGCACCGCGGACGGACCGGTCGCGGTCGCATGGACATTGCGGAGCGTGATGCCGCCGAGAATCCCACCCTCGACCCGCGTCTCGAGTTTCAAGTTTTGCCCGGCCGCCACCTTCACCGCGATCGCGTGCACGATCGGCCGCAGGATCGCCCCGTGAAAAATCGCAAACACCACCAGCAAGACCGCAATTCCGATAAGCACCCCACGCAAAATGCGCCACCAAAGGCGGGGGCGCGATGCTTCTGGGTCAGAGTCGGGAGTCGGCACAGGGCGGATATTAAGGAGAAAGCGTAATGACTCAACCAATGGCGAGCCGGGGCCGAACTCTAGACGAATCGCGCGCGCGGCCTAATTTGGCTCCGCTTTGACGCCCGAAAAATTTTTCGATTACCTCGAAGGGAAACTGCCGCCAGCCGAGAAAGAACGGCTCGAGCGCGCACTCATCACCGACCCGGAGTTGCAGCAGGAATTCTCCCGTGTCCGGGAGATCCATCGCGGCCTCGAGCGCAGCCCTGAGGAGATCGCCTCGACCACACGCGCCGGGAATCGCGGACGCCAGCTCGCCGCCGCTTTCGCCGTCCTCGTGGCGATGAACGTCGCGCTCGGGCTCATTTACATCTTTAAAACGAACCAGCCTAACGAACAGGTGCGCGCGGCGCAGAAGGAAGCGCTGCGGCATCAACTCCAAAGCTCGGTCGAGAAAGCAGCCGCGGCTTCCTTCACCGTGCCCCCGATCGGCATGGAGAAAATCACGCTCCGCATTCCGCCCACGCAGCAGGACGCGGTTGCAGAGAAAATCATCGCGGCCGCGAGCCAGGCCGGCGGCTCGGCCGTGAAAGGTTTGCCGGACGATCACGGCGTTAGCGTCCTCGCCGATCTGCCCGGCGCGACCGTCGCCGGATTCCGCGAAACTCTCGCGACCCTCGGCAATCTCTCCCCCGCCCCGCCGGCCAGTCCCGCGCCGTCGCCGGATGAAACCGTGCACCTCGAGATCGTGCTCGCGAATGCCGCGCCGTGATCGCGGTCACCTTCGCGGTCCCGAGCGAGAGCCAGGGTTTTCGGCAGCTCCTCGACCGAAGTAATCACGAGGTCGCGATCCTTCACACCGGCGTCGGGGAAAAAACGACGAGGGAGCGGATCGGGAAATTTCTCGAGGGGCAGCGCTTCCGGTTTCTCCTTAGCAGCGGCTTCGCCGGCGGCGTCGCACCGTCGTTAGGCGTGGGCGATCTTCTGCTCGCGGAGAATTATTCCGACCCGCAACTGCTCGCCCGCTCGCAGGATATTCTCATCGCGCAGACTGGGAAACTGGCGACCGCCGACCGCGTAATCGAGACCGCCGCGGAGCGGGAAGCCTTCGCGCGGGCCGAGCACGCGGAGGCCGTCGACATGGAAACGGCGACGATCGCCGAGGCTTGCGCGGCGAGGCAATTGCCGATGCTCTCGCTCCGCGTCATCAGCGACACCGCCGCCGCGCCCTTCCCGGCGCCGCCGGCCGTGCTCTTCAATCTCGCCGGGCAAAAAACCGAACCGCTCGCGCTCGCCGCGTACCTCGCGCGCCATCCCGGCGGAGTCGTTAGGCTGATGCGTTTCGCGCGGCAGATCGGCGTGGCGCGCAACAGCCTCACGAGCGCGCTCGCCATCCTCACGCGGGAGCTATAGCCGGAGTGCGCGCACACGGAAGTCAGGCATCTTGCCTGACTCGGCCGGCAGGCTTCCAGCCTGCCGGAAGGCGGTCGGCCGAGACCGACAAGATGTCTGTCTTCCGCTGCCGACTATCCCGCTGGCTCCACGTGCACGAGCACGTCGGCAATCCGCGGATCGGCGCCGCGAATCGCGTCCTTCACGTCA
>JBBSUP010000032.1:0-29903 GCA_038234295.1 Chthoniobacterales bacterium
GTTCTGCGGGGGTGGGGGCGCGGGGGGCGCCTCCGTTCGTTTTTGGTGGGGGCGTGGGGGGGGGGGGGGGGGGGGGGGGCGGCGCCCCCCGCGGGGCGCGCGGCGGGGGCGCCGCCCCCCCCCCCCCCCCCCCCCCCGGCTACAACCGCACGCGAGCTACGGTCGGATGCGCGCACGCTCTGCGGGCAAGGACACGACCACGGGACATTGGGAACTGGCGGGCGCGATTCTCGACGACCCGTTCGCGACCTTCGAGACGTTTCCTGAGGAAATCGTCAGGCATATTGAGGACGCTGCCGGCGTGAAATTTATCGGCAACTACGCGAGCAGCGGCACCGAGATTCTCAACGAACTCGGAGCGGAGCACGTCCGAACCGGCCGGCCGATCCTCTACACCTCGGCTGATTCCGTCCTCCAAATCGCGGCGCACGAAGAGGTGATTTCCGTGGAGCGACTCTACGCCATTTGCGAGCATGCGAGGAGAGTCGCCGATGACTACCGCATCGGCCGCGTGATCGCGCGGCCGTTCATCGGTGAGGCGCCTAATTTCCAGCGCACGAGCCGGCGGCACGATTTCTCCATCCGGCCGCCGCGCACAATTCTCGATGAAATCCCGGCCACCGGGATCGGAAAAATCGGCGACATCTTCGCCGGCCGCGGGATCGCGCGGTCATTCCCGACGGCCTCGAATCGCGAAGGCATGGAGCGCATCGCAGAGCTTTGGGCGACCGAGAGAGAAGGCTTCTTTTTCGCGAACCTCGTCGACTTCGACATGCTCTACGGTCATCGCCGCGATGTGCACGGCTACGCCAAGGCGCTGCGGGAGTTCGACGAGTGGCTCGGCGATTTTCTACCGCGTATCCTGCCTAACGACCTTGTCATCATTACGGCCGATCACGGCAACGACCCCACTTTTCGCGGGACCGATCACACGCGCGAAGAAGTGCCGCTGTTCGTCCTGCACGAGAATGAAGCGCGCGATCTCGGGACGCGCGCGACCTTTGCCGATGTCGCCGCGACGCTCGCGGAATTTTTCGAACTGGCCGAGCCGTGGCCGGTGGGGCGATCGTTCCTGGAAAGCATTTGATGTTCTCCGCTCCGCCCACCAGCAGAGTTGTCATCCCGAGTCGCGCAGACGGCGAGGGATCTCCCAAGCGTCCTTTTGACCGCACGTTGTCTTCGACGCCGAACGACGCTTGCGAGATCCCTCTTCGCGCTTCGCCGAATCGGGATGACAGATGAAGAGTCGATGCACATTCCGACCTTAATCGAACGCAAACGAGAGGGTGCTGCACTTGCGCCTAACGAAATCGCCGCGCTCGTCGACGGTTTCACGCGGGGCGAAATCCCCGACTACCAGATGAGCGCGTGGGCGATGGCGGTTTTCTTCCGCGGGATGACGCGGAACGAGACCGAAGCGCTCACCAGCGCGATGCTGCGGAGCGGCCGCACGCTCAGTTATCCCGCGGGTTCGCCCCCGAAAGTGGACAAGCACTCGACCGGCGGCGTCGGCGACAAGGTCTCGCTCGTGCTCGCGCCGCTCCTCGCCTGCGACGAAGTCTGGGTGCCGATGATTTCCGGCCGCGGGCTCGGCATGACCGGCGGGACGCTCGATAAACTCGAGAGCATCCCCGGTTTCAACGTGAACCTCGACGAGGCGCGCGCTCTCCGGCAGCTCGAAGAAATCGGCGTCTTCATGATCGGACAGACTGCAGATATCTGTCCGGCCGATAAGAAGCTTTACGCGCTCCGCGATGTCACCGGCACGGTCCCAGCGCAGCCGCTCATCGTCGCGAGCATCATGAGCAAGAAGCTCGCGGAAAATCTCGATCGCCTCGTGCTCGACGTGAAATTCGGGAGCGGCGCGTTCATGAAAACCCGCGCGGCCGCGACCGAGCTCGCGGCAGCCATGACCACAGTCGGCGAACGGATGGGCGTGAAGATTTCGCATCTGCTCAGCGCGATGGACGAGCCGTTAGGCGAGACGGTCGGGAACGCGCTCGAGGTCGCGGAAGCAGTTGCCGTGTTGCAGGGTGGCGGGCCTAACGATCTCGTGCAGTTGACGCTCGATCTCGCCGAACAGGTTTCCACAGCTTCACGCGCGCAACTTGAGCGTTGGCTGAAAGACGGCGCGGCGTGGAATAAGTGCCGCAAGCTCGTGGAAGCGCAGGATGGCGATGCGCTTGCGTTCGAGAAAATCGGGGAGGTGCACACGGCGGCGATCGTTCGTCCCCTCACCGCTCCGCGCGGCGGGCGCATCACGCGGATGAATGCAGAAACGATCGGCCACGCCGCGCTCCTGCTCGGCGCGGGCCGCGCGCGGGCGGACGACGAGATCGATTACGCGGTCGGATTTTCGCAAATCCGGAAAGTAGGAACTGCGGTTTCGCCTAACGAACCGTTACTCTTCGTGCACGCGCGCAACGAAGAAGATTTTGCCGCTGCCGCCCGCTCTCTGGAAAACGCGATCGCGATCGATTAGCGACTGGAGGGACGGGCGCTGTCCCGTCCCCGCTGGTTCGGCCGCCTTCAACTCCGATCAAACACGGACGACACGGCGGTCGTCCCTCCAGCGCCACGCGCGCGGTTGACGCGATCGATTACACTGTCGGCCCCTAGCGCTGCGACGCGCGGCGCAGGCGATCCATGATCGCGGCACCCAGGCCGGTCTCGGGTGTTGCCTCCGCGACGATGACGTCGAGGCCGGCAGCATCGAGCGCGCGCAACTCGCGAAAGAGATTCGTGGCCGCCTCGCGCAAATCGTCCTTGTCGCTTAATCGCCGCGATTCCGCGAAAAAGGGCGGAACGGCGGCGGCGCTCCAAGCGAGCGCGCCGTAACGCATGCCCAGCGGTACAATCACGCTCGCAAGGTCATCAACGATGAGCAGCGGGGTGCGCGGCGCGTAATGCGAAGGCAACTGCCCGGGCGCCTGTGGCAACGTCGTCACTTTGCCGGTTCGCACTGTCCCGAAAACAGCCAGTTCCTCGCGCGTGATCGGTCCCTCGCGCAGGATCGTTAGGCAATCTTCTTCCACGGCGACGATGGTCGACTCGAGTCCGTGTTCGGTGGGACCGCCGTCGACGATCAGGGGAATGCGTCCGTCGAGTTCCTCGAGCACGTGCGCCGCGGCCGTGGGACTGATGCGGCCAAATCGATTTGCGCTCGGGGCGGCGAGCGGGCGATCCAACTCGCGCACGACCGCGGAGAAAACCGGATGCGCGCTCATGCGCAGGGCCACGGTCGGCAACCCGGCGGTGACAATATCGGGAATCAAACTGGTTTTCGGCAGGAGGATGGTGAGCGGGCCGGGCCAGAACTTTTCCATCAGTTTTTCGGCGAGGCTGGAGGCAGTTGCGACTCGCGGGAGCCAGGCGGGATTGGGCAGGTGAACGATCAGCGGATCGAAGCGCGGCCGCTCTTTCGTCTCGAAAATTTTCACGACTGCTTCCGCGGAAAGGGCGTCGGCGGCGAGGCCGTAAACCGTCTCAGTCGGGAGCGCGACGACTTCGCCCGCACGGAGCAACGTGAGCGCGCGCGAGATCGCCTGCGCCCGCTCGTTAGGCACGCCGGTCGGCTCGACGACCGTTTTCACCCGAGCTCGGCCCGCGCTTCGAGCGCCGCGGCAGACGCCGCCTCGACCGTCGCGCCGAGGGCGGTGAGGTGTCCCATCTTGCGTCGCGCGCGCGGCTCGCGTTTTCCGTAGAGATGGAGATGGACGTTCGGACGCGCGAGGGCGGCCGGCCAGTTCGGCTCGCCGTTTTTCCAGAGGTCGCCGAGGAGGTTGACCATCGCGGAGGGCCGCAAAAGATCGGTCGCGCCTAACGACATCCCGCAGACCGCGCGGACGTGCTGCTCGAACTGGCTCGTGGCGCAGCCTTCGATCGTCCAGTGCCCGGAATTGTGCGGACGCGGCGCGAGCTCGTTGATGATGAGCTCGCCGTCGGAGCGCAGGAACATCTCGACCGCGAGCAGGCCAACGAGATCGAGTTTCGCGGCGACCGAGCAGGCGAGATCGCGAGCCGCCGCGGCGACTTCCGGCGCGAGGCGCGCCGGCGCGAGCGTGACGTCGAGGATGTGTTCGCGATGAACATTTTCGGAGAGCGGGAATACCGCGGTCTCGCCACCCGGACCGCGCGCGACGATCACGGAGATCTCTTTTTCGAAATCGACGACCGCCTCAAGCACGCACTTTTCACCCGCGCGCTCAGCCCAGATCTCCGCCGGTTGATCGTCCGGGCCGATGAACTGCTGGCCTTTGCCGTCATAACCAAATGCAGCGCCCTTGAGAATCGCCGGCCGGCCGATGGCGGTGAGCGCATTCGTTAGGCTCGCTTCGTCCTCCACCGGGTGAAAGGGCGCGACCGGGAACCCGCCGGCGGCGAGGAATTCTTTTTCGCGCAGGCGGTTCTGCGCGATGTGCAGCACCTCGGCGCGGGGACGGACGACGCGGGTTTCCGCGGCCCAGGCGATCGTTTGCGTCGGGATGTTTTCGAACTCGAAGGTGAGCAGATCGATCTCGCTCGCGAAACGGCGGACGGCGGCTTCATCGCCGTAATCGGCGACCGTCGCGCGGTCGCAGAGCTGCGCGGCCGGACCGTTTTTCTCCGGCGAAAAGGTGTGCACACGGTAACCCATCGGCCGCGCCGCGAGCGCAAACATGCGCCCGAGCTGACCGCCGCCCATCACGCCAATGGTGGATCCGGGCGGGAAAGAATGTTTTGCCTTCACAGTTGCTCCTCGGGATCCCTCGGCTGCGCTCGGGATGACGAGCTTTCCGCGTTCGCCCCGAGGATCATGGGAGCTTCTGCTTCAGCACCGTCGTCGTTTGGCGCGCGCGGAATTTCTCCACGGCCGCGCGGATTTTCGGTTCGCGCAGACCGACGATGCTGGCGGCGAGGAGAGCGGCGTTCTTTGCCCCGGGGACGCCGATCGCGAGCGTGCCGACGGCGACGCCAGCGGGCATTTGCGCGATCGAAAGCAGCGAGTCGAGACCTTTGAGCGCGCGCGATTCCACGGGCACACCGAGCACAGGGAGCCAAGTCTGAGCCGCAATCATTCCCGGCAAGTGCGCCGCGCCGCCTGCGCCCGCGATGATAACCTGCACGCCGCGATCCGCAGCTTCGCGCGCGAACCGGCCCATCAGGTCGGGCGTGCGATGGGCGGAGACGATCCGATGTTCGTTAGGCACACCGAGATCATCGAGCCACTCGACCGCATATTGCATCGTCGTCCAATCCGACGCGCTGCCCATGACGACGCTGACGAGCGGAGACGCAGAATTCTTTTTCGGCATGGTCTGGTTCGTCTTTCCTGCTTCCGAAGGCGCAAAATTGCAACGGCGTTTTTGCTTGCCGCCCGCGCCGGTTGTCTCTACCAACTGCGGGTTCCTATGACACTTCTTACCTCGCTTCTCTCGCATCCGCTGCGCCGGATACTTTGTTCGCTGCTCTTCGTCGCTGCCCTCGCGGCGGGTTTCGGCGCGGTCGCTTCTTCGCGCGCAGTGAATAACCCGAGAACCCCAAGCCGGTTGGCGGCTGACCGGAAGATTTCTTCGTGGGTGAACGCGCACACGCAGGACGGGAAACAGGCGGAATTCATCATTGTGCTCGGCGACCAGGCTGATCTCAGCGGCGCCGCCGCGCTCCCGACGAAGGCGGCGAAAGGCCGTTTCGTGCGCGACGCGCTTTACAATAAAAGCCAGGCGACGCAGGGCCCGATACTGAAAATGCTCAAGGAGCGCGGCCTCGAGTATCGCTCGTTTTACATCGTGAACGCGCTGTGGGTAAAGGGTCGCGCGGAAGATGTGCTGGCGCTGGCGGAACGCGCCGATGTCGCCCGCGTCGAAGGCAACCCGGAAGTGCGGAACTATCCCAATCCGCTGCCGGCAAAGGCTGCGGCTGAGCCCGATCAGGACGCTCCGGCGACGATCGAGCAAGGGATCGCGTATACAAATGCGCCGGCCGTTTGGGCGACCGGTTTTCTGGGTCTGGGCGTAGTTGTCGGCGACGGCGACACGGGTTTCCGCTGGGATCATAACGCGATCAAGCCGCACTACCGCGGCTGGAACGGCACGACTGCGGATCACAATTACAATTGGCACGACGCCATCCACTCCGGCGGCGGCATCTGCGGCCCAAACTCGCCGCAGCCTTGCGATGACCTCGGACACGGCTCGCACACGATGGGCACCGCGATCGGCGATGATGGCGGCGGGAATCAGATTGGCATGGCGCCGGCGGCGAAGTGCATCGGTTGCCGGAACATGGATCAGGGCAACGGGACCCCGGCGCGTTACATGGAGTGCTTCGAATTTTTCCTCGCGCCGTATCCGATCGGCGGAACGACCGCGCAGGGCGATCCAAGCAAGGCGCCCGATCTGACCACGAATTCCTGGGAATGTCCCGCAAGCGAAGGTTGCTCGGCAACGACTTTGCAAGCGACGGTCGAGGCGCAGCGCGCGGCGGGAATCATGTGCGTGGTGGCGGCGCAGAATTCCGGTCCGAGTTGCTCGACGGTGCAGAATCCGCCGGGGATTTACGATGCCGCTTATTCGATCGGGGCGCTCAATAACGGCACGGACACGATCGCGTCGTTCAGCAGTCGCGGACCGGTCACGACCGACGGCAGCATGCGGTTGAAGCCTGATATTTCGGCGCCGGGAACCAACGTCCGCTCCAGCTACAACACGTCGAACACCTCCTATGCTTTCCTCAGTGGCACCTCGATGGCGACGCCGCATGTCGCTGGCGCGGTCGCGCTGCTCTGGTCGGCGCATCCGGAGTTGAAGAATAACATCCCGGCGACAGAAGATATTCTTAATAATTCGGCGCGTCACATCCTCTCCAGCGAATGCACGGGAGGCGCGCCGACCACGCCGAACAACACCTTCGGCAATGGCCGTCTCGACATCCTCGCGGCGGTGAACTCGGTTCAGGTTGATTCGGTTCAGATCACCCGCGCCCAATACGCTACCTCGCGCAGTCAGCTTCTGGTGCAGGCGTCCGGTTCCGACTCAGCCGCGACCCTGACGGTTTCGGTGACGAGCACGGGGGTCGTCCTCGGGACATTATCAAACCGGGGCGACGGAACCTATCGCGGCAAATTCAGTGGGGTGGCGAATCCCGGCAACATCACGGTGACTAGCAGCCTGGGAGGCAGCGACACTGCCGACGTCAGAGCCAAGTAAGCGCCACTCTCTCCGACGCACGGGTCTGAATCCCCTGCGGTGATTCGCCTGCTGTGCCGCTTTCTCCTTTGGGGAAAGCGGCCTTCAGCTTGCGTGGCCTCCTCGCTCGGGTAGCGCCCACGTTTCGTGGGCTGGCGACGGTGTTCCACCGTCGCGAACTTTGCGAGCGGCTTGACCTTATTGACGCTTTCGTCTCCAGGAAAGTTCGTCGCGCTGGAACAGCGCGACCAGCCCACGGGACGTGGGCGCTACCCGGCGCGCAGAAGCCGGCCGTAACGGCAACGCCAGGCCTCCCCAGCGATGTCGCAGCTGCACTCCGAGGCTGCAACGCGCCTAACGACGCGGCTTTGCCTTCTGCAGGTTCGCGGCGGTGCGCTTCTCATCGTCGGGCGCGGCACCCGCAGAATTGCCGAAATCCTGTTCATCCAAAGGCAGGAACTTTTTGAAAAGATTCTTGTCGATCGCCTTCATGAACGCCTCGTGCGGCGAGACGATCCCCTTCTGGAGATTCCCCCAGATCGCGTCGTCCATGAACTGCATCCCCTGCCCTTTGCCGCTCACGATCACGTCCTGCAATTTCTGCGTCGCACCTTCGCGGATGATCGAAGAAACGGCGTTGTTCGAGATGAGGATTTCGTTCACCGCGAGCCTTCCTTTGCCGTCGGCGCGTTTGAGGAGCAACTGCGCGAGCACGCCGCGCAGAGAATTGGCGAGCATGGTCCGCGCCTGTGGCTGTTTGTCGGCCGGGAAAACGTCGATCATACGGTCGATCGTTTTGCGCGCGTTGTTCGTGTGCAGCGTACCGAAAACCAGCAGCCCCGTCTCCGCCGCGGTGAGCGCGAGCGAGATCGTCTCGAGGTCGCGCATCTCGCCGACGAGGACGATGTCGGTGTCTTCGCGGAGCGCCGCTTTCAAGCCCGCGGGAAAAGTCGACGAATGCTCGGGCACCTCGCGCTGCGTAATGATGCTGAGCTTGTTGTTGTGCACGAATTCGATCGGCTCCTCGATCGTGACGATGTGCCGCGAGTAGGTGCTGTTGATGTAATCGATCAGCGCCGCGAGGGTCGTCGACTTGCCGGAACCGGTCGGCCCGGTCACGAGCACGAGCCCGCCGCGAAGGTCGCCAAATTGTTTCACGACTGGCGAAACCCCAAGCTCCTCGAGCGAGGCGATGCGCGTCGGGATCAGACGAAAGACCGCGCCGTAGCCATTCGTTTGCTTGAGGAAGTTGCAACGAAAACGCGACTTCTCGTCCATCTCGTAAGCGAAATCGAAGTCGCCGCGCTCCTCGAAAATCTGCCAACTTTTCGGGCCGCTAATTTCGCTCAACATCCGCACCGCTTCCTCGCGCGAGACCGGCTCGTCGCGGATGGGCATGACGTCGCCGTGCTTGCGAATCTTCGGCGGTTGCCCCTCGCCGATGTGGAGATCGCTCGCGCCTTCTTTGACGAGCGTTTCGAAGAATTGATCGATGTAAGGCATTTTTTTAACCGCGGATTACGCGGATTTCGCGGATGGGGAAGGAGATCATTTGTGCAAGTCGGGTGGCTCACTGGAATTAGCGCTTGTCTGCCGGACTACGCGCTTCCACGTCAGGCTGGCGTTCTTAAAGTTGAGGAGCAAGGCGAGTTTGAGGCCGGTGACATTCAAATAGCCTATCATCTGCGCGACATGGGTTTCGGTGAAAGCTGAGGTGACTTTCGGATCTACGATGACGAGGTCACCTACGATCAGGTCGGGAACGAGATTCCCGATCAATTCGCCGCGGTAATGGACCGGGAACGCCCGCTGCCGGGCGACCGGACAGCCGCGACGATCGAGCTCGATGGCCAACGCGCGCTCGTAAAGTTTCTCATCCAACCCTGGCTTGAGCGCGTTCAGAACCTCCATTGCCGCACCGATAATAGAGCGGCTCAAATCCTCATGCAGCATCTTCCCCATCCGTGAAATCCGTGTAATCCGCGGTTAAAAATTCTTATCTGGTGGCCCGCTCCACGTGCTGGCGCATCGGCGGCTTTTGCTCGGCGCGCGCGACGGCTTCCTCCGCGCTGATGATGCCGCTGTCGAAGAGCTGCGTGAGCGCGTCGTCCATCAACTGCATTCCCTGTTTTCGCCCGGTCTGGATAATACCCGGGAGCATGAAAGTCTTCGCTTCACGGATGACGTTGGCCACGGCGGGCGTGTTCGTGAGAATCTCGAGGGCGAGGACGCGTCCATTCCCGTCGACGCGCGGGACGAGCTGCTGGCTGATCACGCCGCGCAACGATTCACTCACCATCACGCGGATCTGATCCTGTTGATCCACCGGGAAAACATCGAGCAATCGATCGAGTGTCCGCGAGGCGTTGCTCGTGTGGAGCGTGCCAAGCACGAGGTGACCCGTTTCCGAAGCCGTGATCGCGAGGGAGATCGTCTCGAGGTCGCGCATTTCCCCGACCATGATCACATCGGGATCTTCCCGGAGCGATCCGCGGAGCGCGGCGCCAAAAGACTTTGTGTGCGTGTGCACTTCGCGCTGGGTGATGTGGCAACCCTTCGGCTCGAAGATGAACTCGATCGGGTCTTCCAGGGTGATGATGTGCTCGCGGCGCTCGTGATTGATCTGCTCCACGAGCGCCGCCAGCGTCGTCGACTTGCCGCTGCCGACCGAGCCGGTCACGAGGATGAGGCCGTTCTGGAAACGCGTGAGGAGCTTCAGGCTCTCCGGCAGGCCGAGGTCGTCCATCGTCCGGACGCGGCTGTTGATGATGCGGAAAACGAGATCGGTCCCGAGCCGTTGTCGAACGACGCTGGTGCGGAAGCGGCCGAATTCCGCCGCGTAGGCGAAGTCGACGTCGCCGCGTTCGGCGAGCTGCGCGCGCTGGGATTCATCCAAAAAACCGGCGGCGAGCGCCGCGGTATTTTCCGCCGTCAGCGGCGGCATATCCGGCCAGATCGGTTGGAGCGTGCCGTGCAAGCGCCAGAGCGGCGGCGCGTTCACGCCGAGGTGGACATCGGAAGCGCCTCCTTCCTGCCCGACCGCGAGGTATTGATCGACGTGACCGGCAGCTGGCTCGGATATGGAGGTGGCGAGAGCGGAAGAGTCGGCAGACATCGGAAAGCAAGCGCCCCAAAGGGTAAGCGCACGCCTCCGCGGCGTCGATCCAAATCAGACAGCTGAGGCCCGGGCGGCGCCTTCGCGACCGCCCTGTTTACCACCTGACTCACCGCCCTCTTTGCCACCCTTCTTCGCACCTTTTTTCGCGAAGTGACTAACAATCATAGGCTGCAGGACGGTCATCCCGACTTTCAAGATGCCGAGCAGGGCGCCCGACTCGAGCAGCTTCTTGTTCTGCGAGGTGGTCTTTTTGCCCAAGGGGTTCAGGTATACCTTGTGCGTCCGGGCCCGCAGCAAGGCCACGAGGAGCCCAAGGGCGAGCGCGCCGCCGACCCAGTAAACCGTGTTCCGCTGGAACGATCTCTTGATCTTGAGCGGAAAATTCAGCTCGTACTGCAAGCCCCCGAGATCGCGCGCCACGGATTCCCGCGAGGCCGCGATGTCGCGCCTTAGCTCCGGTTTACTTTTTCCTGGTCCAGATTTTTCAGCCATTCGGTATCCTCTTTCAAAACTGCCGTCGTTTCGCCGAAGAACGACGCCTTGATCTGCCCGCGCGCGAGCACCAGGCAGAGCACCGCCCCGGCGAAGTGAAGCAAAGCAAACACGAGCGCCACCCAAATCCACGAAACGCCGAGCAGGTGCGCGATCCCCACGATCGCGAAAACGATCAGGAAGACGTAGCCCAGCACGCTCAGCGCCAGCGCCCCCACGAGGCAGGCCACCAGCATGGCCCCGCGCATGAGCGCGCCTTTCGCCTCGCGCGCGGCGAGACTCAGCCGCGTCTCCAGAAAACGCGTCGCCGAACCAATAAAGGCCGCGGAGTTTGCGCGTAATCCGGTGTAGCCGGCGGGATTGCGAAAGCGCATCGAAACGAGCGGGTCGCCTAACGACGGAAGATCAAGCCTAGCACGAAGCCGACGCCGAGCGCGGTGCAGATGGCTTTGGTCGGATTCTCGCGCACATACTGCTCGCTATCCTCCTGGAAACCGCGCACGCGGAAACGCGCGTCGTTCCAGACTTCCTCGGCTCGGCCGCGATATTCGCCGGCCACGGCATTCGCCGCGGAACGGAAATCATCCGCTGCTTTGCGCGCGTGCGAGGCCCCGCTGGCCGCTTCTTCCTGCGCCTGTGGCGGAACTGCGTCCGCCGGAATTTGGTTTTCGTCTGACATATCTTTGTTTTCTTTCTTTATTGGACGCTTCTGGTGGTCGCCGCCGCTTTTTCCTCGAACTGAAAGGCGCCGACGATGCGACTGCTCAAAAAGATACGAAGCTCAAGCGCGGTGTGCGCCTATAATTTCCGGCCGCCGAAAACAACCGCAAGAGCCCGTCTTACTTTGTGCGGAAAATGATCCGCGCCTTCGTTAAATCGTAAGGCGAGAGCTCCACCTCGACCTTGTCGCCCGGCACGATGCGGATGAAATGCTTCCGCATTTTCCCGGAAATGTGGGCGAGCACGTTGCGCTGCCCGGCGAGATCGACCCCGAAACATGGTCCCGGGCAACACCTGCGTGACCGTCCCTTCGGCTACGATTTGCTCCTCTTTCGGCACGCCGAGAATATTCCTTACCCTCGTTAGGTTGGCAAATTTAGCGGCTGCTACTGGTGACCCAGACTCACCGCCGGCAGATAGGTGCGCCGGTCGCTCCGCGTCCACCAAACGCCCGTCGCGCGATGTTCCGCCATGCTGGCGAAGCGGTATTGATAAAGCTCCGCGCGCAGGTAACGCGGCGGCATTTTCGGAAACGGATTCGTCTGCAAGAGCGCGGTCACGTCCGGTTGGTTCTGGAAAAGGCGCTCGGCGAAATGCAGAAACCAGCGGCTTCGGCGCGCGTCGCCTTCGAGCGCGGCGAACCACATCTGCCAGTCGAGCCGCGGCTGGTGCGGCTCGACGAAGGCCGGCCGCCGGTCGAGCGCGCCCGGTTTCCACTTGAACTCATACGGCTTCCAATCGATGCCATCGTTGCTCCCCTCGATCACGATCTCGGGCCGTTCCTTCGTCATCACGCGGAAGAGACCGTAGCTGTTCACGATCCGGAACGGTGCGAGCGCGGAGTAGACGACGGCCAGCGGGCGCGGCCAGGGCACGTCCGGTTTCCAACCGGCGAAAAGCAGCAGCGCGTTCAGCGGTAATGTCACCACCAGCACCAGCGCCGGCGCCCAGACCGGCCAGCGCGCGCCGGCCGGTGGGCGATTCATTAGGCGCGCGCCCGGCCAGGCGTAGTCGTCTATCAGCAGCAGGCAGAGCGCGATCGAGAGCAGATTGAAAAACGCGTAGTTGCCGGTCAGCCCGATCAGAATCTGCAGAAGAACGAACAGCCCCGCGCCGAGCAGGCGCAGGTGCCGCGGCAGCCAAATGAGAAACGCGCCGCCGATTTCGACCATGAGCACAAAAGCGGTGGCGAAATGCGCGAACCACGGCGGCGCTTGATCCGCCCACCAGCCGAGCACGGTCGGGAGCGGCTGCGTCCAGTAGTGGTAATCGAGCGCGGTCAGATTCCACCACGAAGCATCCCCGCTCGTCAGCTTCACCACGCCCGACAGCAGCATCAATTTGAAGAGCAGAAACTGGAGCAGGAAAACCGCGACGCGGGAGAGCGGCGGGGACTCGTTAGGCCGCATTCGCCAGCGCCAGGGCGCGAGAAAGATCGCAAGAAAGCCGGTCTCAAGCAGAAGGATGTCCCATTGAAAACTGTAGAAGTCCTGACCCGCGATCGTGAGCGAGAGATAGAGCGCGAAGAGCGACGCGAGACAGAGCACCGGCGCGAGACCCACGATCAGAAGCACGGAAATAAGTGCCCCGGTGCCGCAGAGAAAATGGAGAAACGCGGTGCTCGCGTTGAACCAGCAAAACGTCGGCAGCAGCCAATACGCCTGGTTCCCGACCTGTTGCTGCGCGCCTTCCAGGAACTGCCTGATCGGCAGCATCCCGTGCTCCCCGACGAGCCCGTCCGCCTGCACCCAAAACGAGAGGAACGCGATCAGGTAAATCACGCCGAGGCAGCGCAGAAACCAGCGACGCGCGGCGAAGTAAGTCGGGCGCCGCACGTCTTCGCCCCAGAGGAACGAGGTCACGGCATGCGCGAGCTCGCGGTGACCTGCGATGAACGCGTAAGCCGCTTCCGTGACCGGCGCGAAACCCGGCAGGTGCTCGTAACTCCAGCGGCCGAAGGCAAAGCGCCGGCTCGCGCCTAACGAACGAAAAACCGCTTCCGCGCTCGTCCAGACGCGGCCGTCCGGCTCGATCAATTTCACCGCCCGCTCAAAAGCCGCGCGCGGCACTTCCGGAAAACGCGCGGCCGTTTCCTGCAACGGTGCGTAGTCGATCCGCTCCGCCGTGATCTCGCGCCAGCGCGCGACCCAGAGTTTGCAGAAGCCGCAATCGCCGTCGTAAACCAGCAGCGGCTTCGGCGGCGGCGCGGCGACTTTCGCGATCGATCCTGCCACAGGGATAACGTCCTCTGCGCCACGCGAGCCGTCGAGCGGAAGATAGGCGTCCCGCCTGTCTCGGCCGACAGGCTTCTAGCCTGTCGACTCCACCCTCCAGCAGGCAAGATGCCTGCTGGCCGAGTCAGGCTGGAAGCCTGACTTCCGCCCAGACCGGCGCGTGATCGGATGGCTCCTTGCCTTTGCGCATCTCGCGCTCGACCCCGGCGCCGGTGCAGCGCGCCACGAGGTCGCTGCCCGCGAGGATCGCGTCGATCCGCAGCCCGCGATTTTTCGGGAACGCGAGCATGCGATAATCCCACCAACTGAACACGCTTTCGCCGGGATGAAGCAACGGCAACGTGTCGCTGAGACCGACCGCACAAAGCGCGCGAAAGGCCGCGCGTTCATCGTCCGAGCACATGATCGAGCCGCGCCAGAGAGCCGGGTCGTGCACGTCTTCGTCGTTAGGCGCGACGTTGAAATCGCCACCGACGAGCACGCGGTCGAGCGCGGTCTCCTGCTCGCGCAGGCAACGGGTGAGCCGGTCATACCATTGCAATTTGTAGATGTAAGGCGCGGAGCCGACCGCCTGCCCGTTCGGCGCGTAGATCGAGAAAACGCGCACGTCGCCGACCGTCGCGGCGATGACGCGCGCCTGCGGATCATCGACTTGGTCGCACAGACCGACGCGGACCTCGCGCGGCTGTTCCTTCGCGAGAATCGCGACGCCGTTATACGACTTCTGCCCGTGAAAAGCAGCGTGGTAACCGGCCGCACGCAAGGCCTCGACCGGAAACTGCTCGTCCGTGCACTTCGTCTCCTGAAGGCAGACGACGTCCGGCGCGCTCTCGCCGAGCCAATGCACCAACCGCTCGAGACGTTTGCGGAGGGAATTGATATTCCACGAGACGACGCGCACGGCGCTCCCTACGCGAAGCTCCGCCGCTTGTCATCCCGAGCGAAGCGCAGCGCAGTAGAGGGATCCCGTCACGTCTCTGAGAAGCTCCGCCGCGATTGGTATCGTTAGGCGAGCGAGCGCTGTGACGACTCTGCGGCGGAGCTTCCCAGCTGCTCCACGGGATCCCTCGACTGCGCTGCGCTCCGCTCGGGATGACTCAAAGGTCGATCTCCACGCCCGGCGGCGGGACGATCACTTCCGCGTTCGGCAGCGCCGCCACCGCCGCCTCGCGCATCCATTCCACCGCGGGAGGATCGCCATGCACGAGCACCACTTTGCGCGGCGCGACTTTGCGGATGTATTCCACGAGCGATTCGCGCGTCGCGTGCGCGCTGAAGCGGAACTGCTCCACTCCGCAGCGCAGCTCCTGCGCCGGCTCGTCCTCGTCGAGGCTGACGAGCGAACCCGGCGCCGCGGAACGGAGCACGCCCGCGGGCGAATGGGGATCGGCGTAGCCGACGAAGAAAATCGCGTGCTCCGGTTTCTCGAGCAGCCGGCGCGCGAACTTATTCGAGAGCGTTTTGGGCGTCATCATCCCGCTTGAGAGCGCGTAGACGCGGCCGGGGCGGGCAGGCGCGTCGCTGATCGATTTGCTGTTCAACACGAACGGCTGCACCTCCGGGAAAAGCTCGAAACCCGGATGCACCCGCGCCGTGTCGTGCGCGCGGCGATCGTAGATGTCGGTCATCTTCGCGCTCAGGCCGCCGATGTAGATCGGCACGTCCGCGATCTTCTGCGCGCGCTTCAGATCGTAGAGCAGAGTCAGGATTTCCTGCGTCCGGCCGAGCGCAAACACCGGGATGAGGACGCATCCATCGCGCGCGAAGACGGCGTTTAACGAGGAGGCGAAACGTTCCACCTCGCCTTCGCGCGTGAAACCTTCCGGCACCGGCGTCGCGCCATGCGTCGTCTCGATGATGAGGACATCGACCTCGCTCTCGGGAAACGATGAGGCTTTGAGCAACGTCTGGTCGTCGAAATTCACATCGCCGGTATAGAAGACGGTGCGCCCTTCGAGGCGGATGCGAATTCCGGCCGCGCCGAGCACATGACCGGCGTCCCAGAACTCGAAATCGACCTCGTCGTTAGGCAAAACGCTGCTCCGTTCGCCCGCGAGGTTGATCGGCTGATGCAACGGCGCGGCCTGCCAGCGACCGGTCGCGCGGTCGGCCTCACGATGGGTGTAGAGCGGGTAAACCGCCGTGCCGACTTCTTCGCGCTGCCGGGTCATGACGTTCACGGAGTTGTGGAGTAACGCGTCGCCGATCTGCGCGGTCGCGCTCGTCATGAAGACGTTCGCCTGCGGCTGCTGCCGCATGAGCACGGGGAGCGAACCGAGATGATCGAGATGCGCATGCGAAATCAAAATCGCGTCGACCGGGTGGCCAGCGAGCGCGGCCAGATTTGGGAGCGCGGCCTCGCCGGTTTCCTTCGGATGCATGCCGCTGTCGAGCACCATCCCCTGCCCATTCGCCCCGAGGTAATAACTGTTGGCGCCAATCTCCGTGCGCCGCGTCAGGTTAATGAACTTCAAACTGCCGGTGAGAGTGCCGGGCCGGGTTGTTCGACGCAATCAGTAAAAGAGCCGGCAAACGGAATAATTCCCGAAGAGTCGGCACGGCGTGCCGGAGGAGGCGACTTCGCGGGCTTCCAACCCAAGCCGCCGAGGCGCCAGCGGCCTAAGGCGACGCCGCCCGTAAAGATTGCCCCAGAGAAGACGCCGGTGCTAGAATCCAGCGCATCAGATGAATCCCACCGGCTCGTCGCGGCTTTCCCTGCCCGCTCTCCTCCTTTTCGCTCTCTGTCTTCAATCCGTCGCTGCGGATCAGCCTCTCCGCGCCCCCGCTCCATCGAAGCAGAGCGAAACGTCCGGGGAGGAGGTGCGCGTGGATATGAAGGAGGTCGATAAAATCCTCAAGTATCACCGGGCGCCGGATATCCCGCGGCGGCGCGCAAAGCGCGCGCGACTGGCACCGGCAGGTTCAAGATTCACTTCGGCCCCGACGGCAAAGTGAAGAACATCGAGGTTCTGCGCAGCACCGGTTACATCATCCTGGATCACGCCTGCCTCTGGGCGTTCGTACATTGGCAAGTGCGCCATCCGGATGAGGTTCCGGCCGTGCTTGTGCCCATTACTTTCAGCATGCGGAGGTAGCTCCTCAGGTGGCCGGCCGCCAGCTACCGAGGCCGCCCCGCGCCTCTAGCTCAGCCTTACACCGTGAGGGTGAGCGGATGGGAGACGCCGCCGAAAGGCGCGTTTTATAGCGACACTGCGCTTGCGGGCATCCGCGCGCGGGGAACTTAATTTTTCTCCGGGGCCGGCTCGATGCGCGGAAATAGCGGAATCGGCTGACCTACGACGTGGCCGTCGGGGAGTTGGCCCCACCCCGCGTCGCCTAACGAGAAGCGCGCTTCTTTCCCGGCGAGCTCCGGTTCCATCTTCCAATTCAGTTGGTCGAAGATGCCATGCGCGGCTTTCGGGAGAACTGGGGACACTAATATCGCGATGATCCGAAGACGCTCGGCCAAATCGTAAAGAATCTCGGCGACCGCAGAGATTTCGCCCGCCTTGGCCATCTTCCACGGCGCATTTTGTTCGATGAACTGGTTGGCTTCGGTCGCGATGGTCAGCGTCTTCTCCAGCGCGGCACTGATGGACCCATCGCCGGAAACCGCCACGTAAACGTCGACGAGGTTTTTGATGACCTCGTGTTCTTTGCGAGCAGGCCCTTGGCGGACACCGGCGGGGCAGTAGCGGCCTGCCATGTTTAGGGTCCGGTTGAGGAGGTTGCCGAGCGAGTTCGCGAGATCGGCGTTGTAGCGTTCGATCAGGCGCCCCTCGGAGAAATCGGAGTCTTTCCCGGTCACGATGTCGCTCATCAGGTAGTAGCGAAGCGCGTCCGCACCGTATTTGTCGGCAAGTGCATCTGGGTCGATGACGTTGCCTAACGACTTGCTCATCTTCGCGCCGGAGATATTCCACCAGCCGTGAACGAGGAACGTCGGTATCTCCTCATCGGCATACTCAAACGCCTTCAACATAATCGGCCAGTAAATGCCGTGTGCGGGAATGAGGATGTCTTTCCCGATGACGTGCAGCGCTGCGCCCCACCACCTGGCGAATTCGGTCTTCTGGCCAGCGCCGAGCTGGCGGTGGCTGGGGTCGTGGCCAGGGGTAAAGCTGATGTAGTTCACAAGCGCGTCGAACCAGACGTAGGTGACGAAGCCGGCGCCGAAACTTTCCGGGAATGGAATGCCCCATTTTAGCCGCGACGCGGGACGCGATATGCAAAGATCACCCTCGAGTTTCTCCACCGCGTTGCGCAGCTCGAGGACCCGAAAACCGGGAATAACGAACGGCTTTCCTTCGCGAGCACTCTTGTCGATGAAGTCGAGCAGCCACTGTTTCGGGTCAAAGCCCGGCGCGCCCGTTGCATGATCCTGCCTGAGCCGGAAGTAGAAATTTTCCTCTTCGCGCTCTTCCACCGGCTGCCACTCGGGACCGAACTCTCCCTGCTCGTCCCGGTCCTTCTCGGTCAGGAATTGCTCTTGGCGCACGCTGTAAAAACCGCGCTGCGTTTTTTTGTAGAGCCAGCGGCTCTCGCCGGTCGCCGGGTCTTTATCGTCCCAGAGGATCTGCAAATTCCTGCGCACATTTTCTTTGTGATGATCGTCGGTCGTTTCCGCCCAGCGATCGTAGCGGACGTCGAGTTTTTCCCAGAGCGCGACGAACTTGGCGGTGATCTCATCGACGAACTCCTGCGGCGCGACCCCGGCTTTTTCGGCCGATTGCTGCACTTTCTGCCCATGTTGATCGACCCCGGTGAGGAAGAAAACTTCGTCGCCTTTCAGTCGATGATAACGCGCCAGGACATCGGCGAGGATCTTCTCGTAAGCGTGGCCAATGTGCGGCGCGCCGTTCGTGTAATCGATCGCGGTGGTGATGTAGAACGGCTTCGGCATGGGCGTCGCTGACCTTCCGAGCACCGACTCCGCCGCGCAACCGCGAGCTTTGCCTAACGAGTGCTCAATTCCGCCGCGAGAAGCGGCGCACGCCGCCGGAGATGGAGCCAGCGCTGCAGCCGCAGGTAGGGAAAGAGCACGAGGTAAAACAGACCGGCGTAGGTGAAGATGCCGCGAATTTGCGCGGTGGCCGACGCGAGCAGACCAACGACGACCATCCCAAAAAATCGCGCCATGAAAAAACGCGTATCGAGCCGCTCGAGTTCCGAGAGCCCGATCTCATCCCGCATGCTGTAGGCATGGCGGTAGAGCAGCGCGAGCGCGAGATAGACGCCCGCGAAACCGAGCCCGTAAATGGTGAGGAGAAGCGAGAGCTCGCGGCCGGTCATGTGAATGGCATCGTTAAGTTCGCGGCCGTAGAAAGAGATGCTGAAGCTCGCGCTAAAGAGGAACTTCAGCGGGTAAACGTAGAAGAGAACGAGGAAAAGCAGGATGCAGGTGAGCACCCGCGCGGTCGTGTCCTGTAAGCCATAGCGGCGGCAGAAGTTGTAGTGCGCGTTCCAGACGAGGACGAGGAGGGTGAAACAAACTGCGAAGGCCGGAAACCCGCGCATGGTCGTGAGCAGATCGGCAAACGTCTTCGGCACATCGAGCGAGACGACGAGCAGGGTGAGAGCAAAGCCGAAGACGGCGTCGCTGAAACCTTCGAGCCGCGTGACTTCGAGCCCGCGCATGCGGAAGCCGTCGTTGAGCTTCGGCTTTCGGGGCAGGCGGGCGCTTCGGACCATGAGCGGGTGGATACGGGAAGTGGCGCACGTTGTAAACGTCTTCCGATTTCCTCGGCGGCCGCCGCAACCGGAGACGGCTTGTCCGTTGGCTTCTCGCCTGTTAATCACAGCCGATCGTGCGGCGACGAAAAACAGCTTTGAGATTCCACGGCGCGCTGCTTCTCGCGCTCCTCGGCGCAACGGCCTGCGAACGCGCTCCGATCAAGCCCCGCCCGGACACCTTTCCGATCCTCACCCCGCCGACGCCGCTCACCCCCAGAATCAATGGGGCCAACGTCTTCGGTGTTCGCCCGGGCGCGCCTTTTCTTTTCCAGATCCCGGTCACGGGGGAAAAGCCGATAACCTACGCTGTGACGGCTTTGCCGGCTGGCTTGACCCTCGAGGCGTCGAGCGGACGGATCACCGGCCGCTTGCCGCGCGCGGGTCGTTATCCGGTGACCTTGCAAGCGCGGAACCGTCTGGGCCGCGCCGACCGAGCGTTCACCATCGTCGTTGGCGACCGGATTGTGCTGACGCCGCCGATGGGCTGGAATAGTTGGAATTGCTGGGGCGGCCAGGTGAGCCAGGAAAAAGTGGACGCGGCCGCGCGGGCGCTGGTCACCCGGCGGTTGCGTGATCACGGCTGGAGCTATGTGACGATCGATGACGGCTGGCAAGGCATCCGCGGGGGTTCGTTCAACGCCATCCAGCCGAACCGGAAGTTTCCCGATCTCGCGAGGCTGGCGAACGAGATTCACGCGCGCGGACTGAAGTTCGGCCTCTATTCCACGCCCTGGCGGACGAGCTATTACGCCCACATCGGTTCCACCGCCGATCATGCCGATGGCAGCTACGACTGGATCCAGGCGGGCCGGCACACGGAGGTTTATCGCTATCGCTTCCCGCGAGAACGCTCGTGGATGAGCGCCTATTCCTCCCTGGCACGGATCGGGCATCGTCTGGAAAAACGGCGCCTGAAAAAGATCAACGATGGACTGCGAACGTTCGGGAAATTTTCCTTCGTGCGCGAGGACACGCGCCAGTGGAGCGTCTGGGGCGTGGATTTTCTGAAATATGATTGGGACCCCACCGATCTGCCGCATATCGACGAGATGCGAGACGCCCTCCGCGCCACCGGGCGGGATATTGTTTACAGCCTCGCGAACGACGTCGATCTCTCACTGGCGCCGAAGCTCATCGGGACCGCCAATATTTGGCGCGGAACGATCGACGTCCACGACAAGTGGCGCGATCTCGAGGTCGGCTTCCGGGTGAACGCGTGGGCGCCTTTCACCGGGCCCGGTCATTACAACGACCCCGACATGCTCGTGATCGGCCGGATCGGCTGGGACCGCCCTCGCCCCACCATGCTCACCTCCGACGAACAATACACGCAGGTGAGTCTGTGGTGTCTGCTCGCGGCTCCCCTCTTCCTCGGCTGCGACCTCGAGCAGCTCGATCCCTTCACCCTCGGCCTGATCACCAACGATGAAATCCTCGCGGTCGATCAGGACGAACTCTGCCAGCCGGCGACTCCGGTGGCTGAATCCGGTCAGCGGGTCGCCTATGGCAAGCCGCTCGCGGACGGTTCGTGGGCCGTCGGGTTGTTCAATCGCGGCCCGAGTCGCGCACGAGTCGCAGTGAAATGGAGCGACTTGGGCGCGGCCGGACGCCGGAAGGTGCGCGACCTCTGGCGACAGAAGGATCTCGGAGTTTTCGCGGATGGATTTGCGGCCGAGGTCGCGCCGCACGGCGTCGTCATGATCCGCGTGAGCGGCGTCAGTGCTCTGAACGAACCGAAGCTTTAGATCCCGAGCGCACGGAAAGTTTCGTCAACGTGCTGGAAATGGATGTCGAGCGAGCAGAGCTCGTCGATTTGCGCTGGCGAAAGAAGCGCCATGATTTCCGGTTCCGCTTTCACGTTCTCCGCCAGCGGCCGATCGCCTTGCCAGGTTTTCATCGCGGCGCGCTGGACGGCTTCGTAGGCAACCTGCCGCGCGGCGCCCGCGCGGGTCAGCGCGAGCAGGATCGACTGGCTAAAATAGAGACCCTTCGTTAGTCCAAGGTTGCGCTCCATGTTTTCGGGGTAGACGAGCAGCTTCTCCACCAACCCGCGCAGCTTCACGAGCATGTAATCAAGCAGCGTGCACGAGTCGGGCAGGATGATCCGTTCCGCGCTCGAATGGCTAATATCCCGTTCGTGCCAGAGCGCGACGTTCTCGAGCCCGACCACGGCGTTCCCGCGGAGGACGCGCGCGAGCCCGCTCAGGCGCTCGGCCGTGATCGGGTTGCGTTTGTGCGGCATCGCGGAGCTGCCTTTCTGGCCGGCGCTGAAAAATTCCTCCACTTCCAGCACTTCGGTGCGCTGAAGATGTCGCAGTTCTGTCGCCCAGCGATCAATGCTCGAAGCGATCAACGCGAGCGTGGTCGAGAACTCCGCGTGCCGGTCGCGTTGGATGATTTGGGTGGAAAGCACGGCCGGTTTCAAGCCGAGCTTCTCGCAGACCTGCCGCTCGATCCGCGGGTCAAGGTGCGCGTGCGTGCCAACGGCGCCGCTCAATTTCCCGACCCGCACCCGTTCGGTCGTTTGCGCAAGGCGTTCCGCGGCGCGGCCGAATTCGTCGAACATGAGGGCGAGTTTTAGCCCGAAAGTAATCGGCTCCGCGTGAATCCCGTGACTGCGGCCGATCATTGGTGTCATTTTGTAACGAAGTGCCTGTGCCGCAATGACGCTGCGTAGGTCCTCAATGTCTCGCGCGAGGATCTTCGAGGCCTCGCACATCTGCACCGCGAGCGTGGTGTCGAGCAGGTCGGACGAAGTCAGCCCTTGATGAATCCAGCGCGCGGCCGGGCCGACCGATTCGGCGACGTTCTCGAGAAAGGCGATGACGTCGTGATTCGTTCGCTCCTCGATCTTATGGATTTCCTCGACGGAAAATCGAGCCCGCTCGCGAATGGCAACGGCATCAGCCTTCGGGATGTCCCCGAGGTCTGCCATGGCCTCGCAGGCGAGGGTTTCGATCTCGAGCCAGATCTGGAGCTTGCGCTCTTCCGACCAGATCTCGCGCATGGCCGGACGGGAATAACGGGCGATCACGCCGGCAAGATAAGGAGACCGCGGCGGCCGGAAAGCGTTTTCGCGCCAATTCTCCAGCTAACCTGGAGGGATGAGCTCCGCGAATCCTGAGCGTCATTCCTGCGTGACCTGAAATTGCACCGTCGTCTCCGCGGCGTCGCAGGAGCTCCGCCCTCCAAGGTGCGAGCGACTAGCTAAAAACAAGCGTCGCGCAGACAGTTTCCCATCTGCGCGACGCTCGCTGAAATCCGAAGTCGGAAATTTGTTAGCAGACCCGGGCGCGATTGTAGCGACCGTTACTGTGCACCCGCACCTGACCACTACCGAGGAGGTCGGCCACAGCGGCGACGGTTTCCTTTGTGTTCTTCGTGCAGGAGCTGACGGCGAGAATGAGATCGCCGAGAGAAAGTTTGGAAGTCTTTTTGAGGATTTGAGTATTCTTTTTCATTGTCGTTGTGGTTGTGACAGCTCTTTTACCAGCAGAATGGGTGCCACAATCCCTTTTGAGAGCGTTTCCCTCTAGATCGTTCAATCTCCATCCGCGAATTCCATACGCCGCGAGTGAAAAGTGTAACAGCAGTGTCAGGATATTGACACTCCCGCGGCCGGTGAGGTCTCGGCTTAGACCTCGCGCTTTTTCGCCGAGAGCCGGAGCACAACGACGTAGAGAACAGCGAGCACCGCGACGAAAAGGACGATCCAATGCGATTGCGATTTCATCAGCTGCACGAGGCCGTCTGGATCATCGATCAGGTTCGGCTGCGCCCGATATGCTTTCATCCCAAGGTAGGCGAGCACGCTGCACCAGAGGGCCGACCCGACGATCGTGACCGCACTGAAGATCCAGAAGTTCATCCGCACGATCCCGGCCGGGATTGAAATCAGGTGCCGAATCACCGGCAACAGCCGCGCGAAGAAAACGCCGCCCGCCTCATAGCGTTGGAGCCACACTTCCGCGCGCTCGAGTTTGTCGGGACCGATGAGAAAATATTTTCCGAAGCGCAGCAGAATCGGCCGGCCCACCCATAGCGCGACCCAATAACTCAGCGCCGCGCCGATATACGATCCGAGAGTTCCCGCCAAAATCACGCCGGTAAAGCTGAGATCACCGCGCGCCGCGAGGAACGCCGCGGGCGGGATCACGATCTCGCTCGGCACCGGGATGATCGAACTCTCCATCGCCATCAGCGCGATGATTCCCCAGTAGCCGCCGTCCCTGACCCAACCAAACCAGAGTTCGAGTAAATGATGCACGAGGTGAAATGCGGATTGCGGAAGCGGGAATTCGGAATTGAACTAGCGGAGCGGCTAGCTTGCCTTCCAATCCCGATTCCGCAATTCGCATTCCGCACTTCTCATGATCTACCGGCGCGTCCTCCGCTATTATCGGCCCTTCCTCGGGCCGACGCTCGCGGGTCTCGTCTTCTCGCTCATCGGGATCGGGGTCAACCTGCTCAAGCCGTGGCCGGTAAAGGTGATCGTCGACCAGATCGTGCCGCCGGATTCCGCTTTTCGGGTGACCCACGCCGATTGGCACAGCTACATCCTGCCCCTCTCCCTCGCGCTCGTCGGGCTCCAGGTGCTCTGGGGACTGATCAACCTCCTGACCAGCTACATCTTCGTGAAGGTCGGGCTGCAGGCGCTGCTCAAGTTGCGGACCGATCTCTATTCCTATCTGCAATCGCTCTCGCTCAAGTATCACGATGCACGCCGCTCGGCGGATTCGAGCTTTCGGGTGGCCTACGATTCCCAGGCCATCCAGACGATCTACAACAAAGGCTTCACCAACATCTTTGGCTCCGTCATCACGTTGCTCGGCATCTTTTTCATCATGCTGCGGCTCGATTGGCAGCTCACTCTGCTGTCGTTAGGCATCGTCCCGCTCATCGTCGGGGCGATCTATTTCTTCGCCCATCGCATCCGCACCGAGTCGACCTCTATCCAAGAACAGGACAGCGCGATGCTGACCCAGGCGCAGGAAGGCTTGAGCTCGATCCGAATGGTCGCGGCCTTTGGGCGGGAGGATTTCGAGGTCTCGCAATTCCACCAGCGCGCGCAACGCAGCCTGCAAGCCAACCTGAAGCTTACCCTCACGAATGTGCAGAGCGCGTTGGTCATCACCACGCTAATGGGGATCGGCACCGCCGCCATGTGGTATCTCGGCACGCTGCACGTTCTTGCGGGTAGCCTCACGCTCGGATCGCTCATCCTCTTCAGCTCCTATCTGGTCATGCTCTACCAGCCGCTCCAAGAACTCACCTACACGGCGTGGGCGATGGAAGGGGCGACCGCAGGGGCGCAGCGCTGCTTCGAAGTGCTCGATCGCGAGGACGACGTGCGCGACGCTCCTGATGCCGTTGCCATCTCGGAAACCCAGGCCGCGATTTCCTTCGAAGATGTTCGTTTTGGTTACAGCGACGCGCTGCCGGTGCTCGAAGGCATCGATCTCGCGATCGCGCCCAACCAAATCGTCGCGCTCGTTGGCGGCACCGGCGCGGGCAAGAGCACGCTCCTCAGTTTAGTGCCTCGCTTTTACGATCCGACCTCAGGTGTCGTGAGGCTGGATGGCCGCGACCTGCGCGAGATCACGAAGAAATCGCTCCGTGCCAAAATTGCGATCGTCCTTCAGGACACGCTCCTTTTTTCCACCACGATCCGCGAAAACATCGCCTACGGCCGACCCGACGCGACCGAGGAGGAAATCCACGAAGCCGCCCGCCGCGCGCAGGCGGACGATTTCATCCGGCGTTTGCCTAACGAGTATAACAGTCCGGTGGGCGAGCGCGGCGGTCATCTCAGCGTCGGGCAGCGCCAGCGCCTCGGCATCGCCCGCGCCTTCCTCAAGAACGCGCCCATCCTTCTCCTCGACGAACCGACTTCCGCGCTCGACCCGACGACGGAAGCGGCGATCATGGAGACAATCAAGGAACTGATGCACGGCCGCACCACCCTCATCGTCACCCATCGTCTCGCGACGATTCACCACGTCGACAAGATCGTCGTCCTCGAAAACGGTCGCGTGATCGAGGAAGGGCGCGGGCCGGAATTGGTAACGCGCAGCGGCTCTTACGCGAGACTTTACAATGCCGGCAACTACCCGGCCACCTCATGAGCAACGTCAACAGCGAGCGCCGAGTCGAGAGTGATTGGTGGGCCGATCCCATTCCGCCCAACGTGAAATTTGGCGAAGGCTTTTACTGCGAGACGGCGCAAATTTTCCGTTTCATGCGCAGTCCTTTGCCCGACGCGGTGTCGTTAGGCAACTACGTTTCGTGCTACGCCGGCTGCTCGTTCGCGCTCGGCAAAAACGGCCGCTGCACCGTGGGCGACTTTACGCTCATGAACGGCGCGCTTTGCATGGCGGAGGAGTTGATCGAGATCGGCAGCCATTGCCTGATCTCCTGGAATGTCGGGATCGCCGATTCTGATTTCCATCCGATCGATCCCGCACAACGCCGCCAAGACGCGCTCGCGCTCGCGCCCTATTTCAAGGACCGCCCGCCGCGTCCGCCGATCCGCACCGCGCCAGTCCGGATCGCGGATAACGTCTGGATTGGGATGAACGCGGTCATTCTCAAGGGCGTCACCATCGGTGAAAACTCGGTCGTCGCGGCTGGCTCGGTCGTCTCCAAAAGTGTGGCGCCTAACACCGTGGTCGCGGGCAATCCCGCGATCGTGGTGAAGCAGTTATGAACCGCGGATTACGCGGATTGCACGGATGAAGAAAAAATCCACCTCCTCCCATCCGCGTCATCCGTGAAATCCGCGGTTAAAATTTCTTCATGAAGCGCAAGAAAATCGTGGTCATGGGCTTCATGGGCTCGATGCCGATCGCGGGCGTGATCTGGCAGCATGTCCACTACCTCGTCGGGCTCCAACGGCTCGGACACGACATTTACTACATCGAAGATTCCGCCCGGATTCCCTACAACCCGACGAATTTCGACACGAACAACGACTTCGGTTACGCCGCGAAAATCCTCGGGCAACTGGCGCGTGAGTTCGGCTTTGAGCGGCGCTGGGGCTTCTGCGCGCGCTACCTCCCGGACCTCCCCACGGCCGGCCTCAGCCTAACGAGAATAAGACGACTCTACCGCGAGGCCGATGCGATTCTCAATGTCTGCGGGACCCAGGAATTCAACGATGACCTCCTGCAAAGCGACCGCCTCCTCTACGTCGAGAGCGACCCGGGCGTCGAGCAGATCAAGGTCGATAAGAAAGTGCGCTCGACGATCGATTACCTCGGTAAACATCGTGCGCTTTTTACCTTCGGTGAGAACATCGGGAACGACCGGTTCCCCGTGCCCTTGCATAAACTGCGCTGGTTCCCTACCCGCCAGCCGGTAGTGACCGATCTTTGGAAGACAAGTCGTGCGCCGAATGCGACGGCGGTGTTTACCTCGATCGCGAACTGGTCCACAAGCGGCCTCAAGGACATCGAATGGCGCGGCGAAAAATATCTCTGGAGTAAGTCGCGCGAGTTCCTGCGCTTTGTCGCCGCGCCGACAAAATCGGGTGAGCCTTTTGAGTTAGCGACCGACATCAAAGACGAGAAGACCCGGAATAAGTTCCTCGCAAACGACTGGCGCTTCCGTCCGCCGCACCTGATGAGTGTCGATTACTGGGACTATCGTAACTATATCAGAAACTCCAAAGGCGAGTTTACGGTCGCGAAGGACCAATATGTGCGGCTGCACACCGGCTGGTTCAGCGATCGCAGCGCCTGTTATCTCGCGGCGGGGCGGCCGGTGATCACGCAGGAGACGGGCTTCACCGATCACTACGGCAATGACGGCGGGCTCTTCGCCTTTCGCTCGTTAGGCGAAATCGCCGAGGCGGTGCGTGAGATCAACGCGGATTATAAGAAACAAAGTCGCGCCGCACGCGCGGTCGCACGCGAGGTCTTCGAAGCGGAGAAGGTGCTGAGCGACCTCCTCAAGCGCGCTAGCGTGTAATTGTAGGGCGACCGCTTCGGTTGCCCCGGCTCCATGATCCGGGCAGGCGAAGCGCCCGCCCGACAATGAGAGCACCGCTGTGGAGGGACGACCGCCGTGTCGTCCGCGTCTTTGAAGCGCGTGATGCACTTTACGCAACGGCCACCGGCCGTGGAGCGCGATGCTCTGTCATCGCAGGGTGGACCCAGGCAAAGAAAACGGCGACGACAGCGCGTTGCGCTCCAGACACACCCGTAGTTTGGCTGCTGGAAGTGTCGCGATGACTCTTATTCGCGCCCGGGTTGGTCGGGCGATGATCCATTCGAGAGTGACTTTTCCGGTTGCGCGCTTGCTGGTCGCGGTGTCGCGCGGCGATGAACCTGTTTCTCCCGCGCAGGGACGGTTGTCACCTATGGGAGACTCGTTGCTGCTAGGTAAGTTCGTCGCGGTGGAACACCGCGACCAGCCCACGGGACGTGGGCGCTACCCGAGGTCGGTGAGCAGCGGCGCGCTCAGGGGACCACCGTAAGCGTGAGGTCATTACCGTTACCGCCTTCGTAGTTGGCCTGGAACTTAGTGCTACCCACGGTTAGGACCGCTCCGTCGGCGAGGTTACTGAAGGTGCCGCTGATCGGGCTAGCGCTGGTGTTGTTGATCACCGTCGCGGCCGTGCCGATCTGCACCGCGCCTTTGACGGTCGCGAGAAGGGTGAAGGTAGCTCCTGAGTTAATGATCACTCCATTCGCGTTCACGCGATCGGCCAGGATGCGGCGGCCCTTCGCACGCAGGAGATAGTTATAGCCGCCGTTGCTATTAAAGATAAGGCCGCTTTCCATGGTCAGCGAGCCGGGCACCTGACTGCCAGTCGCGGGAGCGAGGTGCGGTCGGTCCGCGTTATTCGCTCCGATTGTAACCGCCCCCGCGATGATAGCGCTGCCGCCGAGGTTGCCCGCGTTCGCCTGCACCGGCCCGGTGCCCGTGACTGACCCCGTGGTGTTAATGAGTTTCAAGGTCCCGCCATTGAGGGAGGTCGAGCCGGTGTAAGTGTTGGCTCCCATCAGAGTCAGAGTGCCGGAGCCAACCTTGGCAAAAGAACCGCCCGTGCCGCCGCTGATCCCGCCATCCTGGAGTAAGCCGCTATAAGTCGTGCTCATGAGGTTCCTACCGGAGGTGAGCTTGCGGGTGCCAAGAAAGACCGGGCCGGTTCCGGAGAGCGAACCGATCGCCGGATTTTCCCTGGCCCCGCTGATATCCATCTGTCCTTTGCCATTCAGTTGAAAGCTCGCCATGCCGCCGGCGATGGTAGAACTGTCGAGAAACTGAATCAGGCCCCCATCACCGGGCCCGTCGTTGGCAAAGATCTGCGCAGCCTCGGCCACAGCGCTGCCTGTGATTACCATGATTCCGCCGGGGGCTCCGGAGATGACGCCGGCCTGAACCCCGAATTGGGCACTCCCCCCGTGACTCGCCTCCCCGAGCCAGAGATAGCCACCGATCACGCCGGGAGCGCTCCCGCCCTCGATCTCGAAGTAACCCTGCGCCGCTGTCGCGCTTCCTTGTATGTAGATAAGGCCGGAACTGAAAAAACTGGCGAGACTTGCGCTGGAGGAGTCCAGGAAAACAACCCGGCCCCGCTGTCCGCCGGATGGGAGTGAGAAAACGGCGGAGCCTGCGGTGGAATTATCGCGAAAAATTACATCACCGGGCAGCATGGATATGTTATTCGAGCCATTGAGAACAAACTGATTGCTCCCGGCGTCGGCCGCGTTAGCGAAAACGAGTTCCGGCAGGACATCGCCGACTATTCCGACCGGGATGACAAACTTTTCCCCGCTCCCAGTGATCCCCGCGCCCCCGATGGTGTGGGACGCAGAGTCGAGCGTGATCTGGTAGGTGCTGGCGTTCGCGGCGAAGTCGATCTGGCTCAAGGTCGCGCCCAGCCCGGTGATGAAGCTCACGTTCGTCACTCCGAAGGAAGCGACGTCGGCCGGACCATCAGGGATGGTTGCCGGGTTCCAGTTTGCGCTGTTAAACCACGAATCGTCTTCCGCGCTGGATTTCCAGGTCGCGCTGCCGGCTTGGAGAGATGAAGAGGTCGCGCAGATCGCCGCCAGGGTAAGCGCGCGAAGAAATCGAGTCGTCATGGTGAGGTTCTACTGATTCTGTCGTTCAAAAGTCAAGATTGCGGACGCGGACGGACGAAGAAGAAACGAACCACGCGACTGAACGTTTTCCGGTTCCGCTCATCTAACCCTGCGATTGCCGTTTACAGCCGCAGCCTTCCGATTGATCTTCCCGCTCTTTTTCTGATGCACCGAATCCGTTTCCTTTTTTGCGCGCTCGCGCTCGTCATCGTCGCCGGGGCGCAGGCGCAGCCAAATGGCCAAATCCAAAGCAGTCTCGTCCGCATCACTTCCACGGAGGTGGAACCGGATTATCGCGCGCCGTGGAATTCCGGGCAGATCGGGCGGGGCGTGGGCGCGGGTTTCGTGA
>JBBSUP010000033.1:0-29626 GCA_038234295.1 Chthoniobacterales bacterium
CCGGCTGCGAAAAGCGCAGCGACAACGACGAGGCCGACCCCCCCCCCCCCCCCCCCCCCCCCCCACCCCCCCCCCCCCCCCCCCCACCCCCCCCCCCCCCCGCCCCCCCCCGCGCCCGCCCCCCCCCCCCCCCCCCCCCCGGCGGGGTATGACAACGCCTGTTTTCCGATCGCTCAGCGCAAACGAAAGCGCGCGGACGTTGCCGTCCGCGCGCTCGTGATTCGTTAGGTAAACTGCCGACTACGCTTCCGTCAGTTCGACGTCCACCGGGCGCTCTTTCTTGCTCAAAGCGCGGCGGAGTTTCGAGAGCGCGATGTTCTGCAATTGCCGGATGCGCTCGCGGGTGACACCGAATTTTTTGCCCACTTCCTCGAGCGTCTTCGGCTTCCCGCCATCGAGCCCGAAGCGCGAGAAGATGATCTTCCGTTCGCGATCGTCGAGCACGTCGAGGAGCCCGCCGACTTCGTTGCGGAGGTTCTTGTCGCGGAGCAATTCAAACGGCGTTTGCGCTTCTTCGTCGCCGACGATCTCGCCAAATTCGGTCGAATCATCGTCGCTGATCGGCGCGTCGAGCGAAGCCGGGCGAATCGAGACAGTCTTGAGCTGCGAGACTTTGCCCGCGGCAATGCCGATCTCTTCGCCGAGCTCGTCATCGGTCGGTTCGCGGCCGAGTTCTTCGCTCATCTGGAGCGAGACGCGGCGCATTTTGGAGATTTTATCGACCAGATGGACGGGCAGACGGATCGTCTTCGACTGGTTCGCGAGTGCGCGTTTAATCGATTGCTTGATCCACCACGCAGCGTAGGTCGAGAGTTTGCCGCCCTTGGCCGGGTCAAAACGCTCGACCGCCTTCATCAGGCCGATGTTGCCCTCGGACACGAGGTCGAGGAGCGGGAGCCCGAGGTTGGCGTAATCGTGCGCGATCTTGACGACGAGACGCAGGTTGGAGCGGATCATCAGGGCGCGCGCTTCCTTGTCGCCCTTCTTGATTTTCGCGGCGAGTTCGATCTCCTGCAACGGGGTAAGCAGCGGGATTTGCCCGATCTCGCGCAGGTAGATTTTTATTCCAGTATCGCTATCTTCAGCGGCCATATAAGTTCTCATGAGAAAGGTAGAAAGTGTGTGTTGAGTTCCACTCGGACCGGGATGTTACGCACCGCGGTATAAATGGGACGCAGTTTCTACCATTAGGGAAAGTAGTTAACAAGGTTAAATATCGGATTAGAGACAGGGCGTGGTTGCTTGTTGTTCATTCTTTTGGCCCTGTCGAGCGCCAAAATTATCTCAACTGCTAAAATCGCTTTTGCGGCTCTTTTCGCTTGCCTCCCCCTGAGGCCCCGCGGCGATCTGTCTTCTCCTTAGGACTGAGAGCCCGCCGCGGGCGGATTATTCCGGAGTTTGCGGCTGGTTTTCCTCCGGAGGACTACGAGAATTTCGGCGAGCACGCTGACTGCAACTTCTCTCGGCGAATCGGCGCAATCGAGACCAATTGGCGCATGAATCCCCGGTAACGCATGGTCGGGTGTTGGCAGTGCTGCCGCTGCCGATCGCCGGGCTCGTTTCGATCAACCTCTGGAAACGGTGATCGAAAAAATCGCTGCGCTCAACGCCGCCGCGAGGTCGTTAGGATGTGATCTCCCGGCGCCTTTCATGTCGCTCTCGTTCCTGAATTTACCGACCAAGGCCTGGTGACGAGGTGAAGATGGAGCTGACCAATGGGCGCGACTAGAGCAACGACCGCCGCGCGGCGGTCTCCCATGCGGCGACATCCGCAGCCGTCGCGACCGGGAGGGAGCAGCGCACCGCTTCCGCCGCGACGAACCGGACCTCCGTGAACGGGAGGCGCGGGAGCGTCGCGCGGACGACTTCCTTCTGCGCCAGCGGCATCTCGGCGTAGAGCAGGCTGAGGTGCGGATCGTAATCCGCAGCCTCCAAGCCTAAGGAATCGAGCAGTTGCGCGAGCGCGGGCGAGAGCCCGAAGCGGAGGAAGAGGCTTTTCGTAAATCGACTCGAGCAATCGAAACCGACGATTGCGAGCTCGAGCGGCCCGCTCTCGATCTTCTCGAGAAGTGCGGCGGGCCCGAGACCGAGCGTAAGGTGCGGCGCGAAAACAGGTGCATCAAACTTCGCCGCGAGCCGCGCGATGAGGTCGCGCAAAGGCTCCGCCGCCGCGTCCTCTGGCATTAGCCAGAGCGCCGTGGCGATTTCCGGCGAGGCGGGCATCTCTCAGCTTGCACGGCTTTGCCTACGCCCGCTACCTTCCGCCTGTGCCGACGAATGTCTTGGGAACGGAATTGCGAGCGTGTTGCAGCGAACCGGCGACCGGGTTTTATCGCGATGGCTACTGCCGCACCGGGCCGGAAGACACCGGGCTACACACGGTCTGCGCGGAGATGACGCGGGATTTTCTCGATTACGCGGTGCTCATGGGCAACGACCTGGTCACGCCGCATCCGGAGTGGGGTTTTGCCGGACTAAAACCGGGCGACCGCTGGTGCATCTGCGTCTCGCGCTGGGCGCAGGCGCTCGAGCGCGGGGTCGCGCCACCGGTCGATCTCGCCGCGACCCACAGCTCGGCGCTGGAGTTTGTGAACCTGGAAGATCTCCAGGCCCACGCGCTGGCCTAACGAACGCACGCCGAACGAATGGGCGAATTGTAGGGCGCAGGTGGCGCTGGATGCGTTCCGCGAGTCGCTCCGGCGTGACCGGCTTCGAGATGAACGGATAAGCGGCCGGCACCGCCTTCGCCGTCGTCTCTTTTTCCGTCACGATCGCGGTCAGGAATACGATCGGCACGGCCTTGAGTTTCGGATCGGCGCGCAGTGTCCACGGTGCAAATCGATAATCGATTTCAACGACGCCGTTCTGGAGCCGACGCTGTAGATGTAATCAGTGACCGACGCAGCGACTGGCGGGAGCGATCCTCACTCCGTTTCACGGCCTGTTCGGCCCTGAGTAATTCCGGTTTCCACCTGCACTGCGCTCATTTCGCTCGAAATGATCACGCCGCCGGCGCGGACGACAACATCTCCGCCGCCAGTGCTTTGAAGTCCTCGATCGTGAGCGATTGCCGGCCATCGGACAGCGCCTGCTCGGGCGCCGGATGGAACTCGATCATCGCGCCGTGCGCGCCGACCGCGCGGGCGGCGCGGGTGAGCGGCGCGACCCATTCGCTGCGACCCGCGGCGTGGCTCGGATCGACCA
Source organism: Chthoniobacterales bacterium (assembly GCA_038234295.1). GTDB lineage: Bacteria > Verrucomicrobiota > Verrucomicrobiia > Chthoniobacterales > UBA10450 > Palsa-1392. The sequence continues at coordinate 3,205 of JBBSUP010000033.1, forward strand.
ACACCGGCAGGTGCGTCCGTTCCCGCAGCACGGGCACGGCGGAGAGATCGAGCGTGTTCCGCGTCGCGGTTTCGAAGGTGCGAATGCCGCGTTCGCAAAGAATCACGCGCGCGTTCCCCTCGGCCATGACGTATTCCGCGGCGGCGAGCCATTCCGCGATCGAGGCCATAAGTCCGCGCTTCAGGAGCACGGGAATCTGGGTTTTGCCGACGGCTTTCAGGAGCGCGAAATTCTGCATGTTCCGTGCGCCGATTTGGAGCACGTCGGCTTCACGCGCGACCGCGTCGACGTCGCCGGGATGCATCACTTCGGTGACGACGGCGAGGCCGTAGGCCTGGGCGGCTTCGCGAAGAATGGCCAGTGCATCAAAACCCCCGCCCTGAAAATCGTAAGGCGAAGTGCGCGGCTTGAAACAACCTCCGCGCAAGAGGTGACCGCCGGCTTCGTGGACCGCCTGCGCGCACGCCATGATTTGCTCGCGCGATTCCACCGAGCACGGGCCGGCGATGATCGCGAAAGGCGCATCGCCGCCAACGCGCGCGCCGCCAATTTCGATGACGCTGTCCTGTGCGCGAGAGCCGCGGGAAGCGAGCCGATACGAGGAATCCGCCGCCGCGACGGCGGGTTTCACCGGGGTGGAAGTTTTCTTCACGGCCGCGGGCGCGATCGCCACGGGGAGTGCCTCACGCCCGGGCACGTCCTGCGGATACGATCCGAGCACGCGCATAGCTTCGGCGTGGGTCGCTAACTCCGCGTGCGCTTTCGCGACGTGCTCCTCATGCACGCCGCCTTCGTGATCGAGGTAAAATAAATACTGCCACGGACGCTCCGGCAGCGGCCGCGATTCGAGCTTCGTGAGATTTACGCCGTGGCGCGCGAGCGCTTCGAGACCGCGGGTGAGCGCGCCTTCGCGATGCGCGATCGTGACCAGGAGCGAAGTCTTATGCGGCAAGCGCGGGTCGGCCGTTTGCGGCTGGCGCGCGATCGCAATGAAGCGAGTGAAATTGTCCTTCTGGTTCGCGATGTTCCGCTTCACAACCTGGAGGCCGTAGCGCGTTGCCGCTTCCTCGCTCGCGATCGCGCCGCGCGAGAGATCGCCCGCTTCCGCCACGAGCATCGCGGCGCTCGCCGTGTCCGCTTCGATCTCGATCCGGCAATCGCCGAGGCTCTGGAGAAAGTTGCCGCATTGCGCGAGCGCCTGCGGGTGCGAACCGATTCGTCGGATCAATCCCAGCGGCACCGACTCGATCGCGAGCAGGCAATGCTCCACGCGATAAACTTCCTCGCCCACGAGATGCAGATCGGCGCGCCGGAGCAGGTCGTAAACGTCGGTGATCGATCCGGCGACGGAGTTCTCGACCGGCAAAAACGCCAGGTCCGCATCGCCGGCCGCAAGTGCATCCAGCGCCGCGGCAAACGATTTGTAACCCTGCAACTGCACCTCCCGTGCCGCCGCTGCAAAATGCTTCCGCCCGGCTGCGTGACTGTAGGAAGCCTCGACGCCCTGATACGCGACGCGCAAGGTTTCCCCACCCGGCGATTCACCCTGGCGCGCCGCCTGAAAGCGGACGGAATGCTCGAGAATCCGCCGGTAAAGCGTCTCGACGAAATAACCATCGACGCCCTCGGCTTTCGCGAGCGCGGAGATCTTCGCGAGCAGCTCGCGTTCGCGATGGGCATCGCGCAAAGGTAACTGCGGGTCCGCCTTCAGCGCCGCGACTTCGCTCACCAGCCGCTGGCGTTCGGCAAGTGCCACAACGACCCGGCGATCCACTTCGTCGAGACGTTCGCGCAACGGCTGGAGCGGGTCAGACATCGGCGGAGGATTTCATCGGTCGGAAGCTAGGGGTCGCCGCTCGGCCACGCAAGAAAGCGCCCACGATCGCTGCCGGTTTTTTACAACATCCGGTTGCGCCATGGAGGTGCGATAATAGGCAGACGCCCGAGTCATTGCTGCAACGCAGCCACCGCCGATGCCCACGATTACTTCCGCTAAAAAACGAACCGCGGCCGGCAAATACTCGATCCTGCTCGTGGACGATCATCCGCTTTTCCGCAAAGGGATGATGCAGCTGCTCGATTCGCAGCACGATCTCCGGGTGACGCAGGAAGCGGAATCGAGCGGCGCCGCGCTCTCCGCGATTCGTTCGGGGCTCTTCGATCTCGCGGTGGTCGATATCGGCCTCGGCGGCGGCGCGAATGGGATCGAGCTCACGAAATCACTGAAAGCCGAGCGACCGGAGCTGCCGGTCCTGGTGGTTTCCATGCACGACGAGGCGCTCTACGCCGAGCGCGCGCTCCGGGCCGGCGCGCGCGGCTACGTCATGAAACGCGAGGCCCTGGATTCGATTCTCCACGCCGTGCGCAGCGTTATCGGTGGGGAAATTTACATCAGCCCCACGATGACGAAACGGATGCTCTTTGATCACATCCAAGGCGGCGGCGGACGCAACGCGGTTGAGCGGTTGACGGATCGGGAGTTGGAAGTCTTCCAGCTCATCGGCGAAGGGCACGACATGCACGAGATCGCCTCGCAGCTCCATCTCAGCAAAAAAACCGTCGAAGCCCACCGCGCCAACATCAAGGAAAAGCTCGGCGTCGGGAGCGCACGCGAGGTGGTGCGCTACGCCACGCAGTGGGTCGCGCAGGAACGCTAGCGGCGCGGGCGACGGCGGCGCGGCGATGAACAATTCTCTGCCGCGATGCGTCTATTTTTCGGGATCCGGCGATATTACATCCACCCGCCAATGGTCCCACGACCGAAACAAGTTATGCAAATGAAACGCCCACTTCTTGGTCTGCTTTGCGCGACCGTCGCTCTCACTTCCTGTCAGACGGCGCACCGGGCAGCCGTGGGCACGTTTCGCATGATCGACGCGCCGCATCAATATATCCGCCGCCAGCTGGACATAGACGGTGAATCAACCGAGCCGCCCGAGGACACGAGGACCACGACCACGACCTACCAGACTTACCCGCAGCAGCAGCCCTACCAGCAGCAGGTCCCGCCGCCGACGCAATATTCGCAACAACGCCGGGTGGTGGTGAACAACCCGCCGCCGCCTCAGCGGCAGGTCGTGCGGGAACAAACCCGCGTAGAAGAAGCGCCGGAGCCAACCCCGGCGCCGCGTGTCACTTCGCGAAAAAGCACGAGCGAAAGCAGCACCAGCGACTCCGGTTCGACGAGCACGAAGACCACAGCCGGCACGAGCGCCTCGAGCTCCGCAAGTTTGCCTTACGCGAAACCGGTTCCCGGAAAAGCCGGCTACGTCTTTAGCCCCTACGATAAAAATGGCGGCTACGTCGACGTCACGGGCTTCGCGCCGGGGAGCAAGGTGAAAGATCCTTACAGCGGAAAAGTGTTTCTGGTTCCGTAGGTCGCGGGCTGGCCGGAAGCGCCGAAAGTCGTCATCCCGAGCGGAGCGCAGCGGAGTCGAGGGATCCCGTCGGGTTTCGTAGAAGCTTCGTCGCGGGGCTTCCACCGCGCGGGGGCTTGACGGCAGCGCCACGGGATCCCTCGACTGCGTTCCGCTTCGCTTCACTCCGCTCGGGATGACGGTGCGAGCGGGGCGGGACTATGGATTGAGCAACCCGCCATACCAAGTCACCAACCAAGGCCCCCAAAACATCCACCCCACCGCTCCGAGCGCGAGATACGGGCCGAAAGGAATTTTTGCCGACCATGCCCGCTGGCCGAGCGCCATCGTCACGAGCCCGACGAGCGAACCCGCGAGCGAGCCGGCGAAGACGCTAAAAAGCACCGCGCGCCAGCCGAGGAAGGCGCCGATCGCGGCGAGGAATTTAAGATCGCCGCGGCCCATCGCTTCGCGGGGAATTTGCAGCTCGCGCACGACCCCGGTGATGCGATCGACCTGATCGAGCGGGAACTTTTCCTCACCGATCGCGAGCCGGTCGTAGTGCAGTTCGAGGGTCGCGTTCTCATAAAGGACGCCATCCACCACCGCCTCGGGGCAATGCAGAAGCATGCGATCGCTCTCCCGCGCGAAGTGCTCGCTCCAAACGCCCTTCTCGTCGCCGACCGCAAACTCCGCGTCGTCGTTCTCACGCACCCAGGAGAACGGCGTCGGCGCGTCGAGCCGGATGCGTTTTTTCCCGAAAGCTTTCTTGCCGCCCTCGAGCACGAGCCAGAGCAGCGCGTAACCGAGCGCCGCAGCGCCTAACGACCAGGCGAACGCGAGCAGGCGGGAGTTTTGCGCCATCAACGCCGGCACCGCCAGGCTCGCGAGCACGCCCGCGACCGTCCCGCCGATCGTCACTTCATCCGGGATGATGAAATGTGCGAAGTCGATAAACGTCGCGACGATCAGGAGCGAAACGAAAACGAAATACACCAGCGCGATCGGCCACGGAAATTTGAGCCAGACCCCGAGAAACATTAGCGCCGTGAGTAGCTCCACGGCGAAATAGCGAAACGCGATGCGGCTCCCGCAATTCGCGCATTTCCCGCGCAGCCAGAGCCAGCTCAGGAGTGGCAGATTTTGCGTCCACGGGATCGGTTTTTTGCAGGACGGGCAGAAGGAACGCTTCGGCTCGTTGACCGAGAGATCGAGCGGTAGCCGATAAATGCAGACGTTCAGAAACGACCCGATCGCCGCGCCGAGCACGAACGCGAAAACCCGGAAGAGCCACTCGTAAGCCGCGGGATTTTCCACTCGTCAGGAACCAGATTCGGCGCGCTCCGCTTTGCGCTGCATGAACCAAGCAATCCAGATGCAGCTCTCGTAGAGCAGGCACATCGGCAGGCTCATCGCCACGAGCGTGAGCACATCCGGGGTCGGCGTAATGATGGTCGCGAGGACAAAAATCAGCACGATCGCGTAGGGCCGCGTCCGCGCCATGAAGGGGTAGGTGACGAAGCCGAAACGGACCAACGCGAGCACGACCACGGGCAGTTCAAAAGCCAGGCCGAAGCCAAGGACGAACCGGGTCACGAAGGAATAATAATCCTGCACCGTCCAGGTCGGCGTCCAGCCTAACGACTGCGTGTCGTGGAAGAAAAAAAGGATCGTTTTCGGCAACAGCCAGAAATAACAAACGCCTACCCCGAGCAGGAAAAGCGCGAAGCTAACGAAGATCGCCGGCAACAAAAATCGCTTCTCCACCGCGGTCAGCGCCGGGAGCACAAACTGCGCGATGAAGTAGAGCAGAAGCGGAAACGAGAGCACGATCCCGGCGTAAAACGCGAGGTGAAACGAGATCGTGATCGAGTCGGTGATTCCCATCGCGCGCAGCGCCCCGACCTGCGCTCCGACCTCGTAGAGCGGCCGCTGCAGCACCACCACGAGCCGTTGCCGCAAGGCGAAACAACCCGCCATCGCGATCACGAGCACGATCGCCATTTTCACGATCGTCCACCGCAAATCCTCGAGATGTTCGAGGAACGGTTTTGAGCTTTCGCTCTCGGGCGGATCGCGGAAAGCGAAGAGATCGCGCAGCTTCATGCGTCAGAGAAAAAGATCGCCGCGCGCCGCCATCCGGCCCCAGACGCTGAGCGTGTTCGAGTCGCGAATATCGCCTTCCGAGATCATCTGCCGCAGCACATCGATGCTGAATTCCCGGATGTCGAGGATTCCTTCCGCTGCTTCGGGCGCGGCGCCCTCCGCGCTCGGTTGAACCGGATGGGCGAGGAAAATATGGCAAAGCTCGTCGGTAAAACCGGGCGACGAAAAGAAGTAGCCTAACGAAATGAACTCCCCGCCGGGCGCGAGCTCGTAGCCGGTTTCCTCGCGTAGCTCACGCCGCGCGACCTCACGAATGGCCGCGTCATCCGGCTCGAGCGAATCGTCGATTTGCCCGGCCGGAAACGACCAGATCGCTGCCCGCACCGGAATCCGCTCTTCGCGGATGAGGACGAACTTTCCCTCCGCCGTGAGCGGCGCGATTACCACCGCCGGCTTGCGATGGACGACCGACCATTTGCGCGGGTTCGTCCGGGTCGGCGTGCGCACTTCATCCGTCGCGACGGTCAGGTGCGGGCTTTCGAAATGATTTTCCGTCGCCACCGTTTCCCAGCCGTCGCCATCGCGCACGAGGTCGCTTTTTTGCACCCGGGGAAGTTAGGGACGACGCCGCGAAAAGCGAATTGTTAGCCGTCCAACGCTTTCGTTCGCGAGCCAAGCCGAGGCCTTTTGTTTCTTCGCGAAGCCCGCCAATTCCACTCCGGCCCGTTCGGCGGGACCTTCGCCAGGGTTTTCGCTTGCTTTATCCGTCGTTTCAGAAATTATGATGGAAGGGGGTTCTCCATCAAAATTCCCTCTGACTCCCCGACCAAAATGATCGCTTCCTCCCCAGCCTTGCATACTCGCGCCCGTTCCTTCGTCCGGCTCACACTGGAGTCGCGATTTCCTTTGTCTTGGCTCTGGGCGCCCTGCCTTTGAGTGTGGCCAATGCGAGCGCCGGCTCGAAGGGGCGTGATGCCTTCCAGGTGCTCGCTGGATCTACTGCCGGCGACACGGATTCCTCTGACCCCGGGCTACAGGCTCCCACGGGCGTGACTCTCGACCGGAGTGGCGACCTCTTTGTGGCCGATACCGATAATCACGTTATCCGGAAAATCTCTCAAGGTCATCTGAGCATTCTCGCTGGATCTGTCGGGATCACAGGTGCGGCCGACGGAACGGGCTCCGCCGCGCGATTTTCCTATCCAAAAAGCGTAGCGGTAGATGGCGCCGGTACTGTCTACGTAGCGGATGCCGCTAATCATACCATCCGCAAAATCACGCCGAGCGGCATGGTCACTACTCTCGCCGGGGAGGCTGGTGAGGCCGGAAGCGTTGACGGCACGGCCGGTGCGGCGCGCTTTTACTATCCCTAAGGTCTAGCAGTGGATGTTGGGGGCAATGTTTACGTCGCGGACACTTTTAACAGCACGATCCGGAAGGTAACCTCGCGCGGAGTCGTGACGACCCTCGCAGGCCAGCCCGGCCAGGTGGGAAGTAACGACGGCTTCGGCCAGGCAGCGCGCTTTAACTATCCCTTCAGCGTTGCGGTCGATGAGGCGGGCGTTGTTTACGTGGCAGATACTTCTAGCTCTACCATTCGCAGAATATCCCCGGCGGGGGCGGTCACGACTCTCGCCGGAGTGGCCGGAGAAACTGGGGATGCTGACGGCGGCGCAACGATCGCCCGCTTTAATTACCCGCACGGCATCGCGGTGGATGGAGCCGGCTCTATCTGCGTGGCAGACACTTTCAACCACTCGATCCGTAAGATTGATTCCAAAGGTCTCGTGCAAACCTTATCCCCATCTGACGGTGGGGCGGTCACGCAACTGGACTACGTGGAAAGCATCGCAGTTGATGATCAGGGACACGTCTACGCGGCCGATAGCCGGGATGATAGCATCCAGGTGCGCGACTCGCGGGCTGGCTGGGAGGGAAAGAAGGTCGAGCCCTCTGGGCGAACTTCGGTCGCCCTCGCCGGTAAAGAAGCGCCGCTGGAATTTGGCGAGATCCGCGATCAAACTCAGGGCCCCGGGGGAACTCCCCCCGCCAGCCCATCTGTCACGCCCATTCCGGGGGCAACAGTCTATGGAACAGCTCCCGACGGCGCCACCTTGGAATGGGTGGAATATCCTCCCACTAATGGAGCTCCGCCGCGTTGGCCGGTCGTCCTAATCATTCATGGCGGCGGCTTTTACGAAGGAACTCCTATCAGCTCTCCTCAGAGTATCAGGGCCGGAAACGATCTCGCGGCGGCCGGTTATCTCGCGCTCTCGATCACTTACCGACTGGCTCCGTCAGGACAAATCCTTAACCAAACTTCTGACGGCCGGACGCCCCAACAGTATAACGATTGCAAGATGGCAGCCCGCGCTGCTCGAGCTGACCCGCGTTGCAACGGCAAACTCGGGGTCCTCGGCGGTTCCGTCGGCGGCACGCACGCGCAGTGGCTCGCGCTCGATCACACCACCACGTCAGCGCCACCTTGGTCTGAGGCCGATCGGCCTGATGTCGTCGTTTCTCTCTCCGCCATTTCGGATTTCACCGACTATCGGACAGGCACTTGGAATATCAACGTGGCCAGAAGTGAGATGACCAACTACTGCAACGTTCCGAACACGAATACCCCAACGCCGGAGAACCTGGTCATCTTGCAGGATAACTCCCCGCCTTCCGGGTGGATAGTCAGGTCAAACCGATGCTCCTCATGATTTGCGAGGATGATGTAACACCCTCCCTCCAGTTAGGCGACATGACTGCGGCTCTGGACGCGGCTTTCGGTTCGTTACCAAGGAACTACGAATCGGTGGCGGTGCCGGGCAACAAACACGCGTTTGGTCTGTGGCCGTTGGTCATCTCCGGGAGCGAGACCGTCAAGAGCCGGGCGTTGGCCTTTCTGGCCGCAGGGTTTGCCAACGTAACACCTACTCCAAGCCCCACTCCGACTGTTACCCCAACACCAACCGAGACTCCTGCTCCCACGCCAACTGAAACGCCGACTCCGACTGACACGCCAACGCCGACTCCAACCCACACTCCCACGCCCACTCCAACTCAGACCCCGACGCCGACTGACACTCCAACACCGACTCCCACTCCGACCGACACTCCAACACCCACTCCGACTGAGACTCCGACGCCGACTGACACTCCAACGCCCACTCCGACTCAGACTCCCACCCCGACCGACACGCCGACACCTACTCCGACTGAGACTCCGACGCCTACCGACACGCCGACACCCACTCCGACTCTAACCCCAACACCAACACTAACCCCAACCCCAACACCAACACCAACCCCGACCCTAACCCCGACGCCGACCCTAACCCCGACACCAACCGCGACCCCGACCCCGACCCTAACCCCAACTGCGACCCCAACCCCAACCCCGACCAGCACTCCGACACCGACTCCGGGAAGCCCTTCGATTACCGTTCAACCTGCTAGCACCACAGTGACAGTAGGTCTTACCGCACGGTTCTCCGTGTCTGCGGCAGGTAACCCGACCCTCGCTATCAATGGAAGAAAAACGGCGCGAATGTTAGCGGAGCCAGCAAAGCTTCCTACACCACAACGGCGACGGTCGCGGGCGATACCGGTGCCCTTCTTCGGTAGTTGTTTCCAACTCCATTGGAAGTGCCACAAGTAGCAGCGCCATCCTTACGGTCGACTCCTCAGTAATCGCACCATCGATCACCACGCAGCCGGCCGCAGTGAGCGTCAACAAAGGAAGGACAGCCAGGTTTACGATCACCGCCACCGGGACTGCCCCGCTGAGCTATCAATGGAGAAAGAACGGCACGAACATCGCGGGCGCCACCGCCGCCAGCTATACGACGCCCGCGACAATTTCAGGAGACAATGGCTCGCTGTTTTCTGTCGTAGTGAGTAATGGCGCTGGCAGCGTCACCAGTAACAACGCGCTGCTCACCGTTAAATAAACCGGCCTGCTCCAATCGAGGGGCGCATCGCCCACGCAGGATCGACCGTGGATCTCTTCGGTGCGTCGGTGAGTTTAGAAGCACTGATGCGACCGTCGCGCACGCGGTCGGTTTGACCCCGCCAGGATCACGCAGGTAATCCTGACGGCCGCGCGCGCACTAGACGCACGGCGACAAATTTCGTCTGCGGGAGAATAAACTTCCGCAACTCGAGCTCGACCCGTGTGACGTCGAAGCACTCCAACAAGTGCCTCGCCATCGCATCGGCGAGGGTTTCGATCAGGCGATCCTCGCGACTGCTTACGAAGTCTGCCAAGCTCGCGCAGACCGCCGCGTAATCGACCGTGCGCGCAAGATCGTCGTTCAACTCGGCAAATGAACCGCGCGGCATGAGCGTAACCGACAGGGTCAGCCGCTGTAGCTTCGCGCGCTCCTCCGCAGGCACGCCGACCCGGGAAAAGATTTCCAGTTCCTCGATCCGGATGGCATCGGCGGGGAGATTCATGAGGGATTAGGTTGGCCGAAGTTCACCCTCTTGGACAGCGGATTGAGGCCGGAAAGTTCGCGCCTGGCTCATCCAGGCCGACGCGGCCAGCGCAAAATGCGGGATGCGCGCGCGATTAACGTTGCTTTTGCGAGTCGAATCTGATGGATTCTATCCCGCCGAAGTTAAGGGCCGCAAGGCGCTTCCCGTCCGATACCTTATTCGAGCACTCGAGCCGACTTTCCGCACCGCAGCCCTTGCCTGCGCCTCTGAAGAATGAAACTTATTTTCCTACCAGCTTGTCCGTTCCGCCCGGCCCGTTTCGAGCCGACGTGCGCTTTGGCGGCTTCTCGCTTCGACGCTTCTCGGCTTGGCCATGCTCCCGGTTCCGGGGCGCGGAGAATCTCGCAGCTTTTCGGCGTTCGCCGATGCTCCCGCTCTCAAGGCGCCCTCCGGTGTCGCGGTTGATTGGTCCAGCGACGAATCCGATACAGAAACGACGCAGTCCCGTCCCACACCTACCCGGAGCCCCACGGACAGCTCGGCCGCCACACCGACGCCTTCCCCTTCGGCCACGCCCCTTCCCGGCGCGGGGGTTTATGGCTCCGCGCCCGACGGCTCGACTTTGGAATGGCTCGTGAATACGCCGACGAACGGGAGCCAGCCTCCCTCGCCGGCCGTGCTCGTCATCCACGGCGGCGGATTTTACGAGGGCACGCCCGTGAGCAGTCCACAAAATCTCCAGGCCGCCAAGGATCTCGCCGCGGCCGGATTTATCACTTTCAACATCACCTATCGGCTCGCGCCGCCCGGGAAAATCCTCAACCAAACTTCAGACGGCCACGCGCCGGAGCAATACGACGACTGCAAGATGGCCGCCCGCGCCGTGCGCGCCGATCCGCGTGGCAATGGCAAGCTCGGCGTTCTCGGCGCTTCCGCCGGGGGCACTCATGCCGAATGGCTGGCAATCGATCATACGACGACTTTTACTCCGCCTTGGTCCGACTCCGATCGGCGCGATGCCATCGTCGCGCTTTCGACTCCGTCCGACTTTACTGACTACCGTTTCGGGAATTGGAACCTCGCCTATGCGCGCTTCGAGTGGACGAACTATTGCAGCGTCCCGGATACGAGTTACCCCACGCCGGAAAATCTCGCGATTCTCCAGGCTAACTCGCCCGCCTTCGTCGTCGATAACCAAGCGAAGCCGATGTTGCTCTTTATGTGCCAGGACGACGTCACTCCTTATCTCCAGCTGGCGGATATGACGAACGCGCTCGATGCCGCGTTCGGTTCATTGCCGAAGAATTACGAAGCCATCACGGTGCCTGGGAATAAGCACGCTTATGGCCTCTGGCAGCTTTACATCAACGCCACGGAGACGGTTAAAAGTCACTCGATTGCTTTCCTGACTGCCGCGCTCGTCCTAACGCCGCCTACACCGACACCTACTCCAACACCGACGCCGACGGCGACACCTACCCCGACGGCAACACCGACGCCGACGGCGACACCAACACCGACAGTCACACCGACGCCAACGCCTACGCCTACCGCGACTCCGACACCTACTCCGACAGTTACACCCACTCCTACCGCCACACCGACTCCGACGCCGGGCAGTCCGGTGATCACGGTTCAACCCGCCGACCAGAGTGTGAGCGCCGGCCAAACCGCGCGCTTTACTGTCACCGCTACTGGGAACACGCCTTTTCACTATCAATGGCGCAAAAATGGAGCTGACATTCCGGGCGCGACCCGAGGCGTCTACACGACTCCAGCCACCTCCACGTCGGACAACGGCTCCCTTTACAGCGTCTTCATCACTAACTCCGTCGGCACCGTCACCAGCAACAACGCAACGCTCACCATTCTGCCGCTGGGCGACCCGCCCGCCATTACGAGCCAGCCCGTCGGCCGCACAGTCGCCGCCGGCAGGACCGCCAAATTTACCGTCGTCGCGAGCGGCGCCGATCCACTCGCCTACCAATGGCGCAAAAACGGAGTCAACCTCTCCGGTGCAACCAGTCCAACCTACGTTACACCTGCAACCACTCTAGGAGATAGCGGCTCGATCTTCTCCGTTGTCGTGAGTAACCCGGTCGGGACCGCCACCAGTAATGACGTGATCCTGACCGTGCGCTAACCGTCGGACGGAACGGGAACGTACCTTCCACGCCTAACGAAACTGGGCGTGACTCCGGATCAGCTCGGCGAACGCCGGTTGGTCTTCGGGCGCGAGCTCGACCGGGAATTTGGCCTGCGAGCGGTTCCAGCGACCGAGCCACTCTGCGGCAAGCAAAGGGTAGCCCCGCACGGTGGCGTCCCGCAGTGCTGCGGGCGTGAAGGCGATGGTGGTTTCTTCCTTGGCGCCAGCCGCTCGGCCTTTGGCCACGAAGAAACCGGCGGCCAGTAAAGCGCCGCGCGCCGCGGTCGAATGACTATAAGTGAAGAGCTCAACCGCGCGGTCGGCACACGCGGCGAAAAGCTGGCGAAACAGGCTGATTGTCCACTGTTCGCCATGAGTCCTGCTGGAGAACATGTCGTAGAAAATGAGGTCGGGCGGGGCGGGCGCGTGCAGCAAGGTCTGGAGGAAGTCGCCGGCGACGAGCGACCAACTCAATCCGGCGTACTGCTTCGATTGCCACGTGCCGTGCTTTAAGATTCCGACCGGGCCGCCGTGCCGCAGATAGGGAAACTTGTCGTCGTGGCGCAGGGCCAGGCGCAAAGAATCGAGATCGTTCTCAAAGCTAATAAGTCGCATAGGTCGTATAGGACCAATAGGACCTATCGCCTCATAACACTCAATCGCCGCCATCGCGTTAGCCGCCGCGCCGAGCCCGACATCCCAGACGACGAGCGGCTCAGCCCAGCCCGCGAGCCGTTCCGCGAGCTGCGCCTGCTCAACATAAAGACTCCGCGCTTCCTCCATCGGCGGTGTGCGCATGTGCATGATTTCGCCGGACGTGGTCTGCCGGATGCTCGCGAAACCTTCGTGTGCGATGTGGACTTCGTAGTTACCTAACGACCGCGATCTAACCTTAGAAGGCTTCGGGTGAGAGGGCGGATAGTCGCGATCGGACTCGGCGAGGATGGCACGTTTCTGGCGATAGAATTCCCCGAACGTTCCCGCGAGAATGCTCGCGCGCATCTCCCGCATGAGCTGGTGATAGAAATGGATGTTGTGTTTCCCGAGCAGCTGCCAGCCAAGGGTCTCGCTCGTCTTGGTCAGGTGATGAAGATAAGCGCGGGAATAGCGGGCACAGGTTGGGCAGTTGCATTCGGGGTCGAGCTTTTCGAGGGAAAATTTGTAAACGCCCCGACGCATTTGCAGAAAGCCGCGGGAAGTAAAAACCGCGCCACGCTGCGCGAGTTGTGTCGGCATGATGCAGTCGAACATATCCACTCCGCGATGCACGGCCTCGAGAATATCGAGCGGCGTCCCCACACCCATGAGATAGCGCGGCTTGTCGGCCGGAAGCAGTTGCGCGGTGAATTCGCAAAGATCTTCGCGCTCGTGTTTGCGCTCCCCGACTGCGAGGCCGCCGATGGCGAAGCCATCGAAATCGAGTGAACCTAACGAGTCCACGCTTTGCCGGCGCAGTTCCGGAAAAAGCGCTCCCTGCACGATCCCGAACATGGCCTGCGGAGAGTCGCCGCGCGCGGCGAGGCTGCGCGCGGCCCAGCGCTCGGTCAGTTCCACGGCGGCGCGCACGGTCGCTTCATCTGCGGTCGAGGCAACACATTGGTCGAGCGCCATCATGATGTCGCTGCCAATCGCGCGTTGTGTCTCGATACTTAGCTCCGGACTGAGCAGAATCGTGCGCCCATCGAGGTAACTCTGGAACACGGCTCCAGCCTCACTCATGGATCGTGCGTGCGGCAGCGAGAAGATTTGGTATCCGCCCGAGTCAGTCAGGACCGCGCGATCCCAGCTCATGAAGCCGTGGATTCCGCCAGTGCGTCGAAAGACTTCCGCACCGGGCCGGAGCAGTAAATGATAAGTATTCGCGAGCAGGAACTGTGTCCCAGCTTCCTCAAGAGTGCGCGTGAGCTGCGCTTTCACCGTCGCCTGCGTCCCGACAGGCATAAAGAGCGGGGTGTGCACCGGCCCATGAAGCGTCTGGAAAGTCGCCGCGCGCGCCCTTGAATCTGTCGCCTGGGCCTCGAGCTGGAAACGGAGCCGGGAAGCAGTCACAAACGCAGCGATTGATTCATTCCTTCTCGTTCATGAGAAGCTTGGCGATCGACTCTAACTCTTGGCGATGCGCCTCGTCCGGCTGCGGATAACTCATCGGTAACTGCTTCAAGGTATCGACAATGGTCTGGGAGATAATGAGGCGCGCGTTCTTCTTGTCATCGGCCGGGATAACATACCAGGGCGCTTCCTTGCTATTGGTCGCGCGGAGGCACTCTTCGTAAGCAGCGGTGTAGTCATCCCAGAAGTGGCGTTCTTCCAGGTCGCCAGTTTCGAACTTCCAGTTCTTATCCGGGTCATCGAGCCGGGCGAGGAAGCGCTTGCGTTGTTCCTCCTTGGAGATGTGGAGGAAGAACTTCAGGATGCGAGTGCCATTACGATAGAGGTGACTCTCGAGATCGTTGATGGACTTAAACCGGCCCTCCCAAAGTGACTCTTCGTCGAGTAGCTCTTTCGGCAGGTTCTGGTTCTGCAGAATCTTCGGATGCACGCGCACGATGAGAACTTCCTCGTAGTAGGAGCGGTTGAAGACGCCGATCTTTCCGCGTTCCGGCAGGGAACAGGTCGTGCGCCAGAGGAAGTCGTGCTCCAGCTCTTCGCTGCTCGGTCTCTTGAAGCCGTAAACCTGGCAGCCTTCCGGGTTCACACCGGACATGACATGCTTGATTGAGCTATCCTTTCCGGCCGCGTCCATCGCCTGAAAGATGACCAGGAGCGCGTAGCGATTGTGCGCGTAAAGGAGCGACTGGAGATCGGCGAGCTCTTCGGTCCGATCCTTGAGTAGCTTGTGATAGTCGGCCTTCGATTCGTAGAACGGCTTCGTCACAGTCGGGAGGTCGGGAAGATGCCATTTTTTGCCGGTGGGCACGCGGAATTTGTCGGTTTGGAGCTTCACGGGGTGAGACTATCGCAGAAAGAGCGGCGGAGCACGTCGCCTAGGCAGAGGGATTTGCGTTTGACCGGACAGCCGCAACGCTAGGCGATGACCGCGTCGCAATTCGTGTATGATTTGTCCCGGGTCGATCCGAGCGGACGCTCCTCCTCCTGCATGGGACCGGCGGGAACGAAACCGATTTCCTTCCGCTCGGGCAGGCGCTCGACCCGGACGCGGCGCTGCTGAGCCCGCGTGGTCAGGTTTTGGAGAACGGGATGCCGCGGTTCTTCCGGCGCCTGACGGAGGGTGTCTTTGACGAGGAAGATCTCGTGTGGCGCGCGCACGAGCTGGCCGATTTCGTCGAGGACGCCGCCGCGCGTTACAAATTTGACCAGCGGAAGCTGATCGCGGTTGGCTATTCCAACGGCGCCAACATCGCGAGCGCCATTTGCTCCTTCGCCCCGGAACTTTCCGCGGCGCGGCGCTGCTCCGCGCGATGGTGCCATTCGTTCCGAAAGAGCTCCCCGATCTCGACGGCGAACCGGTGCTGATCGCCTCCGGCGATCGCGATCCGATCATCCCGTTGGTAAAACCCAGAGCGCCTGGCCGCGCTGCTCACGCGTCCCGGCGCGGAAGTGCGCCGGCACGTGGAAGCGGCGGGCCACAATCTCACCCCGGAGACGGTGGCCGCGACGCGCCGCTGGCTGGCCGCGCCGTTGTCCTAACGAACGCGCGACCGTCAGCTGGAACGCCGCTTATTCGCCGCATGCCTTGCGCTCTTCCTCGCTCACGATGTCGGACATCGACGCGGTGGCATCGCGCACCTCTTCCAGCTTGGCCGAGCCCGAGCTCACCGCGCGCAGGCCGCGGACCTTGCGCGAGATGGTTCGGGAGGGAACAGCCGCGCCCACAGAGTCACTGACGAAGCTGGCCGAGTTCTGGCGCCCGATATTCAGCTGCGCCGCGGTCGCGATCGCATCCTGGTTCGCGCCGAGGAAGAGGAACGTCCACTGGTAAACGTCGGTCTGATGTCTGATCCGCTGCGCCAGATCGTGCCAGGTGAAATGGCGCGAAGAATTCTCTGCGCCGTCGGTCAGAATCGAAACGATAACCTGCGCGGGCCGATCCTCTTTCGGCAAAGCCGCGATTCGCGCGCCGAGGTCGTCGATCGTTTTCCCGACGGCGTCGAGCAGCGCGGTGGAGCCGCGCGGCACGAAGGTTTCCCAGTTCAGCGGCACTACTTCCGGTACGGGCAGCGACACCACCGGAATGAGGTATTCGTCGTCGAAAAGAACGAGCGTGAGCCGGGCCAGACCTGGGGCTTCCTGCTGCTCGCGGAGGAATTGATTGAATCCCTGAATGGCCGCTTCCTGGCAGCTGCTCATCGATCCGGAACGATCCAGAACGAAGGCGATTTCGGTATAGTTTTTCTTCATGCAAACAGCGTCGCACCACGCTGTGGACAAAGGCTGTCCTACCCCCGAAATGATTTTGAGAATCTGCGGGCGACTATCCGGCGTAGCGCGCCTGCAATTGGTTGGCCGTTTTTCGGATGCGCGCGACGAGCGCGGGCGGGCCGAGGACGGTGGCGTGTTCGCCCCAGCTGAGAATCCAGCGCTCGATTTCCTCGAAGCCGCCCACATCCAGGGTGAGTTCAAGGGTGCCGTCCCCGAGCGTCTTCATCTTCTGGGAAGCGTGCCAACGCCGCTCGCTCACGAGCCGGCTCGCGAATTCATCGAAGCGAATGCTCACCCGCGCCCGCGCTTTGCCGGTGAAGACGCCGAAGCTATCGCTGAGAAAACTCGCGATCGAGAAATTGCCCGGCCGCCGAAATTTCGCCTTCGTGTTCCGCGCCCGGCGCATCCGCGGCAACGCAAACGTTCGGAGCTGCCGCCGCGCCAGATCGAGGCCGAAGAGATACCACTGATTCTCAACGCAGCCGAGATGGTAAGGCTGAACCCGGCGCGCTTCGTGGCGCGCGCTCCCGAGTTTCTTGTATTCGAACTCGACCTCATGCGAAGCGAGCACTGCGCGACTCACCGTCTCGAAAAGTTCGAGATCGGCCACGCTCCGTCCGAGGCCGTGAAACGAGATCGAAGAATCGACGCCGCCCCATTGAAACTCGACCGTTTCGCGCAGGCCCTGCGTGATCTTTGCGAACGCGGTCCGCAACGCCTTCTCATAGGGTGTTCCCTGATACTGCTCCATCGCTTTCTGGGCGACGAAGAGCGCGACCATTTCGCCCTCGGAAACCTCGATACTCGGGAAGCTGGTGACCGGCTCGGTGTAGGCGAAACCGAAGTGCAGCTGATCATATTCGATCGGCAGATTTAGCCGGTCGCGCATGAACTCGATGTCGCGCTGGATCGTTTTCGCGGAAACCTCGAGCTCTTCCGCGAGCTTCCGGCAGTTCGGGAACTTGCCGGCTTTGAGTTTCTCGTGAAGCCGCATCATCCGCTCGAGCGGCGGGCGGGAATGCAGCGCATCGCGGCGCTTGCCGCTGGGCCGGATGGCGCGGGTCGGACTTCTCATGTCTTACGCTTACAGAATCGGGAGAATTTCGGGAAGCGGATTCGCCGGGCTCGCCGCGCGCGCTGTTTTCTGCGTGCCTTTATTTCCGTTTCGGCGACTTTCCGGACGAAACCGCCGGGGTGGCGAAATTGGCAGACGCGCCAGACTTAGGATCTGGTGGAGCAATCCTTAGGGGTTCGAGTCCCCTCCCCGGCACCCCGCCCCGCCGGGGCAGGCCGAGCGCCCGCCCGACAACCAATGAAAACTCCGCACCTCGAGATCGAGCGTAAGTTTCTTCTCCGCAAAATGCCGCGCGGCTGGCCCGACTTTCCGCACGATGAAATCGTCCAGGGTTACCTCGCCGCGGGCCGGCAAACGCAGGTGCGCCTGCGCCGCAGCGGCCGGGTTTGTTCGCTCACTTTCAAGCGCCACGGCGCGGAGACGCGCGAAGAGCGCGAAATCCGCCTGACCCGCGCGCAGTTCGAGACGCTCTGGCCGCCGACCGCAGGCGCGCGCCTAACGAAGACGCGTTATCGGGTGCCGTGGAAAAAATGGACGATCGAGATCGACGTTTACGGCGGCTCGAACACCGGGCTCGTGGTTGCGGAGGTGGAATTTAACGACCTCGCCAGTTGCCGCGCCTTTCGCCCGCCGGCCTGGCTCGGCGACGACATCACCGGGTCGTCGCGCTACAGCAATATCGGGCTGGCGCGCGATTAACGCGCCTCCGGAATTGCCACCGCCGGCGCACCTGCGCATACTGCCGCGCACGCCCTCTTCTCGCCCTTTATGAACCGCTCCTCGAACAAAAAAATCCTCCTCGTGGAAGACGAAGTCGATGTCATCGACCTGCTCACCTTACAGTTGCGCAAGTCCGGCGGGTTCCTCATCAGCGTCGCGCATGACGGCGCGGAAGGATTGAAAAAAGCGCGCGCCGAACTGCCCGCGCTGGTCGTGCTCGATCTGATGTTGCCGCGCATGTCGGGCCTCGAAGTTTGTAAAATTCTGAAGACGGAATCGGCCACGCGGCACATCCCGATCGTCATGCTCACGGCCAAAGCCGAGGAGGTCGACCGTATCGTCGGGCTGGAATTTGGCGCCGATGACTACGTCACCAAACCCTTCAGCCCGCGCGAGGTCACCCTGCGCATCCAGGCGATCCTGCGGCGGGGCGAGCCTAACGATGCCGAGAATCTCACCCGCGGCGCGATCACGATCGATTCCGCGCGGCACCAGGTCTTCGTCGGAGGCAAGCGCATCAACCTCACCGCAGTCGAATTCAAACTCCTGAGCATGCTCATGCAGCGGCCCGGCCGGGTGCAGGCGCGCGACCGCCTCCTGAACGAAGTCTGGGGCTACGAGAGCGCGATCGACACCCGCACGGTCGACACGCATGTGCGGCGGCTGCGCGAGAAACTCGGGAAAGCCGCGAGCGCGGTCGAGACCGTGCGGGGCTTCGGTTATCGGCTTCGCGAATAAGGCGCACGCGCATGGGCTGGGTCGCTTTTGCGCTCGCGATGGCGCTGCTCCTCTACGGATCAGGGCGCGTTTGGCGCGAGTGGATCGGACCGACGCGCCATCTCGATCGGCTCGTGCAGGCGCTGGAGTCGGAGGAAACGCCGGCCACATTTCTGATCGGGGAGCGCGGACGAATGCGCCGCATCGGCCTCGCGCTCGAGGGATTGTCGCTCCGGCAAAAAACGCTCCGCGAACAGGCACAGGAACGAGAGCTTGGGATCCAGGCGGTCGCGCGCGCGAGCGCGGACGGCGTCGCTCTGGTCGATCACGAACGGCGTCTCCGCCTAACGAATAGCGTCTTCCGCGGGATGTTCGGAATCACCGCGGAGAGAGACGATGAGAGCTTTATCGAAATCGTGCGCGACGCTGTCGTGGAGCGTTCGTTAGGCGAAGTCTTGAGCGGCAGCACGACGCAGCGAAGCGCGATGACCTTGCCGGGCGGCGGCGACCGCCAGGTCGAAGTTGTCGTCGAGCCGATCCAGGACGAGGCCCAAAATATTCAGGGCGCGGTCGCGTTGTTCCGCGACCTCAGCGGGGTCCGCCAGACCGAGGCGCTGCGGCGCGATTTCGTCGCCAATGTCTCGCACGAGCTGCGCACGCCGCTCGCGATCTTGCGCGGATATCTGGAAACGCTGTTGGAAAATCCGAAACAGCCGCCGGCAGAATTGCTCCGGATTTTCGAGGTGATGGAACGGCATTCGAACCGGCTCACGCTGCTCATCGACGACGTCCTGAGCCTGGCCCGGCTCGAAGGTCCAGGCGCCACGCTCGATCTCACCACGATTCGGCCGGCGGCGTTCCTGCGCGGGATGATGCGCGACTGGGAAAAGCAGTTCGCCGCCAAGAATCTCACCGCAAATCTCGAGGCCGCGGACGACCTCCCGGCGCTCCAGGTGGATGAGGCGCGTCTCCAGGAAGTGATCTACAACCTGCTCGATAATGCGGTGAAATATTCCGACGCCGGCGGGCGCGTCGAAGTGCGCGCGACCCGCGAAGCCGAGGGCATCTGCTTCAGCGTGGCCGACCGCGGCACGGGAATTCCAGCGCGCGATTTGCCGCGCATTTTCGAGCGCTTTTTTCGCGCGGATAAATCGCGCCAGCGCGAACGCGGCGGCACCGGGCTCGGGCTGTCGATTGTGAAACACATCGCGCAACTGCACGGCGGTCACGTCGCTGCGGAGAGCGCGCTGGGCGCGGGAACGACGGTGCGGATTTACCTGCCGCTTGTCACCAAATCGTAACATCGCAACTCCCGCCAGAACGTTCTATTCTTCGCCGATGATCGCGCCGAAACACATCCTCGGGACCTTCGACGAAGCCCTCGGGAACCTGCGGAACAACGTCCTCATGATGGCGAGCCTCGCCTCGCGCAGCCTCGAGAATGCCCTGAACGGTTTGCAGCAGCGCGATGACGATCTTTGCGCGACCGCGATCGCCGACGACGAAGAAGTCGATCAACTCGAGAAGCAGGTCGACAAGGAAGGCATCGATCTTCTCCTCCGGTTTCAACCAGTCGCGTCGGATCTACGCCGGGTCGTGGCGGCGATGAAGCTCTGCTCGAATCTCGAGCGGATGGCCGACCAGGCGGTGAACATCGCGCGGAAAGCGCGAAAGTTGAATCGTCATCCGGTACTGCCGGAAACCGATCTGATCGATCCCTTGCGCGAGCACGCGATGGCGATGTTCAAGGACAGCATTGACGCGTTTGTGCGCGAGGACATCGAGCTCGGGCGCAGCCTGAAAGCGCGCGACCGGTTGCTCGATGAGCTAAACCGCAACGCCAGCCGGCAACTGGTCGAGCGGATGGCGCAGGACCCGGAGCAACTCCGCGGTTATCTCAACCTCATGTTCATCGCGCGGCATCTCGAGCGCGTCGGCGACCACGCCACGAACATCGCGGAAGACGCCGTCTACGCCGCGGCCGCGGAAGACATCCGCCACCAGCCGAACGCGCCCGCCGCCGCCTAACGAGAAGCGGCGCCGAGGGATCCTGGTCAGCGCCGCGCTGAGGAACGCTCGATGCGTATGTCTCCCTCCCGCTCCGGGTAGCGCCCACGTCTCGTGGGCTGGCGGCGGTGTTCCACCGTCGCGAACTTTCCTCAAAGCGCGTCATCTCCCTCACGCCCCCGTCTCCAGGAAAGTTCGTCGCGCTGGAACAGCGCGACCAGCCCACGGGACGTGGGCACTACCCGGGCCAGATGGGCGGTTCGTTAGGCGCCAACTGTCAGGAGCTGGGAGGAGGAAGCGTCGGGCGCGCTTTTTGCACTTGGCCGCGAATCGGTTCTGGGTTAACCGCAAAGCGAAACCGCAGCCACAACATGTTTTCGCTCAAAAAACTCCTCGGGCACGATGAAAAGTTTTTCGACCTGCTGGAGGCAAGCGCACAGCAGGCCGACAGCAGCGTGCATCACCTCGTCGATCTGCTCGCGAAGCTCGAGCAGCACGCTTCGCCGGAAAGCCTGGAGGCTTTCGTCCAGAGCCGCCGGAAAGACAAAGAGATCACGCAGGAGCTGACCGAGCAGCTCTGCAAAACTTTCATCACCCCGCTCGAACGCGAGGACATCCAGGCGCTTTCGACCGCGCTCTACAAAATTCCCAAGACCGTCGAGAAAATCGGCGAGCGCGTTCTCATTTTTCCGGACGATCTGCACGGGCGAAATTTCACGAAACATTTGCAGCTCCTCGACCAGGCCGCCGAAGCCGTCCTCGCGATGGTGAAAGAGCTGCGCAACGGCACCGACGCGGCGACCGCGCGGGAAATGAACGCGCGTCTGCAAACGATCGAAGGCGATGCCGACAAGCTCGAACTCGAGATGCTCCGCGAGCTCTATCACGGCGACTACGAGGGGAAGCAGATCATCTTTTTGCGCGACCTCTACGAACTGCTCGAGAAGGTGATCGATCGTTGCCGCGACGCCGGCAACATCATCCTGCAGATCGTGCTCAAGTATTCCTGATTCGTTAGGGGAACCTGCGTATGCTGCTCTTCCTCCTCGTCGTCCTCGCGGCCGTTGCCTTCGAATACATCAACGGCTTTCACGACGCGGCGAACGCCATTGCGACCGTTGTCTCGACCAAGGTCTTGACGCCGCGGCAGGCGATCGCGCTCGCCGCTTTTTTTAATCTAACCGGCGCGCTCATGGGCACGGCGGTCGCGAGCACGATCGGCAAGGGCATCGTCGACCTCAAAGTCGTGACCATGCGGACAATCCTTTGCGCATTGTTAGGCGCGATCGTTTGGAATCTCGCGACCTGGCTGCTCGGGTTGCCCTCGAGCTCGAGTCACGCGCTCATCGGCGGGCTTTGCGGCGCTGCGCTCGCGGCTTCCGGAGGCGACTTCTCGGTCCTGAAATGGGGGAGCGGCCTGATCCCGAAAGTGATCGTCCCGATGATCACTTCACCGATCATCGGCTTCCTCGTCGCCGGGCTCCTCATGTTCGTGCTCCTGCTCACGCTGCAGTCGTTTACCCCGCATCTCGTGCAAAAAATTTTCGGCAAATTGCAGCTCGTCAGCGCGGCCTGGATGGCGCACAGCCACGGCACGAACGACGCCCAGAAAACCATGGGCATCATCGCGCTCGCGCTTTTCACCGGCACCGCGAACGGCGCTTTCGCCGGGCTCCCGCATTATTTGCATTTCCTGCGCACCCCGGTTTTCGCGGTCCCCACGTGGGTCGTCGTGCTCTGCGCCGGCACGATGGCGGCGGGCACGGCGGCGGGCGGCTGGCGCATCATCCGCACTCTCGGACACAAGATGGTGAAGCTGCAGCCGGTGCACGGTTTCGCCGCGGAGACGACCGCCGCGGTCATCATCCAGGTCGCAAGCAACTACGGCATTCCGCTTTCGACCACGCACGTGATCTCGACCTCGATCATGGGCGTCGGCGCGGTGAAAAGATTCAGCGGCGTGAAGTGGGGCGTCGTGCAACGGATCGTCTGGGCGTGGGTCTTTACCCTTCCCGTGACCGCGTTCCTCAGCTATCTGCTCGCGCGGCTTTGGGCGTTGTTATGAAGCTTTATTTCCTGCGGCACGGCAAAGCCAACTGGCCAAACTGGGGCGGCCCGGATGACGACCGGCCGCTGACTCCGGCGGGGAAAAAAGAAGTGCACGCGGTCGCGCAGCTTCTCGTTAGGCTAAAAATCGCGCCCGATCTGATCCTGACTAGTCCGCTCGTGCGCACACGGCAGACCGCGGCGATCGCGGCGGAACATCTCGGCGTGAGATGCCGGGAAAATAAGTGCCTTAAACCCGGCTTCGACCTCGCGCTGCTCCGGCGTTTGCAATCGCGGCACGGCGGTAAAGCTCTCCTGCTCGTCGGCCATGAAGAGGACTTCTCCCGCGTCGTCGCTAGCCTAACGAACGCGCGAATCAAGCTCGCGAAAGCGGGCGTGGCGTTGGTCGATCGCGCCGAGACGGAGGAGGCCCGGCTGCGTTGGTTGCTCCCGCCGAAGGTCGCGAGGGCTTAGGCGAGGCCTTGGCTCCGGGTAGCGCCCACGTTTCGTGGGCTGGTCGCGGTGTTTCACCGCGACGAACTTTCCGAACGGCGCGAGCCACACGAGAAGTGCGACCCGAAAGGAAGTTCGCGACGGTGGAACACCGTCGCCAGCCCGCAGGATGCGGGCGCTACCCGGGCAATCTGCGTTCCAGCTCAACCAAACCGGCCGGTGATGTAATCCTCGGTCTGCCGCTGCCGCGGTGAGCTGAAGACTTGGCCGGTCTCGCCGTACTCGATTAGTTCGCCGACGTAGAGGAACGCCGTCCGATCCGAGACCCGGCTGGCCTGCTGCATGTTATGGGTCACGATCACGATCGTGTATTGCTTGCGCAGCTCGCGGATCAATTCCTCGACCCGCGCGGTCGCGATCGGATCGAGCGCGGAGCAGGGCTCGTCCATGAGCAAAACCTCAGGCTCGACCGCGATCGCACGCGCGATGCAGAGTCGTTGCTGCTGGCCGCCGGAGATGCTCATGCCCGGTTTCTTGAGGTCGTCTTTTACTTCGTCCCAGAGGGCGGCCATGCGGAGCGAACGCTCGAGGCGTTCGTTGAGAATGTGGCGATCGCGCACGCCGTTCAGGCGCAAGCCGACGAGGACGTTTTCCTCGATCGACATGGTCGGAAACGGATTCGATTTCTGGAAAACCATGCCGATGCGGCGCCGGGCCATCGCCGGGTCGGCGTCGGGCCGGTAGAGATTTTCGCCATGGAAAAGAATCTCGCCCTCGACCCGGGTGCGCGGCACGAGCTCGTGCATGCGGTTGAGGCAACGCAGGAAAGTCGATTTACCGCAACCGCTCGGGCCGATGATGGCGGTGACGGTTTTTCCCGGGATCTGGATGGTGATGTTGTTGATCGCCTGCTTCTCGCCGTACCAGATGGAGAGGTTTTTAACGTCGAATGCCGGTGTGCTCTCGGCCGCCGCCGGTGGCGTGGCGGGCGCGGAGGTGGTCGCGCGGCTGGGTGTAGGTGGCGTCGGAGAGGGCATCGTGAGGGTGGACATTTCGTTAGGTGACGCGGGCGGCCCGGTCGCGGGTGAAGTAGCGGACGAAAACGTTGATGCAGAAAATCCCGGTGACGAGGACGAGCGCCCCGGCCCAGGCCTGGCGGTGCCAATCTTCATACGGCGAAATCGCGTAGGCGAAAATTTGCAGCGGAAGCGCGGCGATCGGCTCGGAGAGATTGCGATTCCAGAAGGCGTTTCCGAAGGCAGTAAAAAGCAGCGGCGCGGTCTCGCCGGCAATGCGCGCGAGGGCGAGGAGAATGCCGGTGATGATGCCCTTCGACGCCGTCTTCATGACGATGTGGACGATTGTGCGCCAACGGCTGATCCCAAGCGCGAGCGAAGCTTCGCGATAGCCGTTCGGGACGAGGAGGAGCACCTCCTCGGTCGTGCGCATGATCAGGGGAATCATCATAAATCCAAGGGCGGCGCCGCCGGCGTAGGCGGAGAAGCTTTTGAAGCGTAAAACGATGAGCGCATAAACCACGACGCCCCAGGTGATCGAGGGCACGCCGTTCAAGATATCCGCGACGAAGCGCAACCACCAGTTGCTCCGCGCGGTCCCGTATTCCGCGAGGTAAACCCCACCGAGCACGCCGATCGGGATGCCGATAATCGAGGCGAGCAGGAGAAGCTCACCGGTGCCGGCGATGGCGTTGGCCATGCCGCCGCCAAGCTCGCCGGGCGGCTTCGGGATGTGAGTAAAGAAGGCGAGGTTGAGCGAGCCCGCCCCTTTCTGGAGGAGGTAAAAAAAGACGAGCCCGAGCGGCGCGATCACAAGAACGGCGGCAAACAGGGAGAGGCCGGAGGCGAGGCCGCTCTTGAACTTGCGCCAGGAATGAAAGTCGCTCCGGATCGTCTGCATCGGTCAGGCGCCGCGGCCGGCGTGGGAGGTTTTCAAGGTACGGAGGAAGAGCTGACCGAGGAGATTCGCCAGGATCGTGATTCCAAAAAGGACGAGCCCGATCTCAAAAAGCGACTGCAAATAAAGGTCGCTCGTTGCCTCGGTGAACTCGTTCGCGATCACGCTCGCGAGAGTGTAGCCGGGCTTGAGCAGCGAGGCCGCGATTTGCGGCGTATTTCCGATCACCATCGTCACCGCCATGGTCTCGCCGAGGGCGCGGCCCAGGCCGAGAATAACTGCCCCAAAAAGCCCGCGCCGGGCATAGCTGAGGACAGCGATCCGGGTCACTTCCCAGCGCGTCGCACCGAGCGCGTAGGCGGCTTCGCGCTGTAAATCCGGGACGCTCCGCAGGATTTCGCGCGAAACCGAAGTGATAATCGGCAGGATCATAATCGCGATGATGATCCCGCCCGCGAGCATGCAGACGCCGTAGATCGGTCCGGTAAAAAGTCCGGTCCAGGCGAAGTATTTTTTTAGAAACGGAAACGGATAATCGCGCAGAAACGGAATCATCACGAAGATGCCCCAAAGCCCGAGGATGACGCTCGGGATCGCGGCGAGCATCTCGATGAGCGAGGTGAGCGGCTGGCGAATCCAGAGTGGCGCCAGCTCGGTCAGATAAACCGCCGTGGCGATGCTCAGCGGGACCGCGAGGATGAGCGCGATGAGCGAAGAGACGACCGTGCCGTAGATGAAAGGGAGGGCGCCGAATTGCTCCGCGACCGGATCCCAAGTGGAGGTTGCGAGGAAGTGAAAACCGAATTTCTGGATCGCGAGCTGAGAGCCGCTCGCCAGTTGCCAGCCGACGAGGATGACCAGCGCGACCACCGCCAGCGCCATCCCAAGGGTGAGCCACTCGAAGAGTTTATCGGCCCAGCGCGAAGGCGGCGGCATGATGTCGACACGCCTCGTCTCCGGCAGGTTTCCCGGCATTGGCTCTACGACAGGCATAAAGACAATTTCACTGTAGCCGGGGGCGGTGACCCCGGCCGCTTAAGACGGAATTTACCGACGCCTGCCGGGGTCACC
>JBBSUP010000034.1:0-29533 GCA_038234295.1 Chthoniobacterales bacterium
CCCGAGCGGAGCGCCGCGGAGTCCAGGAATCCCGATGATTCTCCCTAAAGCGTTAGCGCAAACTCATACAATCAGCCCCACGGGATCCCTCGACTCCGCTGCGCTCCGCTCGGGATGACTTGTTTCAACGTCGCCGTTAACGATCGGCTGATTCGTTAGGTCAACTCTTGCGCTTCACCTTCCGGCTCCGGATTGTCCTTCACAAACCAGCGCGCCAGCAGTGTGTCGGTGGAGGAATGCGCCACGATGGATCCCACAATCACGAGCGCGATCAGGCGAAAGAGCCGCTCCGCGTGCGGGACGTGCCGCTCGAAGAGGAGTAAACCGTAAACGACCGAGGCAAAGCCTTTCGGGCCGAACCAACTCGCCGTCAGGCGTTCGCGCCAATCCAGCTCACTCCGCCAGAGTGAAATGAGCATGGCCGCGGGGCGGGCGAGCACGAGCGCGAACGCCGCAAAAACAAAGTCGAGCGCGTGCAGATCGCGAAAGAACTGTGGGGAAATAAGTGCTCCAAAAACCAGCAGCGTCGCGAGCTTCAGCAGTTCGGTGATCAACTCACCAAACTGGTGAAACTCATCGCGCAAAGCCGGCCGCATGCTCGCCACGGTCACGCCCCCGGCGAAGGCCGCGAGGTAAATGTTCCCGTGCAAGATCGAAGCCAGCGCGAGCACGAGCAGACCGATCGCCACCGCGAAAAGCGGCTCATAGGATTTCGACACCCCGACGAAATAAGCGCGCCGAATCCAACAGGCTAACCAGGGAACGGCGATCCCGATCGCGATCCCGATGAGTAATTCAAGGGCGAGACCGGTATAGCCCGCTTTGTAATCGCCGATCACGCTCAGGCAGATGAGGACCAGCGGGAGGGCGAGCCCGTCGTTCACGCCGCTCTCGATATTCAGCAGGTGTTTCAAGCGCCCGGGGATTTCTTTTTTTCCTACAATCGCCGCCGCAAAAACCGGATCGGTCGGGCAAAGAATCGCGCCGAGAAGCAGCGCCTCGATCCAGGTTACGGCCGCGAAGTGATAGGCGAGCAGTGCGGTCGCGAGCAGCGTCAGCGGCATCCCCAGGAGGAGTGCGCGGCCCGGGAGTTGCCAGGCGCGCACGAGATCGCCAATCGCCGCGCGCATCCCGTCGGTGAAGAGCACACTGAAAAGCGCGAGTTCGGCGAGGTGCCGCACGATGGGGGATTCATGCGTGAGCGGCAGGAAGTTCAGCATCCCGGGACCGACCAGAAATCCAGCCACGAGAAAGAGCACCGCAGTCGAGAGGACGCTGCGATCCGCGAAGTCCGAGACGAGGAGCGCGAGCAAAAGAACGATGGAAAAGATGAGGAGTGCGCTCACGGCAGAAGTTTACATCGGCAACCGCGCGGGTCGCGCGGGACGTAATAAGAGATGATGAACGAGTCCAAACCGAAAGAAGAAAATCACCCGACCGCGGCGACCACGAGCAAGCCGCAGGAAGAATTCATCGAACAAAAAGCGCGGCCGTCCGAGGACGAAAGCGAAGTCGCGCAGGAGGCGCCGCCCAAGGGCACCGAGGAGCGCTAAAGTTCCGCGGACTCGCAGATCCCTTGTAGACGCCTCCCTCTGGAAGGCGTGGTATCGGCCACGGCCGCAGCCAAGAGCAACGGCATCGATACCGCGTTTCGCAGAGCGAAACGTCTACAGTCGGAACCTAGTAGCGGTAATGCTCGGATTTATACGGCCCCTCGACCGGCACGCCGAGATACTCAGCCTGTTTCTCGGAGAGAACGGTCAGCTTCGCGCCGATCTTCTCGAGATGGAGACGAGCCACTTCTTCGTCGAGCTTCTTGCTCAGGACGTAGACGCCAACCTTGTAAGTGTCCTTGTTCTTCCAGAGATCGAGCTGCGCGAGCACTTGGTTCGAGAAGGAGTTAGACATCACGAAGCTCGGGTGGCCCGTGGCGCAACCGAGATTCACGAGGCGACCTTCTGCGAGCATGAAGATCGCGTGGCCATCCTTGAAGGTATACTTATCGACGCCGGCCTTGATGTTGAGGCGCTCGACGTCTTTCGCGTCGTTCAGCGGATCGACCTGAATTTCGTTGTCGAAGTGACCGATGTTACACACCACGGCCTGGTCTTTCATCTTCGCCATGTGCGCGAGGGTGATGATGTCGACGTTGCCGGTGGTGGTGACGTAAATATCGCCCCAGCCGAGCGTGTCCTCGATCGTCGTGACTTGATAACCTTCCATCGCCGCCTGCAAGGCATTGATTGGATCGATCTCGGTAATAACGACACGCGCGCCTTGGCCGCGAAGTGACTGCGCGCAGCCTTTGCCGACATCGCCGTAGCCGCAAACGACCGCGACTTTGCCCGCGATCATGACATCGAGCGCACGGTTCAAGCCGTCGACGAGCGAGTGACGGCAACCGTATAAGTTATCGAACTTAGACTTAGTGACCGAGTCATTCACGTTGATCGCCGGAATCAGGAGCTGATTCTGCTGGAACATCTTGTAGAGACGATGCACGCCGGTGGTGGTCTCTTCCGAGACGCCACGCCATTCCTTCACCATCTCATGCCAGCGGAAAGGGTTCTCGCGGTTCACTTCCTGGAGCAAGTCCTTGATGACTTGCTCTTCCTTGGTCTCGCCCGGTGACTTCACCCAGTCACTGCCTTCTTCGAGCTGGTAGCCCTTGTGAATGAAGAGAGTCACATCGCCGCCGTCATCGACCACGAGCTGCGGACCTTTGCCGTCCGGGAACGAGATCGCCTGGTTGGTGCACCACCAGTATTCCTCGAGGCTTTCACCCTTCCACGCGAAGACCGGCACACCCACCTGCGCGATCGCGGCTGCGGCGTGATCCTGAGTCGAGAAGATATTGCAGCTCGCCCAGCGAACATCGGCGCCGAGATCGACGAGCGTTTCAATCAAGACCGCGGTCTGGATCGTCATGTGGAGCGAGCCGGTGATGCGAACGTCCTGGAGCGGTTTGCCGGTCGCGTATTGCTCGCGGATCGACATCAGGCCGGGCATTTCCTTCTCGGCGATGGTGATCTCTTTGCGGCCCCAATCAGCGAGGCTGATGTCGGCGACTTTGTAGTCGTTTTCTTTGGTCGTGCTGGCAGTTTTAGTAGTCATAGGTTGGTTAGGTAGAGTTACTTCGCGGCTTTCTTGAGCGCGGCGGCTTTGTCGGTTTTTTCCCAGGTGATATCGGGATCGTCTTTGCCGAAGTGGCCGTAGTTGGTTGTCTTCAGGTAAATCGGACGAAGCAAATCAAGCTGCTTCACGATGTCGGCCGGCTTAAAGGAAAAGACACGGTTTACCGCGCGTTCGATCTGCTCTTCGGGAACAGTGTTAGTTCCGAACGTGTTGATATTCATGCTCACCGGATCGGGATAACCGATGGCGTAGGCAAACTGGATTTCGCAACGTTTCGCGAGCCCCGAGGCGACGACATTCTTCGCGACCCAGCGGCCCATGTAGGCGGCGCTACGGTCGACTTTGCTCGGATCCTTGCCCGAGAAAGCGCCGCCACCGTGACGGCCCCAGCCGCCGTAGCTATCGACGATAATCTTGCGGCCGGTGAGGCCGGTATCACCCTGCGGCCCGCCGATCACGAAACGCCCGGTCGGGTTAATGAGATATTGGGTGACGCCGTTGAGCATCGATTTCGGCAGCACTTTTTTGATGATTTTCTCGATGCAGAACTTCTCGATCTCCGCGTGTTCCTTCTCTTCGGTGTGCTGAGTTGAAATAACGACGTTCGAGATCCCGACCGGCTTGCCGCCCTCGTAAATCACCGAGACCTGCGACTTCGCGTCGGGCCGGAGCCAGTCGGCTTTTCCGCTCTTCCGAATGCGAGTGAGCTCGCGGCCGAGACGATGCGCGAACATGATCGGCGCGGGCATCAATTCCTCGGTGTCGTCGCAGGCAAAGCCGAACATCAGACCCTGGTCGCCCGCGCCTTGCTCGGAGGATTTTTTCCCTTTCGCTTTCTTCGCGTCCACGCCCTGCGAGATATCGTCGGACTGGTCGGTGATGACGGTATTCACGAAAATCTTCCGCGCGTGGAAGACATCGTCGTCATGCACGTAACCGATCTCGCGCACGGTATCGCGGACGATTTTGTTAATCGGAATAACGTCCTCGAGCTGCTGTCCCTTCTTCAGGTTCGGGATCGTGATTTCGCCGCCGACGATGACAACGTTGCTCTTGGCGTAGGTCTCGCAGGCGACGCGGCTCGTTTTATCCTGCCGGATGCAGGCGTCGAGGATGGCGTCGGAAATGGTATCGCAAACTTTATCCGGGTGACCTTCACCGACGGATTCGGAGGCAAAAATGAAACGACGAAGCATGAGAAAAAGTGGAGCTAAAGGTTAGAAGTCGAGCGCCGGGAGAGGCGCGTGTTCTGATTGATCATATTGACCAATCATGATGCGTCGATATATCGTATTTCCATTCCATGGCGTCAACTTTAAATTTCCTCCGCCTTCTCGCCGACCCGACGCGGCTGCGTTTGCTCCTGCTGCTCGAGCAGGAAGAGCTCTCGGTCGCGGAATTGCAGGACATTCTGGGGATGGGGCAGTCGCGGATTTCGAGTCACCTCGCGCAGCTCAAGCGCGCGGGCGTGGTCGCGGATCGGCGCGCCGGGAAGAATGTTTATTACGGCCTCACGACCGAGGGCGGCGAAAATCCGCAGCAGGCGAAAGTGGCGGAACTCACCCGCACGCTGGCCCGTGAGATGCCGGAAACGCAGAGCGACCGAACCGCGCTGAAGGTAGCGCTGCGTAAGCGCCAGGACACCACGCGCGAATATTTCGACCAGCTCGCGGGGCGCTTCGGGCGCAGTTATGTGCCCGGCCGTTCCTGGCAGGCGCTGGCGCACACCATGATCGCGCTGCTTCCGCCGCTCACTGTGGCCGATCTCGGCGCGGGTGAGGGGACGCTCTCGCAACTGCTCGCCAAGACCGCGCACAAAGTGATCGCGGTCGATAACGCTCCGAAGATGGTGGAGTTCGGCGCGCAGCTGGCGAAGAAGCACGGCTTCAAGAACCTCGAGTTCCGGCTCGGCGACATCGAAGAACCGCCTATCGAGAAGAGCAGCGTCGACTTGGCGATCTTCAGCCAGGCGCTACACCACGCGATCCATCCCGAGCGCGCGCTCGCGGCTGCGCACCGGATGCTCAAGAAAGGCGGGCGCGTCGTGGTGCTCGATCTGCTCAGCCATCGCTTCGAGAAAGCGCGAGAGCTTTACGCGGATCACTGGCTCGGCTTCAGCGAAGTGCAGCTCCACCAATGGCTCGAAGCGGCCGCGTTCCACGATATCGAAGTCACCGTCGTCTCGCGCGAAAAGGAGACGCCGCATTTCCAGACGGTCTTCGCGACCGGCTTGAAATAGTCGGTCGGCCGCGTTCCATGGCATTGTTCCTCGCGACATACGGCTGAGGAAAGCCGTCACCTTCGCTGACGGAAACGGCTGCGAGAACCATCCAGTTGATCCTGTCCATTCCCCTCTTGATTCGCCACCGCCTCACGACTCGGTAAATTTGGGTGGAATGAAATACGATCTGATTGTCATCGGCGGCGGCCCCGCCGGGTATGTCGGCGCGATTCGCGCCGCGCAACTCGGGAAGCGCGTCGCGTGTGTGGAGAAGGAACGCGCCGGCGGCACCTGCCTGAACTGGGGCTGCATCCCGACGAAGTCGCTCCTCCGCAACGCCGAGCTTTATCACCTGATGAAACACCGCGCGGCCGATTTCGGCTTCAAGGTCGAAGGCCTCTCCTACGATTGGAGCAAGGTGATCAAACGCTCGCGCGAGGTCTCGGATAAAAACGCCGGCGGAATCGAGTTTCTCTTCAAGAAAAACAAGGTCGATTACATCCGCGGCGAAGCTTCGCTGGAGCAGGCCGGGGAAGTTGTCGTGCAGCTGGCGGACGGGAAAACGGAAACGCACCAGGCCGCGCAGATCCTGATTGCGACCGGCGTGGTCTCGCGGCCGCTCCCGGGTTTTCCCTTCGACGGCAAGAAGGTGATCGACAGCCGTGAAGCGATGATTCTCGAGCCGCAGCCGAAGAGCATGGTCATCATCGGCGCGGGCGCGATTGGGGTGGAGTTCGCCTATTTCTACAATGCTTTCGGCACGAAGGTGACGCTGCTCGAGATGTTGCCTAACGTCTTGCCGGTCGAAGACACAGAGGTCTCGCAGACGCTCGAAAAATCCCTCAAGAAGCAGGGCATCAACGTGCTTACGAGCACTAAAACTACGAAGATGGCGGTCACGAAAAACGGCGTCGCGATCACGGTCGAGGGAAAAACCACGGAAACGATTGAGGCCGAGATCTGCCTCGTGGCCATTGGGGTGCAGCCTCTTTTGCCGGGCGGAAAACTCCAACCGAAATTAACCGACCGCGGCTACATCGGAACGAACGACCGCTACGAAACGAGCCTCGCGAAGGTCTACGCCGCCGGCGACATCATCGGGCCGCCTTGGCTCGCGCACGTCGCGAGCTGGGAAGCGATCCAAGCCGTCGAAGGGATGTTCGGCCAAATCGAACCGCGCAAAGTCCGCACCTTTCCGGGCTGCACCTACTGCCACCCGCAGGTCGCGAGTGTCGGCCTGACCGAGCGCGCGGCGAAAGAAGCCGGGCGCAAGTTCAAAATCGGGAAGTTCCCCTTCAGCGCGAGCGGCAAGGCCCGGGCGATCGGGGAGACCGAAGGCTTCGTCAAACTGATCATCGGCGAGCCGCACGGAGAAATTCTGGGCGCGCATATCATCGGTCCCGAAGCGACCGAGATGATCGCCGAACTTGGCCTCGCGATCACGCTTGAAGCGACGCACGAAGAGATTGAGGCGACGATCCACGCGCACCCGACGCTGAGCGAGGCGGTCCACGAAGCGACGGGCCAGGCTTTTGGCCACGCCATTCACATTTAGCCGGCTGCCGCCGGGCGGCCTAACGAGCGCGGCTTTCCCCGCTCGTTAGGCTACATCCGAGCCGGTCAGGCTCGCTTGCTGCTGGTGACGAAGACGATAATCCCGCCAATAATGCAGAGCCCGCCCACGATCGGTCCGATCGGCACGGGATGGTCCTCGTGCTTGTTGATTTCCACCGGGCCGATTTTCGCGACGTTTTCTTTCGTCGTGAAGCTGGTGTAACCGCCGTAGGCCAGCACGATGACGCCGACCACGATCAGGACAAGAGCGAGGGTGCTTCCAGCTTTCATCGCTCGACTAAACGCCGCGCCGGCCGGAAACGAGATTCACGACCAAGACGATGACGGCGATGACGAGCAGGATATGAATCAAGCTGCCACCAAACGGCACGATGAACGCACCGAGAAGCCACAGCACCAATAGAATAACGAATATTGTCCACAACATATAACAGTCCTCCGGTTTAGGTTTCTTGTGCTTCGTGTTGCGTCGCGCTGTTGCGCTTGTTTTCCCTAAAAAAAGATTCGCGGAAGCGCGCCGAAGTTTTTCTGAGGAAGTGAATTTACCGCGCGCGAGGCCTGAAACTTGCATCTGGATTCGGGATGCGTCTCCCACGTTTGCTCATCCTCGCGCTCAGC
Source organism: Chthoniobacterales bacterium (assembly GCA_038234295.1). Taxonomy (GTDB): domain Bacteria; phylum Verrucomicrobiota; class Verrucomicrobiia; order Chthoniobacterales; family UBA10450; genus Palsa-1392. The sequence continues at coordinate 7,550 of JBBSUP010000034.1, forward strand.
GTTTTTTGCAGCGGTTGCGCCGTTCACGGCGTGGTCGTGAACAAAACTTACAAGCCCTCCCCCGCTTCGAGCGGTGCGGCGGAAGGATTTTATCGGATCGATCTCCGCGGTCCGGACAAAGTGGTGCACAGCCAGCTGGTCTCGCGCGCCCTCTTTGCTGCCTACCAAGTTGGCGATGACTTCGACGCGAGCGTTTCTCTCGCGGCCATGTCTCGGCGGAATCTCACGAAACGCGAACAGAAGGCCGCCGCGCTCCTGGTCCAACAGAGCCAGGAACGCTCGCGCCAGGGAGCCGGCAGATGCTGAGCGAAACCGTCGCGCACATTACCCTGCGGCCGGAAATGCTTGCGGAAACCGAAGCGTTTTAGCGCACAAGGCGCACGGAATTTGTCGTTAGGCCGGGCCATTTGTATGGTGGCCCATGGCGGAGACGGAATCCTCAGCGGTCGAGCGCGCGGCGGAATTACGCGCGGAAATCGGCGAACATAATCGCCGCTATTACGAGAAAGACGCGCCGGTCATCAGCGACCGGGATTACGATCGGCTGTATCGCGAGCTGGTCGATCTCGAAGCGCGTTTTCCGGAGCTCGCGACCGCCGGTTCTCCAACGCAACGCGTCGGCGGCGCCGCGGCCCGGGCCTTCAGCGCGGTCACGCATCGGGTGCCGATGCTCAGCCTCGATAACACCTACTCGGAAGAAGACGTGGGCGCTTTTTACCGGCGCATCGAGAAGCTCTTGCCTAACGAGAAGGTGAGCTTCGTGGTCGAGCCGAAAGTCGACGGCGTGGCCATTTCCCTTCTCTACGAAAAGGGCCGCCTGCAATACGCCGCGACCCGCGGCGACGGCACCACTGGAGAGGACGTGACGCAAAACATCCGCACGATCCGCTCCATCCCGGCGCAACTAAAAGGTGCCGCTCCGAAATTGCTCGAGGTGCGTGGCGAGGTTTTCATGACTAAGGAGGGCTTCGCGAAACTGAACGCGGAACGAAGCGAAGCCGGGCTTCCCGTTTTCGCCAATCCGCGGAACTCTGCGGCCGGGTCGCTCAAGCAGCTCGACCCCGCGATCACCGCGGCGCGCCCGCTCGGCGTGATCTTTTATGGCACCGGCGCGCTCGACGGCGTGGAGCTCACGCATCATTCCGCGCTCTTCCCGTTCCTGCGCAAACTGGGTCTGCCGTGCAGCGAGACCTGGTGGGAAGCCGGGTCGCTCGAGGAGATTCTCACGCGCATCCACAAGCTCGATAAAGTCCGGCACGACTTCCCCTATCAGACTGACGGCGCGGTCGTGAAGGTCGATTCCTTCGCGCAGCGGGCGTCGTTAGGCATGACTGCGAAGTCCCCGCGTTGGGCGATGGCTTTTAAATACGAAGCTGAACGGGTCGAAACCAAATTGCTCGACATCCTTATCCAAGTCGGGCGCACCGGCACGCTCACGCCCGTCGCCGCGCTCGAGTCAGTGTTCGTGAGCGGCAGCACCGTCGCCCGCGCGACCTTGCATAACGAAGACGAAATCGCGCGCAAAGACATCCGCATCGGCGACACCGTGGTGGTCGAGAAGGCAGGCGAAGTCATCCCCGCGGTTGTCGGTGTGCGGACCGATCTGCGCGCTGGTTCCGAGAAGATATTCAAGATGCCGGCGCGCTGTCCGGTTTGCGGGAGCAAGGTTGTGAAAGAGGAAGGCCAGGTCGCGGTGCGTTGCGTGAACGCGCAGTGTCCCGCGCAGTTAAAACGGCGGATCGAGCACTTCGCGGCGCGCGGGGCGATGGACATCGAGGGGTTGGGGGAGGCGATGGTCGAGCAACTGGTGGAGCGCGAACTGGTCCACGGCGTCAGCGACATCTACCGCCTCACGAACGCGCAATTGAACGAGCTCGAACGGATGGGCGAGAAGAGCGTCACCAACCTGCTCGCCGCGATCGCGCAGAGCAAAGAGCAGCCGCTCTGGCGCCTGCTTTTCGGCGTCGGTATTCAACACGTCGGCGTGAGCGCGGCGCGTGCTCTCGCTGATCATTTTGCGAATCTCGATGAGCTCATGGCCGCGTCGGCGGACGAGCTCCAGCGAATCCACGATGTCGGCGAAGTTGTCGGCACGAGCATCGCGCAGTTTTTTCGGGAACCGGGCAACCGCGAGATGCTGGAGCAGTTGCGCGCGGCGGGATTGCGTTTCACGAGCGAGCCGAAACCGGAGGGTGCGGCTAATTCCAAGATCAAGGGAACGACCTGGGTGATCACCGGGACGCTGAGCCAGCCGCGGGAGGAACTTGCCGAGTTGATCCGGCAACGCGGCGGGAAAGTGGCTGGCAGCGTGAGCAAGAAAACGAGTTATCTGCTCGCCGGCGGGGAGGCGGGGAGCAAACTCGAGAAGGCGCAGACGCTCGGGGTTCAGATCATCGGAGAAGAAGACTTTCGCTCGTTGCTGTAGACGTTTTCGCTCTGCGAAACGCGGGCCGAGCGTGGCGCGAAGAGTTGGCGCGTAAAACTGCCGATACCCGCGTTTCGCAGAGCGAAACGTCTACAACAGCGCCCGGCGCAGGCTGGCGTTAAGGCGTCTGGCCGACCGCGGAGTCGAGGCGCAGCGGCATAGCGGATCGATCCGCCGGGGCCAGCGCCATCCCTTCCAGTGTGCTCGAGCCGGCTTGCACCGTGAAGGTCAGCTTCTTGTCATCGCGCATGACCGTAATCGGCACGGCGTCGCCGGCGCTGATGAAAAACGAGGCGTCGATTACGTCTTCCGGTTGATGCACGGGGACGCTACCCACCTGAAGAAGAATGTCGCCGGTCTCGAGACCCGAGCCGGCCGCCGGAGTCCCCTTCCGAATCTGCGTCATTCGCGCGCTGGAACCTTCCACCGTTGTATCTGCAATCTGCACATCGATGCCGATCCAGCCGTGGCGTGCATCGCCGAAGCGCACGTAATCGCGTCGGATTTTTTCCGCGGCGTCGATCGGAAGCGCGTAACAGGCGGAACCGCTATCGACGCTGCTGATGAGAATACCGACGACTTCGCCTTTGAAATTGAGGAGCGGCGCGCCAGCTTCGCCGCGCTGCGTGGGCAGGTTGACGCGCAGGTGCGTGGTAGAAAAATAGCGGCCGAGATACTTGCGATCGAAGCCCGCGATCATGCCGAAGCTCGGCGATTGCGGGAGATCGAGCGGATAACCGATCGCAACCACCGGCGTGGCCAGGCCGAGGCCCGCGGATTTTCCGATCGGCAAAAACGGCGTCGAAGCATCGACCTTGAGGAGCGCGATGCCGCTGCGGACGTCGGCCATCAACTGCGTAGCGTGATATTTTCTCCCTTCGAACTGGACGGTGAAATTATCCGCATCGCCGCCGACGGAATAGGAAGTGTAAATCGTGCCCGTCGGGTCGATGAAAAAGCCGGTCCCGGAAAGCTCGCTGTGGGCATCGACCGCGTGAATTTTCACTACCGCTTTACCGCAACGCTCGAAGAGCGCTTTGACTTCGCGACTGATCGCGCCGGCGGTGTCGTCCTGCGCGTGGAGGAGCGCTGCCGTCGTTAGGTTGAGAAGCGCGGCGCCGAAAACGACGCAAGCGCGGCGGCTAAAAATTGAAAGACGGCTCATAACTCACGGGCAGCCGGTCGAGCACATAACGCGGGGGCGTCTGCGCGCGGTGAGTGGAGGCGCTTTCATCAATCTGCCGGGAGAAATCCGCCCCGAGGTTGCGTGTCGCCAGCGTCACCGGCGAATTCAAAGTGAATTGATCGACCGGCACGGACGGGATCATCGCGACCGACTGCGGAGCGCTCCCGCCATCTTCCGGGCCCATCTGCGAGACCTTGAAGGAAACAACGGCGGCACAGACGAGCAACGCCGCGACCGCTACCGGATAAGAAGTGAGCGAGGGAAGATTGAACTGGAAGAACGAACCCGAGAGGCGTTGCCAAACGACGCTCCAGAGCGGCTCACGAAGCAGTTCGTCGCGCTGGCGGCGATGGAACTCATGGAGGAAATCTTCGAAGTAGCCGGGAGGCGGCTGTTCGAACTTCTTCAAGCGGAGCAGTTGCCCGATTTCGTTACTGAGTTCGTTGTCGTCGAAATTGTCCATGCAGCGGTGAGTCGTTAACCAACGGGGTTCTTGCGGAATTCGTCCAGATAATTTTGCAGTTGCCGGTTCGCGTAAAACAAACGCGAACGCACCGTCCCTTCAGAGACGCTGAGGATCTTACTGATCTCAGCGTGGGGCATCCCCTGAATGTGAAACATGGTGACGACCGCTCTGTGTTCTTCAGACAGCTTCATCATCGCCTCGTTCAATCTAACCTGAAGCTCGCCGAGATCGGCCTCGCGCACCGGGCTCGTCGTGGAAGTGAGCTCGATGAATTCCTTGTCGTTCTGCACGCTCGCGTCGACGTCGTCGAGACTGAGGTGATAACGCCGTCCGCGCTTCTTCAGGAAGTTCAGCGTCATGTTCACGGCGATCGTGTGAATCCAAGTGTAGAAAGATGATTTACCGCGGAAACCTTTGATCGCGCGATATGCCTTCGCGAAGACATCCTGGAGCATGTCATTCGTGTCCTCGTGGTTCGAGGTCATGTTGTAGACGAGGCCGTAGAGACGCGGCGAATATTTCACCACGAGATCGTCGAACGCGGCGGCTTCGCCCGCCTGGGCACGCGCGACCAGGGCTTGGTCTTCGTCGGTTCGCGGTTGATCCATCGCCGTGCGGCTACGTTTAGCACGCGCCGGGGAAGGCGACGACAGTAAATCGGAAAGACTGCGAGGGGCGCGGAGCGCGAGAGCGTCGGACATCGGCTAGTTACGACGATCGCGCACGGAGAGGAGCCAAAGGAGGTTCCCGAGCGTAGCCACAAAGGCGGCGACATAAGTCCAGGCTGCGGCGTTGAGGGTTTTATTGACGCCGATGGCTTCGGTGCCCGGCTGGATTATGCCCATCTGGCCGAGAATGATCTTCGCCCGGCGCGAAGCATCAAACTCCACCGGCAGGGTGATGAGCTGAAAAACGAGGAGCGCGAGATAGCAATAGATGCCGAGCGTGATCAGCCCGGTCATGCGAAAGAAGAGACCGCCGATGATCGCAAACGGCAGAATGCGCGAAGCGATCGAGGTGACTGGAACGATCGCCATGCGCCACTTGAGCGGTGTGTAGGATTTCGCGTGCTGAATAGCGTGACCAGTTTCGTGCGCAGCGATGCCGAGCGCGGCGACCGACGGCGTGCTGTAGACGTTGCTCGAGAGGCAGAGCTTTTTGTTCGAGGGATCGTAGTGATCGCCGAGGTAGTCGTTGATCTCGACTACGTTGACGTCGCGAATATTAGCTGCTTCAAGGATCTCGCGGGCGGCTTCGGCGCCGGTGATGTTCGAGCTCGCGCGCACGGCGCCCCATTTTTTGAAAGCGCTCTTCACGCGGAACTGCGCCCAGAGACCGACCAGGAGCGGGATGCCGATGAGGATGAGATATTGGGACGAGAACAACCCGACCCCATAACCGTAGGGATGATACATGCTAGTGAAAAATCAGTCCTTGGTTTAGACGCCCGAAGGGGAAGAACGTTCATTCGCTCGCGCCGATTGCAACGCGTGCTGGGTTGATCGAAGAGCGACGCGTCGGTTGTAGACGCTTCGCTCTGCGAAGCGCGGGTGCGCGCGTGGCTCGTGTTGGACAGCGCCGATCGGAAGACCACGCGCACACCCGCGCCTCCCAGAGGGAGGCGTCTACAGTCACAGTTCGAGAACGTTCACGCAGCGCGAGAGCATACGAATCCCGCTTTTCGTTAGGGCGACGACGTCTTCCGTCCGCACCCCGCCGAGCCCGGGGTAGTAAAGTCCGGGCTCGACCGTGAGCACCTGCCCGGCTTTGAAGACAGTCTTCTGAAACCGCGGAAACTCGTGAATCTCCAGCCCGAGTCCGTGGCCGGTGCCGTGGAAGAAACCGGTCTGCCGCCCGTCGCGCACTTCGGTTGGGAAACCTTCGTCGGTGAAGAACTGTTTGATCTCCTGGTGCAGTTTCAGTCCGTCGACGCCCGGTTTCATTTTCTTCAACGCGAGCGCCTGGCCGGCATTCACCGTGTCCCAAAGTTTACGCTGCGCATCGCTCGCCCGGCCGCGCAAGACCGTGCGTGTGAGGTCTCCGTAATAACCGCTCGTCGCCGAGCGCGGGAAGATATCGAGAATGATGAGGCTGTTCGCCTTCAGCGGCCCATGTCCGCGTTCGTGCGGATCGCAGGCCTGATTGCCGCCCGCGACGATCGTGTTCGCCGGTAGTCCGCCCCCGCGCAATACCGCCGAGTCGATTTCCGCGCGGAGAATTTCAGAAGTGAGGACGCTGCCGTTCCACTCAAGCTTCTGGCCTTTACCGGGCTTCGATTTTTTCAGGACTTCGATGCCGCGCAACATGCCGGCTTCGGTGATCTCGAGCGCCTTGCGGAGGAGTCGCAGCTCCGCGTCGGTTTTTGTCTCCCGCTCCGGCCAATAGAGTTCGCCCGCCGCTTCGACGCGGATCTTGCTCGCCTCCAGTTTTCGCGCGAGCCCGAGCGGAAATTTCGCCGGCACGAAGACCGATTTCACCCTTTCCTGCCGCAGAAAATGCGCGACGACGTCGTCGTAGGAAGGGGCTTTTCTGCTCCCGCCCTGCACCTCTTTTTCAAAGCGGCTGTAGGGCAAAAATTCGTCCGCCTCCGCGGAGGCGCGGCCGCGATCGATCTCGAGATCGCTTAGGAGTAGCGTTCGTTTCCCGTCCCGCTCGAGAAACACAAACGGGTCCGGCGCAAAGAATTTCGTCGCATAAAGCATATCCGCGTCGCTCTCGCTCGCCGCGACCATCAGGCGGGTTTTGGAATTGGGTTTCACGTCTTGTTCCTTCGCACTTCCAACTGCCGCCGCAAGATCCAGTGCAGCAGCGCGAGGAGGCCGAGACTGGAAAGCACGAGCACGAGCGTGTTGTAAACGAAGACGTTAATTGTCGTGCCGAAGTAGCGTTTTTCCGCGCCGAAGAAGACGTTCGGTTTTCCGCCGCGCCGGTAATCGCTCTGCTCCATTTCGGCATTCGCGGTCAGGTCGGAAACCTTCTGGTTCACGTAAAGCTGCTCGGCGGTGACGGGGCCGTTGGCGTTCTTAAATTGCGCCCGGTCGAAGGGAACTTTGCCGCTCAGAATTCGATCGATCCGGCCGAGATAGCGATTCACTTCGCCCACATCGCTGCCCTCGAGACCGGAGAGAACGGCGAGCGTTTCCTTCAGGTCGTCGAGGCGTTTGCCGTCGCCGGGATTGCTCTCGTGCCGGGCGACGATCGCGTTGATCTGGTCCTGCGCGGCATCCTGCCTTTTCGTGAGGGGATTCAACTTCGCCTGCGCAACCACGAGCTCTTCGTAGGACCAACGCATGGCGACAAACTCGCAAATGAACGGCACCTGGAGGCGGCTATCCATCTTCCGCGTCTCGTCGCTGTCGGGGTTGTCGTGAAAGAAGCGCGCGAAGGTATGCACGAGATCGAGGTTCCGATTCATGTCCTGGTATTTGATCAGCGCGCCGCCCATCACGATCTGTGGGATGAGGACAAAGGGGACGACGTTCGCCGCCGTTTTCGGATCGGAAACGAGCGCGGAGACGACCAAGCCTAACGACACCCCGCTCATCGCGGTCATGAAGACAATCGCGAGGTCGGGCCAGAACATCCCGCGGATCGCGAGGATGTAATTTCCGATGAGGACGAAGAGAATGCATTGCACGAGCGCGAAGACGCCTAACGACACCGTCTTCGCGAAAACGTAATAGCTCAGGCGGACGTTGAGGTTGCGCTCGCGCTGGAGAATCGGCCGGTCGCGAATGATGTCGTCGGCGCTGTTCGTGAGACCGAGGAACATCGCGACGATGAGCGTGAGGAACAAAAACGTCGGGATGTGGTAGGCGGAAGCGAAGTCGTATTGCCCGCTATCCGAGTAGCGCAGGATGAGCCCGATGAAGAGCGCGAGGAGCGGCGCGAAACCGATCGTGACCACCAAGTTCCCGCGGTTGCGCAGCTTGCTCAGGAAGGCGCGGCGCAAGAGCGTCCGCAACTGCGTCCACTCATCGTGCCAGCGAATCGGTTCGCGCACTTTCTGCGTCGGCAGCGGCGGCGCGGGCAGGACCGGATCGCGCCGCAGCGGCACCTGCTTGACGTCCTGGATCAGGCGGAAGGCCTCATATTTATCACGCCAGAACTCCGGCGAATACCGCCGCGCGGGCATGAGCTGGCCGCGGTTATTTTCCTCGTAAATGATGTCGCCGCTGAGGTCGCGGAGAGGCGTCTCGAGGACGTCGAAAATGAACTCCGGCCGGGTGGTGCCGCAGGCTGCGCAGGCGCCGAGATCGGCGCCGAACTGATGCTGATGTTCCGCCTCGGCGAAGTAGCGCAGCATGTCGGTCGGCGTGCCGAAAAAGACGAGCCGCCCACCTTTGTCGAGCAGGATCGCCTTGTGAAACATCTGGAAAATTTTCGAGCTCGGCTGGTGAATGGTAACAATGATTATTTTGTTATGCGCCATCCCGCGCACGATCTCGATGACATGCTCGGAGTCCTTCGAGGAGAGCCCGGAAGTCGGCTCGTCGAAGAGGTAAACATCGGCCGAGCCGATCATATCGAGGCCGATGTTGAGCCGTTTCCGCTCGCCGCCGCTGAGCGTCTTCTTCATCGGCGAGCCGACGATGCTGTCGCGGCGTTCGCTTAAGCCGAGCTCGATCAGCTTCGCGTCGAGCCGGCGATTGCGATCGCGCCGCGAGAGATGCGGCGAACGGATCGCCGCGGCGAAGTGGAGGTTCTCGCCGATCGTGAGGTGTTCGTCGAAGGCATCCTCCTGCGGGATGTAGCTGACGTAGCGCTTGAGCGCGTCGAGGTTTTCGTAAAGCGGCTGGCCGTTGAGCAGGACTTCGCCGCGGCTCGACTGGAGCTGACCGCCGAGCACGCGCATGAGGGTGCTCTTGCCCGAGCCGCTCGCGCCCATCACGCAGACGAGTTCGCCACGGTTGATCGCGAAGCTGATCCCCTCAAGCCCGACGTCGGTGTTGCTGAAGCGGTGATTAACGTCAACGACCTCCAGGCTCCGGATGATGTTGCGCTCTTCCTCGATGATTCGCTCCGAGAAATCGCAGCGGAGAAATTGCCCAACATCGATCCGAATGGTGTCGCCGTCCGCGAGCGGCGCGGTCGTGCGGACGGGGATGTCGCCGACCATGATCGGGCGATCGGATTCGAGCACCTCGAGCACGCCGATGCGCTTGTCGTAGTCGCAAAGAATCTTCAGGAGCACATCGCCCGCGGTCCCGGGCGAGAGGAGAATGTCGTCGGCCTCGAGCAGGCTCGGGTTATTCGAGACGAGGTATTCGGACTTCGAGGCCTTGAGCTGGAAGCGGCCGCCCATCGCGCGCGCCCGGCGGCGGAGATCGACGAGGTCGAGCTCGGTGTCGTTGTGAAAAACGATCCGGTCCTCGAGCGCGGCTTCTACTTTCGTGCCCGCTTTCAGCTTCGTGCCGTTCAAGGTCGCGCGGACGTCACGGAGTGCTTTCACCTGCACTTTTAGGCCGAAGGTGACCTCGAGCGAGCTGTCGCGCGTTTTCGACCGCTCGAGCTCGACCTCGTCCGAATCGCGATTCACGCTCACAAAAATCTGCGGGAGCGAGACGTTCTTCTTCGCGTTGAAATAGGTCGCCAGTTCCTGGAACGAAAGCACCTGATCGCCCACCAAAATGCGCTGTCCGGGGTAGATGCGGCAAAACCCGCCGCGCGCCAGCGGACGTCCGCGCACCGAGACCGGCTGGCCGCTATAATTCTTCAGCAGGATGAGATCGTGATAACGAAACGCGAGGAGCCGCTCGCTCTCGGTGAGATTCTTCAGGATGACGTCGGAATTGCCGTTCGGCCCAAACGAGATCGCCTCCAGCGGTGAAGCCCCGCGCTGATAAACGCCCGGGTCGGATTCCTCCGAAGCGTTCAGTTGGTAGACAATATCGATCGCCTGCGCCGCCATTCCGAGCTGCGACATGAAGGAGTAGAACGCGACGACCTGTTCTTGCTTCAACCCCGCCTGCGAGATCAGGTCGTAGAGTTGGACGCCGAGCATGATCTTGCGATCCGCGCTCAGCGACGCGCCCAGTTTTTGCGCCATCGCGGAGAGATCCTGCTGCTCGTAAAGCGCCTGGCGGAAAAGCATCCGCAATTCCGAGTAAACCGTCTCCGGATAGTCGTAACGCAGAAACCCTAACGACGAATCAATCTCCTCCTCGAGCAGCACGCCGTCGGCCTTCGAAAAACTCGCGAGCACCTGGATGAGCAGCGGCAGAAGATTCGGCCCTTCCGCCACACTCCGCGGTTTCCGCATCGCCCGACGCATCCAGCGCCGGCTCCGTCTCCGAAGACGATACGCCAGCGGCGTCACGCGCTGGACCGCGCGATCGATCCGATCTGCTACCGATGAAACAAGTTCCGACATGCCCTCCGACGACGAAATTACCCGCGTCCGTCTCGCGGCGCAATGAACCCCGCGGCCCCTTGCGTTGTCTCAGGGAAAGCAGGTTTCGGCCCGGCTCCTGCTCTTTTGCAATGCCAGACGCTTCATGATAGTTATTTCATTCGCGCAAAATCGACGCGCTTTCTTCTATGGCCCAGCCTGATCGTAACTCTCCAAAAGACAATAAATCCCGCGGCGGCGACCCGAATTTCAACTGGCGCGGCGTGATCCTATTTGCGATCGCGTTCGCCCTCATTGGGCTCGCAATTTTGTTCCGCAGCGGCACCGGTTACAACACCGAAGAGAATGTGCCTTACCCGCGTTTTCTCCAGCTGCTCGACACGAAGAAAATCGTCAACGATCCGAAATATCCGCTCCTCCTCGTGGTCGAGGAAGGGCGTTTAACCCAGACGATTCGCGGCGCTTACACGCGCTCGGGAGTGGGCAGCGCCGCCGCCGAGCAGGTGCCGTTTCACACCACGATATATCTCAACTACATGACCGATCTGCAGCAGAAGCTGTCGGATGCGGGGATGGAGCCGGCCGTTCGCACCGAGTCGAATGTGCTCGCGCAGGCAGTCATCGGTTTTGTGCCGATCGCGCTCTTTTTGCTGATTCTTTATTTCCTCTTCCGCCAGCAAATCCGCATGGCCGGCAAAGGCGCGCTCAACTTCGGCAAATCGAAGGCGCGCATGCTCGCCCGGGATAAAAATAAAATTACCTTCAAGGATGTCGCCGGCGTTGAGGAGGCGAAGGACGAAGTGCAGGAGCTGGTCGAGTTCCTGCGCGACCCGAAGAAGTTCCAGAAACTCGGCGGCCGCATTCCCAAAGGCGTGCTCCTCGTCGGCCCTCCGGGCACCGGCAAGACGCTCATCGCCCGCGCCATCGCCGGCGAAGCGGACGTCCCCTTCTTTTCCATTAGCGGCTCGGACTTCGTCGAGATGTTTGTCGGCGTCGGCGCCAGCCGCGTGCGCGACATGTTCGAGCAGGGGAAGAAGTCCGCGCCTTGCATCATTTTCATCGATGAAATCGACGCGGTCGGCCGCCATCGCGGACACGGCGTCGGCGGCGGACACGACGAACGCGAGCAGACCCTGAACGCGCTTCTCGTGGAGATGGACGGTTTCGATACCCAGGAAGGCGTCATCATCATCGCGGCCACCAACCGCCCCGATGTGCTCGATCCCGCGCTCCTGCGCCCGGGCCGTTTCGATCGCCAGATCACGGTTAATTTGCCGGACGTGAAAGGCCGCGAGGAAATCCTCCGCGTCCATTCCAAGAAAGTGAAACTCGCCGAAGGCGTCGACCTCGGCGTCGTCGCGCGCGGCACGCCCGGTTACTCCGGCGCGGAACTGGCCAACGTCATTAACGAGGCCGCCCTCCTCGCCGCCCGCCGCGGACTCAAAGGCATCACCCTTTCCGAGCTCGAAGAGTCCCGCGACAAAGTGCGCTGGGGCAAGGAACGCCGCAGTCTCGCCTTGAGCGAAAAGGAAAAGACCAACACCGCTTATCACGAAGCCGGCCACGCGCTCCTGCTGGAGATGCTCGAATTCACCGAGCCCCTCCACAAAGTCACCATCATCCCGCGCGGGCCGTCGTTAGGCTCGACCATGTGGCTCCCGCTCGAGGACAAATACACCCAGCGCCGTAAAGAGCTGCTCGACGATCTCGTCGTCAGCATGGGCGGGCGCGTGGCTGAGGAAATTGTTTTCGGCGACGTTACCAGTGGCGCCCGCGGCGACATTCAGATGGCGACGCGACTCGCCCGCAAGATGGTTTGCGAGTGGGGCATGAGCGATAAAATGGGCATGGTCGAATACGGCGAGCATGAGGATTATGTCTTCCTCGGCCGCGACATCTCCCGCGCCCGCGATTACAGCGAAGCAACGGCCGAGCAGATCGATCGCGAAGTGCGCAAACTGGTCGACGACGCTTACGGCCGCGCGACCGAAATCCTGACCGCGAATCGGGACAAGCTCGAAGTGATCGCGAAGGCGCTCCTCGAATTTGAAACCCTCGACGGCGTGCAGATCCGCGACGTGATCGAGCACGGCCGGATGATGAATCCGCCGCCGACTCCGCCGCCGCAGTCGGGGCAGAAAATGGCGCCGGAAAAGCCGCCGAAACAGATCGTGGTCGCGCCCGACGTCGCGCCGCCGCTCGGCGGAGGCCTGAGCGGAGCGCCGGCTTAGTTTGTAGACGCCGCCCTCTGGGCGAAGCGGGTGTGCGGCTGCCATGTGTGTTGAGGCGGTCCGATAGGACAACCGTCGTCACACCCCCGCGCTTCGCAGAGCGAAGCGTCTACAGCGGGAAGCGTCGCCAGCGGGAGGTTGCCCGCGGTCACGTCTGGTCTAGCGTTTCGGTGGGAAGAGCACATTCTCGCGCTCTACCGCAGCCCCGCGCTTCAGAAAAACATCGAGAATTTCCGACGTGTAATACTCGCCCGCGTAGGCTGGATTCAACCCGAAGAAAACCTGCCCGCCCGGATTGAGATGGCGCTCCAAGTCGCTCACGAGAAAATCCCATTCCTTCGCGCCCCAGCGCCAGGAGTTGTCTTTCCCGCCGTGGAACGCGGTCGAATACGCGGTAATCAGATCGAACTTCCGCCCGAAATCCGGCATCGGCTCAAATGCCTTGATCCGGTAAATCGCGCGCTCTACGCCTAACAAGTCGACCAGTTCATCAAAAACCGGGATCCCGCCGGTGTCGAAGCCGAGGCCGCGATGCCCCTGCGCCTGCGCGACGTAAAGGAAAAAGCCGCCGCCGCAGCCGATATCGAGAATCGACTTCGGCGCCGCCCGATGCAGGTCGAGGTCCTGCACCCGGCGGATGTTGAGCTCGAGATACTTTTCGAGATCGAGATACTTCGCGTAATGCCGCCAACTCGGCGGCGCGTCGGCGGGCGGATGGCCGAGTTCCGCTTTCAGCTTCCGCAGCCGCTCCTGATCGACCCGGGCGAGCAGCGGCCGCAAGGGAATCGGGTGCAGCTTCCGTCGAATCCGACGCCACGAGCGCCGATAGGTCAGCGGTTGGAAAATTTTCGCGACTTTGTGCGAGAGCTTCAAAACAAGACGGCAGGCTTAACGGGAAACGAAGTGAGAAGCAACTTTCGAACACTCCGGGTAGCGCCCACGTTCCGTGGGCTGGCGACGGTGTTCCACCGTCGCGAACTTTTCCTGACCGGTTGACTGCTCGTGACGCTGATGTCGTTCGAAAAGTTCGTCGCGGTGAAACACCGCGACCAGCACACGAAACGTGTGCGCGACCCGATCACTCCGGGGTCGGGCGTTGCTCAGTTCTCCGGGTTTACCGGAAAGTGTTTGTTTTTCAATTTCTCCGGCACGCGTTGCGTTCTTTCCGATTCCACCTCGTCGGCCGCGGCGCCTAACGAGTCGTAAGCTTCACGGCTTTTCGCAGCGCGGCACATGTAACAGACCGCATGCGCGAGCGGAATTTTCGCCTCCGGCATCCCGACAAATTCCACCGCCTGCTGCGTCGCGATTGCGAGCGGCAACGCCTGCGCATCCGCGAGGCCGACATCTTCGCTCGCGAAGATGACAATCCGCCGCGCGATGAAGCGAAAGTCCTCGCCGGCGTGGAGCATTTTCGCGAGCCAGTAGATCGCGCTCTTCTCATCGGAAGCGCGCATGCTTTTGATGAAAGCGCTGATTGTGTCGTAGTGCGCATCGCCCGCGCGATCGTAGACGATCGCCTTCGCCTGAATGCTTTCCTCCGCGACCTGGAGGGTGAAATGGACGAAGCCCTTCTCGTTAGGCGCTGGAGGGACGGGCGCTGTCCCGTCCGTGTTTTTGGAGCGTGGAGCCACGGCCGCGGAAACCGTCCTGCCACTCCGGCCGGGTTCACCGCCCCCGGCTACAACTGGCGGCGTCGTGAGGACGCCGATTTCGAGAGCGTTGAGGCACTTGCGAGCGTCGCCATCGCTCAGCTTCGCGAGATGACGCTTCGCTTCCGAATCCATTTTCACGCGATAATTTCCGAGGCCGCGCTCCTTGTCCGCGAGCGCGCGATCGATCAACCCCTCGAGCGCTTCCACGCCTAACGACTCGAGCTGGAACACCTGCGAGCGCGAGACGAGCGCGCTGTTCACGTAGAAGAATGGGTTGTAAGTCGTCGCGCCGATCAGCCGCAGATTTCCGCTCTCCACGTCGGGCAGGAGGATGTCCTGCTGCGCTTTGTTGAAGTGATGGATCTCATCGACAAAAAGAATCGTCCGTTGACCGGAAGTGCGCCGGCGATTGGTCGCCCCGGCGATGACTTTGCGCATCTCCGCGACGTTATTTTCGACGCCGCTGAGCTTCTCAAATTTCGACTCCGTCAGCGCCGCGATGATTTGCGCGAGCGTGGTCTTTCCCGTGCCCGGCGGGCCGGCGAGGATGACCGACGGCAACCGGTCCGCCTCGATTGCGCGTCGGAGTAATTTCCCGGGCGCGAGGATGTGCTGCTGCCCGGCGAATTCCGCGAGCGAACGCGGCCGCATCCGGCTCGCGAGCGGCGCAGCAGCGTCGTTAGGCGCGCTCGTCGCGCTCTCGGTTTCGCCAAACAAGTCCTGCACCGGGAAACCTACGGTTGAGCGCCGCGTTTGTCAGGGCACCGCTTGACCCCGCGGATGCGCGCCCGCATTTTGACAGCGTCATGAAACGCATCCTCGTCCCAGTCGACTTCTCACCTGCGATGGACGGGGTACTCGCGCTCGCGCGGCAGATGGCGCGCGCTTTCGCGGCCGAGCTGCACCTCGTGCACGTGCGTGAGGACGTTGCCATGCCAGTCTTTCCCGCGGCGACGGTCGGCTATCCCGGCATGGGCATTTCCGAGATGGGTCTCACCGGCGGCATCGCGCTCGTCCCGCCGCCCTTCGAGACGGAGGATGTGCCTAACGAAAAGCAGCCGAACCGCCTCGACCAGCTGGCGCAACAGCTCTCCCGCGAGGGCATCGTGACGACAGCGCATGAAGCTGAGGGCGCGGTCGTGGAAGAGATTCTGCAAAGTGCGAACGACCTTGCCGCCAACCTCATCATCATGGGTTCGCACGGTCACGGCGCGGTTTACAATTTGCTCGTCGGCAGCGTCACCGAAGGTGTGCTCAAGTCGGGGCGCCGTCCGGTCCTGCTCGTGCCCGCCGCTCCGGGGGAGGCGAAGTAGCATGCGCGCGGCAAAAATCCTCTGCAGTTTTTTCCTCGCGGGACTGCTCTGCGCGAGCCTAACGAACGCGGCAAACCTGCCGTATCAGACCATATTCAAAGGCGAAAGCACCTTCGATCGCCTCGTCGCGGAAGCGAAAGCGCACAACTGGCGCGCACTTCCCATCGGCGAACGGACCGCGGCCGTGGGCAAGGCGCTCGTCGGCACCCGCTATAAATCTTTCACGCTCGAAATCGACGACCGGATCGAGGCCGCTTCCGCGAATTTTATCGGCGTCGATTGCTGGACCTTCTTCGAGCTCTCGCTCGGCTTCGCGCGGATGCTGAACGAGTTGGAAGTGGCATGGACGCCAGCCACGTTGCTCCATTTCGTCGAGCTCGATCGCTACCGCGGCGGAGTTTGCACCGGCGAGTATTTGTCGCGGCTCCATTACCTCGAAGACTGGCTTGCCGATAACGATCAGCGCGGCCTCGTCAACGACCTCACGCGGGACCTCGGCGGCGTCCGCGCGAATCACGCCGCCCGCGAGATGACGCTCGGGTGGCGTCACTATCGCTATCTGAAAGCGAACCCGTCGCTCCTCGCGCCGCTCGGCCGGATGGAGGCCAAGGTGAGCAGCCAGCCGCTCTATCAAATCCCGAAAAATCGCGTCGCCCAGATCGAGTCGAAACTAAAAGACGGCGACATTATCGGCATCGTCTCGCGGGATCGGCCGGGCATGTATTCGACCTCGCACGTCGGGCTCGCTTACCGCACGGCCGACGGCGTGCTCCATTTCATGCACGCTTCCTCGCCGCGGAATTACGGACGGGTCGTGGTCGACTCCGAACTCTCGAAATATCTGGCGCGGTATTCCACCGACAGCGGCATCCTCGTGGCGCGGCCGGTGCGCTAGCTGTTTTTCGAAGCTCGCTCCACTAGCGTCCCGGGCCGAAAAGATATCGCAGCTTCGCCTTGAGTAACCGCGGACTGGTGAGCTCGCCGCAGCGGATCCCCACGGGTCGCTGCCAGCCCCGCCCGACCAGCAAATTCGCCCAGGTCACAACCGAGCCCACGGTAGCTTCGGGCGAGAAATAAGTCTCCCAGGCGTAGCGCGCGGCCAGACCCATCTCCGTCGCATGCTCCTGGCAGCGCTCGACCAATTGCGGCACGTCGTCAATTTCCGCCTCGCGCACGCGCAACGAGCATCGTTCCCACTCCGGCCCCAGCGGCAGCTCCAGGTCATCGGCGACGATTACCGGCACCGCTCCCGCCTCCATTGCTTCAAACAACCGAATCGACGACGCGCTCACGCCGCGCGGACAGATGACGAAGCGGGAACGCCGCATCACGTCTCGATAGGTAGCTAACAACTGGTCTTTGTTTGGTTTTTCCCACCAATAGGCCGCGTCGTTTCTGGCCGAGGCATCAATCAACACCGCAGACGGGTGCCGCCATTGCACGATCCGTTCCCGGAGCGGATGCGTGCGCGACGAGCCGACGAAAGAGAACAAAAGATCCTTGGCCAGGATTTCGTCCCGCTGAAACGCGAACCGATGAATATGCGCCGAGATGTAATGCGCGGGCAATGCCCACCCGCGCAGAGCCCATTTCCGGGACACCGAGGGATACAAGCCCCGGAGCGCGGGAAACTGGCCCTCTTCCGGAGAGTAGGCCACCAGCTTCGCGGCATACCGGCGGTAGATGGGACTGCGGCGGAGCTTTTCAAAAAAGGGCCCGTAACCGCCCATTCGGATCGGCGCGAGAACGATCGCCGCCGACTCCGGATCCGGCGCGAGGAC
This sequence comes from Chthoniobacterales bacterium, assembly GCA_038234295.1. Taxonomy (GTDB): domain Bacteria; phylum Verrucomicrobiota; class Verrucomicrobiia; order Chthoniobacterales; family UBA10450; genus Palsa-1392. The sequence goes on from JBBSUP010000034.1 coordinate 24,959, forward strand.
GTGAGCTGTGTGGGCTTGAAGCGCAAAGCCCGCACGCAAGCGTTCGTAGGAGCCAGCCGCGCCCGTCGGGATATTCGGCGCCACCTCATCGGGAGAAAGCAGGTAAACGGGAGTCGAGAGACCTGCTGGCATCGGAACAGCGAGGTATGGGCCAAGCGCCGGGTCGGAGTCAAGGGTATCGCCCGGTTGGCCGGGGCGGCGGGGGCCCTACCAAGACCGCGCTCCCTTCAATCCGCCCCCGCCTTCAGCTGCGTCAATCGTAGTCTCGCCTCTCGCGCACCACCCGCGCGAGGCGCTCGACCGCCTTGGTGGCGTCGACCCCTTTCCGGTTCGAGCTGGGTGACGTTCGGGAACCGCCCGAAGCGGAGGGTGATTTTATTCTCAGCGCCCGCGTGTGACGGGGAGACATGCGATTTGGGGACGGCTTCCGGAAGTCCAGTTTGGTACGTTCGTTAGGCTCGTTTCTTCCAGGTTGTCTGGTCGGTTGAAAAGACGGGTCTTCTCAGTCCCCCCGATGAGCGTCGCGCACGAAGCATTTCGTGCCTGCACGGCAAAGAAAATAGAAACCGCGAGCAGGTATCTGCTCGCGGTTATCCAATCCTAAAGGCCCAGGCGGGCTGACACGGCTTACCTTGCCGACTTACGCGAGCTGCCCTTTTGATCCTGAGTGGTCTTGCCCGATTTCGGCGTCGCCTTCAACACCTGGAATTCTTCCAGCGCAGGCGCCTCGATCACTGTGATCTCGGCGTTGTCGTTCCACGGGCCGGTGGTGTCGATTTCGCCGTTGTCGCCTTTCCCGGTCGAGTCGTTGTAATACTGATCCACGATCACGGGCGTCGGCGGAATCTTGCCGATGGAGAAAGGGGGCTTGCCCAAACTCTCCAGTGCCTGCGTGAACGCGCGCAGATGGGTGATCTCGCGCGTCATAAGAAACTGCAGCGCCTGCTTCGTCCCCGAGTCGTCGCAGAAATCGATCAGCCGTTCGTAGACGATCTTGGCCCGCGCTTCCGCGGCGATGTTACTGCGCAAATCCACATCCAGTTCGCCGGTAACCTTGAGATAGTCTGCGGTCCAGGATGTTCCCACGGAGTTGCAGAGCGCCACGCCGCCGCCGCCCGCGATCGCGATCAGGGGATCGTGCTCGGCTGCGTCCGCGTCCTTTTTCATCGGCTTCAAGTGCATCCGCGCGAGCGTGCCGATGATCTCGAGGTGGCTCAGCTCCTCGGTGCCGATATCCATGAGCAGGTCCTTGCAGGCCACGTTCTCGCAGTTAATTCCCTGCACGGAATATTGCATGGCCGCCGCCAGCTCCCCATTCGCGCCGCCGAACTGCTCGAGGAGCATATTGCCAAAGCGCGGGTCCGATTCGCCCACCTGCACGGTGAACATGAGCTTTTTGATGTGATGATACATAAGAGTATTTCGTTTTCGTGGCGCGTTTGAGTTACGGCCAGCCCCTATGTAACGACTGCGCACGAGGCGGCGGTCGTTTTTATTTCCGCCGGTGACGACAACCCGGGGAAAACGTGGGCTTGTCTTTCTCGACCCCACTGCCGACGAAAAAGTTGCGTCCCACACCCTGCTGCAGGGCGCGCTTTAGGTCATCGACCGCGGGGCTTGCAAAAGAGGAATGGACCGTCGCTTCCGGCTTCTCCTTTCCTGCCTTCCTACTTTCCTTATGTATCCCGGTTTTTCTGCGCTTCGGCGGGCGGTGCGGCTATTGCCGACGTCGTCGGCAGTTCGATGACGAAGGTCGTGCCTTGGCCCAGGCCGCCGCTTGCCACGTGGATCGTGCCATGGTGAAGATCGACGACTGCCTTGCTGATGGCGAGCCCGAGGCCCAAACCTTCGCGACGTTCATCCACTTGCTCAAAGGCGTGGAAGATCTTTTCCAGGTTCTCCGGCGCGATGCCGACGCCGTTGTCGGTGATCTCGAAAGTGACCGTGCCCGGCGCACGATTCTGCGTGCGCACCGTGATCCGGCCGTGCGGGCCGGTAAATTTCCAGGCGTTGCGCAGGACATTCCAGAAGACCTGCTGCATCCGTGCGGGATCGACCTGAACGAAGGCGTCGCTCGCCTGCAACTTCAATTTCGCGCTCTTGGTCGCTTCGTCGCACGATCTCGATCGCGTGGCGCAGGAGTTGATGCGCGTCCGCCTTTTGCAGTTGCAGCCGGAGCCGGCCGCGCGCGATCCGGGTGACGTCGAGAAGGTCATCGATGAGCCGCGCTTCGAGTTCGATGTTGCGCACAACCATTTGGAGCTCTTCCCGAAGCTCGGCGGAAAGCGACGGCTCGTTGACCATCTCGCCGGCCCACATCAAGACGGGGGTCAGCGGCGTCCGCAGCTCGTGACTGAGCGCAGCGAGAAACTTGTCCTTGGCCGCGTTCGCCGCCTCGGCCGCTTCCTTTTGCTGCTGCAGCTCGGCCTCAATCCGGCGCCGGTGCACGAAGTGCCCGATCTGCGTGCCTAACGACTCCACGAGCAGGAGCAGATCCTCATCCGGCTGCACCGTTCGTGGGCTGAAAAGCTCGATCACTCCCGTGAGGTCGCCGCCGACCGAGATCGGGAAGGCAAAGGCGCCGGCCAGACCCGCGGCGGAAGCGGCTTCGGCGCGCGGAAAATCCGTGTCCTCTTTCACGTCGGTGATCCAGGTCGGTTTCGCGGTGGCGACAACCCGGCCGGGCAAATTTCGGGGACCGGCAAAAATAATCGCGCGCGAGTTCTCCGCAAATTTTTGCAGCTCGGGAAGGTCCTGATGCCAGACGCAGCGGCAGCGCATGGCCCTTTCGCCGGGATCGGCGAGCCAAAGGCTGCCGAACACCCAATCCCCGCTCTGCGCGATCATCTCGATGATCTGCGGGCCGCCTTCATCGATCGACCAGGAGCGGGCGAGAAGACTGGCGATCGCATATTGCGCGTCGCGCCGCCGTTCCGCCCGGACGCGCACAGTTACGTCGCGCAGGTATGCGGCAAAGACCGGTTCGGACCCGAGACGAAATGCGGTAATGGCCAATTCCACCAAGATTTCGCTGCCATCCGCGCGCATCCCGGGGATCTCGATCCGGCGACCGAGGACCGGTCCTTCCCCGGTGGCGAGGTAATGGGCGAGCCCCTGGCGATGCCTTTCCCGGAGCGACGGCGGGATGATGAGCGACGCAAGCTCGCGCCCGATGGCCTCCGCTCGGGTGTAACCGAAGGTGCGCTCGGCCGCGGGATTGAATTCCTGCACCCGGCCCGCGGCGTCCATGGTGATGATGCAATCGAGCGCGGACTCGAGGATCGCGTGATTGAGCTTCGCGAGGCCGGCGTGATCGACCGCATCAGGTGGATCGTCGGGCGGCACCATGGAATCGCCAGTTAACCGCGGATTTGTCGGGGAAGCGCGGTCGCTTACTGGTGGCGCTGTTTTTCCACCAGCGTCTTAAGCTGCCGCTCCATCGTTTTGAAGGCGTCGTTGATGACCTTGCTGAGCGGCTCGTGCATCTCGTGCTCGCTCTGTTTTTCGTCGACTACGAGCTCGTGCCCGGGAGGGACGGTGAGGTCGATGCGGACGCGGAATGGGTTGCCGTTATGCTGTGAATGATTCGGGTGCTCGACGACGACGTCGCAGCGACTGATGTGGTCGCAGAAGTGATCGAGCCGCTCGGCCTTGCTCAGGATGAGGGCTTCGAGCTGATCGGATTTTTCGACGCCGCGATACGAGATTTCGATGGGTAACTGCATGACCTACGATGCCGCTCAGAGCGGCTGGAGCGAACGGAAATGACTCGATAGTTTCGCGGACTCGATCTTGAGGAGGTCGGATTTTACGTGCTCGACCACGCGATTCAGGATCGGCGCCGGGAGCTGCTCGGTGATCGCGGAATGGATCGATGCCGGCGCCGCAAAAGACCAGCCCTGCGGCTTCTCTTTCTCCACGATCTCGGTGATGTGCTCGGCGATCTGCTTGAGTGTGCGCTTCTCGTTTTCGAGCTCGAGGCCGGTCCGTTCGGCGACGGAAGTCGCGTGGAAGCCGCTCCCGTCGCTGACCGGGAATTTGCCCGGCTGGTCGGTGGTCTTCTCGCGCGTGGTGAGATGGGGACCGGTGATTTCGATCGACTGCACGAGTTGTAAACTCGCGCCGCGATTAGGCGTGTCGTCGACGCGGTAGGCCTTCAGGCCGCCGCGATCCGCTACGATGATGAGTGAGGTCGGTGTCATAAGTTGCCTAGAGAGTTCGCGCGCGCGCGGTGCTTTGCGCTCACGAGTTCGAGGGCAGAAGAGGCAGAGCGCGCCCGCTCTATGCTGGAAACTTGGACGGGACGGCACCCGTCCCTCCAGTTTCCGCGGCTGGTTTGGCGGCGGGTTCCGCGGATTCCGCGACGGTTTTTTGTTCGCGCTTTTCGCCGTTATGCGGCGCGGCGAACTGCCGCTTCTTCCATGATTCGTGACGCGCCTGCGAGGTCGAGCCGGTGCCGAGCTTGAAGAGCATGGCCGCGCGACCGAGGATCTCGGCTTCGTCGCCCGATGGGAAATCCGGAGAATTTGCGCAGAACCCATCGGCGGAAGCGGTGTCGAGCACGAGTTGCCAGAC
>JBBSUP010000035.1:0-29338 GCA_038234295.1 Chthoniobacterales bacterium
CACCGGCTGGCCCGGTTCGGGTAGTTTGTCGTAGCTCGAGAGCGGGATGAAGACTTCGTAGCCGACGCCCCCGACGTTGACTGTCGCCTGGGTCGGGAGCGCGCTCGCGAGGCGGCCATGCAAGAAAGTAATCATGTGTTTTTCAAGATGAGCGTGAGATCGACCCAGCGGCCGCGCGCGATGTTGAAGCCGCGCGTCGAGAACTTCCGATAACCGCTCGGCAGCGTCGGGTAAAGCCGCTCCGCTTCACTCGTCGGCAGGACCACGAAATGCGGGCCGGGTGCCTCTAGAAACGAGCGCACCTGCGCCGGCCGCAGCGGCGAGAGATCGCGGCTACCTTTCCGATTGTGGAAATTCCAGCCGCGCACCCGCTGACGAAAAACCCAGACCAGGCTCGGCTCTTCGAAGCCGTAGGCGCCGAAATTCATCGCCGGTTGCAGATACGGTTCCGCCTGCTGAAAAAGCGCGGTCGCCGGAAACGCCGTGCGCGCGAGCAGCGGAAACCCGAGCAGCGCGACCACGAGCCCGACCGCCGCCGTCGCGAGCGACCAACTCCGCAGCGTCTCCGTCTTCGCGCCACACGCGCGCCAATGCCGCGCAAGCAAGAGCGCAAGCAGCGGAAAAGCCGGGAGTGTGTAATGCGGCAGCTTTGTTTGCACGACCGTGAAGATGAGGAAGATCAGCGCGCACCCGGCGAAGAGATAAACATCGAGCGCATCCCGCTTTTTCCGGAGCCGGCCGGCGAGCCACGGGAGCTTCACCGACCAGGGCGCGAAGCTCAGGAAGACGGTGAGGAAGTAATAAGGCAAGGTCGCGAGCGCGAGCGGCACCGAGTCGCTCCCATGTCCCTGCATGGCGCCAAAAGAACGGCCGATCACATGCCGGCCGAGACCTACCGCGAGAAACTCCCCGTGCGTCCGCACGAGCGCCGGCACGCCCCAGAGCGCCACCAGCGCGAGGACCAGGAGCATTCCCCTCGCGAATAAAAACCGGCGCGCAAAACCGGGCACCGGCCGGAAGCGTTGGAAGAGCAGCACCGTCCCCAACGGCACCCAGCCCACCGGCCCTTTCGCGAGAAATGCGAGCGCGAGCGAAAGATAAAAAAGCCACCACCAGCCACGCGTGTGGCGCGGCCGAAGCACCGCGCTCCGCCACGTTCCGCCGAAGCGATCGCGCAACATTTCCCAGCCCGCCCAATGCGCCAGCGCCACGAAGAGCACCAGCCACATATCCGCCACGGCGGCTTTCGCGTGCAGAAAAGTCTGGAGACACAGCGTAAAAATAATCGCCGCCCAAAATCCGGCGCGTCCCATCCGTAGCCGCGCGCCCCAGCCGAAAAGCACGAGCGCCGTCAACGCCGCCGCGAGCGCGCTCGGAAATCGCGCCGCGAAGGCATTTTCCCCAAATACGCGATAGCTCGCGATTTGCGCCCAGTAGGTCAGCGGCGGCTTGTCGAAGCGGTAGCGATCGTTAAAAAACGGGACCACGTAGTCGTGCCGCTCGATCATTTCCCGCGAGGCCTCCGCGAAGCGCGGCTCATCGCGATCGACCAACGGCAGCAGCCACGCGCCGGCAAGGTGGAAGAGCAGCGTCCCGCAAAAGAGGAGCACGAAATTGCGGATTGCAGGTTGCAAGAGAGCGATTGAAAGGTGGCTGCCGCCGAAACACAACCGGCATTTTTCCCGATGAAACAAAACGCGTCGCTCTGGCGCTGGGTCCTGCTCATCCTCCTCGCCGCGCTCGCGATCGCGGCGGCGTTTCATTTCGACGGCGCCGGCCGCGCCTGGGTCGCAGCGCATCCCGACCGCGGTTGGAAACAAGCGATGCGCCTGGTGAGCCGCCTTGGCGACTGGCCCGCACACATCCTCGTCGGCTGTCTCATCGTCGCGCTCGCCCGGTGGCGCGGGAGCAAACAATGGGTGCGCATCGGCCTGACCATGATCCTGGCTTGCGCCCTCGCCGGGATCGCGGCGCGCGGGCTAAAGATCGCGACCGGCCGTGCACGACCTTCCGTGAAACACGAACTCGGCTGGCACGGCCCGCGCCTGAGCTCGAAATACAACAGTTTCCCAAGCGGTCACACCGCGGCTTCGACCGCGTTTTTTGGGGTTCTGCTTTTCGTTAGGCGACGACTCGGCCTTCCCCTGCTCGCGATTCCGCTCCTGATCGCGGCCTCACGCATGTACGTGGCCGCGCATTACCTCTCCGACGTCGTCGTCGCGGCGATTCTCGGGATTTTCTGCGCCTGGCTCTGCGCAAGAGCCATCGCCACCGACGCGAATTAGCTGCGGAAATTCGGTCCGGCGACGAGATACAGAAAACCGCACACAACTATTATAACGTTCTATAGATAAGATATTTGCAGCTTTTTTTGACTTTCGAATGAACACCTGCGAGGGTGCGGGCCGATCGCTTTTGGCCGGGCAATCGGTTGTGCCATGACCCGAGAAACTCGGGAAACTTCAACAGGCATCAAAAACCATTCGGTCCAGCTCTTGCACACTTAAATGAAGAAACATCTCTGCATCCTATTCCTCTTTCCTGCTCTGCTCCTCGCACTTCCATTCTCCAAGGCGATCGCTCAGGAACTCATCCTCATCGAGGACGTCGATGAGCCCGACGGAACGATTACGAGCGTGACGCTGGAGTGGGACCAGAATTCCGAGCCCGACATCGCTGGTTATAACGTTTATTACGGGCGCGCGTCGGGAGACTATGCGCGGCTGGAGACGGTTACTGAGCCGACAGCGACCATCGGTGTGAGAGGGAATAAGGCGGTCTATTTCGCGATCACCGCCTTCACTACGGACGGGGTGGAGAGTCCGCTCTCGGACGAAGTTCGCTGGCCCTGAGGCGGGGATTCGTAGCGCCGATCGGGACGCGCGGGGCGGAGGGGGTGGGATTCGAACCCACGAGGGCTTGCGCCCTGCCAGTTTTCAAGACTGGAGCCATCAACCGCTCGACCACCCCTCCGGTGCGGCGCTGTGGCAGCTATTTTGCCATCGCGCAGCCGGAGGGCAAGACCAGCGAACGCCGGCCGTTGTCGACGCCGAGCGTTGTAGACGCCTCCCTCTGGGAGGCGCGGGAGTTGCGCGGGAGCCGATCAGATCTCGGAGCGTGTGACCGCGCTTCGCAGAGCGTAGCGTCTACAGGAGCGTCGGCAGTGGACACATGAGCCTGTTCGCATGAACATAACCGCATGCCCGAGCCTGATGCCTTCGCCGAGCCGATCATGGCACCGCCACGACCCCAGCCGGTCCACGGTCGCGGCGCTTCCGCGAATCCGGCGAGCCGGTTTGAGGCCCTCGCCCTCGAGCCCGACTTCTCAGAGTTGCCTAACGACGAAGAACCGCCGCGCGTAACGACAAAATATTTCCGCGATTTCTCGCGCACGATCATCGCGCATAACGACAGCCCCGACGTCGGCTTCGACTCGAGCGTGAATCCGTATCGCGGCTGCGAGCATGGCTGCATCTACTGCTACGCGCGGCCGACGCACGAGTATCTCGGCTTTTCCGCCGGGCTCGATTTCGAGAGCCGGATCATGGTGAAAGAAGACGCGCCGGAGCTGCTCGCAGCGGAGTTGGCGAAGCCGAAATGGAAACCGCAGGTGCTCGCGATGAGCGGCGTGACCGATCCGTATCAGCCGGTCGAGCGCCGGCTCGAGATTACGCGGCGTTGCCTCGCGGTGCTCGCGCGTTTTCGGAATCCCGTGGCGATCATTACGAAGAACGCACTCGTCACGCGCGACGCCGATTTGTTAGGCGAACTCGCCACGCACCAGGCCGCGGCGGTGAACGTTTCAATCACGTCGCTCGACCCGAAACTGCAGCGCATCCTCGAGCCGCGGACGTCCGCGCCGCGCGCGCGGCTCGACGCGGTGCGGCAACTCAGCGCCGCGGGAATTCCCGTCGGCGTGATGGTCGCGCCGATCATCCCCGGGCTGACCGATCATGAGGCACCTGCCATTCTTGCAGCTGCTGCCGAGGCCGGCGCGCAGTGGGCGAATTTCACCGTCGTGCGGCTGCCGCTCGCGGTCGCGCCGCTTTTCGAGCGCTGGCTCGAGGAACACTTCCCTGAGCGCAAGGAGAAGGTGCTCGGCCGCATTCGGCATCTCCGCGGCGGCAACCGGCTGAACGATCCGCGTTTCAAATCGCGGATGCGTGGCGAAGGGATCTTCGCGGAACAGATCGCAGCGCTTTTCGAAGCCGGGTGCAAACGCGCCGGCTTCCCCGGCCGGCCGCAGGTTTCGACCGCCAGCTTCCGCCGGCCTAACGAACAGCTCTCGCTCTTCGTCTGACCGGCCTCGCTCCCTGTTCACGCGGTTTTCCAAAACGTCGGCGAATCACATCCGCCGGGTAGCGCACGCGTTTCGCGTGCTGGTCGCGGTGTTTCACCGCGACGAACTTTTCTTTCGCACCCACCCGCGCTTTCGTGACGGCACTGCAGCGCGACGCTCCACTGGCCGCCAACCCTTTCGAAAGTTCGCGACGGTGGAACACCGTCGCCAGCCCACGGGACGTGGGCGCTACCCGGAGGTCGCGGCTTTCTCGGGCTTGGTCAGGCGCACCCGGCCGAAGATTGTGAGCATGAGCAGCCCACCGATCAGGCCGAAGGGCGCCATGAAGTAAAAATAATAGTCCCAGCTTTTATCGAGCAAATCCCCAGGAGAAATCCGGCGAGACTGCCGCCAAAATACTGGAACGAATCAATTACACCCGAGGCGAAGCCCGCCATCTTCGGTCCGCCGATATCCATCGCCGCCGCCGTCCCGAGAATCGAGTGCGTCGAGTTCGCGGTGAACGAAATCAGAATTAGAAAAAGCACCGCCGCGTTCGCGGCATGGAACTGCGCCGCGAGCAAAATCACCGCGGTTTCGATGAAATAAAGACCCGCGGCAACCGGCGCACGGCGCCCTTGGAAGGCAAGATCCGAGACGTAACCCGAGATGAGCGAACCGAGCGACGCGACCACGGGAATGAGAAAGCCGAGCCACTGGAATTGCGCCGATTGGAAATCGACGTGGTGCGCCTCCTGCATGAAGCGCGGGAACCATTGATCGATACTCTGCCGGACCGCGCCGGTGCAGGCATACGCGCAGGCCACGATCCAGACGGCCGGGTTCGAGAGGATCGTGTAGAGCACTGTGGAGACCTTCGCGCGGATGTCGCCGCCCGCTGTCTCCTCTGGCACCGGGCTCGGGAAGCCGGCTTCTTCCGGCGTATTCTTCACGAAGATCGCCACAGAACAGGCCACCAGCGTCGCTACTCCCGCCGGCACCCAGAAGAGCCAGCGCCAATGCAGCGGCGGAATCCGCCAGAGGCCGAGAAAGACGACGCCCGCGAGGAGCGCCGGGCCAAAATGCGTGATCCCGAAGCGCCCGAGATTAATCATGAACCCGAAAATGCCGGCGAAGCGTCCGCGTTCTCGCGGGCCGAACCAGGCGGCGTTGATCTTCACCATCCCCGGCGCGCCGAAGGCCTGAAAGTAGCCATCGATCCCGCGGATCATCACGAAGAGCCAGAGCAATCCCCAGAACGACGCGAAGCCGAAGAGCGTGTTCATCACCACTGTGCCGGCAGCGCCGATGAGCATCGCAGTCTTGCCGCCGAGTCGATCGGCGAGGAGGCCGTTCACGATCTGTCCGAAGGCATAGGCAAGGAGCGCCGTGGTGATGATCGTGCCGATGTCCGCCTTGCTGTAACCGAACTCCTTGCTGATCGCGCCGTTGGCGATCGAGAAGTTGTAGCGGCAAAGATAAAACGACGTGTAAAGCAGGCCGATGAAGACCCAGTTCTGGCCGCGCCGCGGACGGAAACCGGGCGGATGTTGGATCGCCGGAACTGTCATCGAAGGCCCGGAGGATGTAACACAATCGTAACCTTTCCCAGAGGAAACTCGCCCACAGGCCAAGTTGGTTACTGGTTATTGGTTGTTGGTTAGTGGTTATGGGCCCCGGGCGGAGCCCAAAGATTCGCGGTCGCAATTTCGGGCGGCGCCTCGTAAGATCGAACGGCCCCGAGGGCAATAAACATGAGCGGCTCTGGCAACGACATCACCCTTGCATCGATCCTCACCGCCGCCATGCTCAGCCCCGACGGATACTCGAGAGCACTAAAAGGCAAATGTCACTTCCGTGATGAGAGCGTCTAACTAGAGTTAGTTTCCTACTTCCTCCTTCTTACTTCTTACTTTTCTTCAATGAGTATCGCAATCCAAGATCTCCGCATCGGCCTGCACGTGCGTCATCCGCGCTACGGCGTCGGCGTCGTTAAGGCACTTACCGAGCACACGGCCGATATCACCTTCGACGACGCCCCGCGCACGGTCGATCCCGCGCTCAGCGATCTCACCCTGGCCGAGCCCACGGCCAACCTCACCGAGTTGCAAATGCCGCTCGCCGCACTCATCCGCCAAACCGCGCAGGCGATGGCCGATGCCCTCGGTCTCGAGCCGCCGGAGCAGATCGTAGAGGGACTTGCCACCCGCTGGCAAAGCGGCACGCTCGCGCTCCGCCCAGCCGACGCGGCGCTCCAAGCGAAGGAAGTCCCGCTCGAGACTTTCTTTCACAAGATCGTCATGGTCCGGAATAACCTTCGGGTGCTCGAGCAAAAGGTGAACGCCAGCGAGAAGCTCAGTGATGCCGATAAGTTCGATCTCCAGCAATACATCACCCGCTGTTACGGCTCCCTCACGACCTTCAACATCCTCTTTAAGGAGAAGGAAGATCAGTTCGGGAGTTAGCCTGGAGCGAGGCGCCTTTCCCGGACGCGCAAAATGAGGCGCGCTTCCGATTACTCGGCATGAGACCGGGGACGACATGGTGAAGAAAAAGAAATCCAGCAAAAAAAGCCGCGACGTTGTCTCCCCGTTTCGCGATAAACTGTGGGACCTCTTTCGCGATCTGGCGGAGGGAATGAACGGCGCCGATGTCGTGGTCGCGTTGAAGCAGGCCGGCGAAGAAATCTGGGCCGCCGGCATCGACGGCACCTACAGCGACATGCCGGAGAAAGACCAGGGCGAAGAGCCGCTTGGGAACGCCTTCGACATCGCCTGGCTTACCGTCGTCTGCATCAAGCTGAAGGAAATTCAGCAGGGCAAAAAGCCGACGGTGCGCATCCACGGCTGACGGCGGTTCCGCCGGATTCGAGATCGGCCTCACCGGCTCTGTCACGGAGTACCTTCCACATGCTCCGCTGCGCCTTCCTCACCCTTGAAGATCCGACCGGGTTCGTCATCGACGACGAGCTGGCCTACGCGCCGCTGGCCACGCTGGGCTGGCGGGTGGAGACGATCCCGTGGAGTCGCAAAGTCGATTGGCACGCCTACGATGCGGTCGTCATTCGCTCCATCTGGGACTACATCAACGATCCCGACGCGTTTCTCGCCGTCTTGGCGGAGATCGAACGATCCAAGACGCCGCTCTTTAATAGTCTCGAGCTCGTCCGTTGGAATCTGCGTAAGACGTACCTTCGCGACCTGGCCGCGCGCAGCGTGCCCGTCGTGCCGACAATCTGGCGAGAGCGGTTCCGGCCTAACGAACTTAAGGATTTAGTTACCGAAGTCGGTAGTGCAGAAATCGTGATCAAGCCGGTCGTAGGGTTGAATGCCAAAGGCGCCTTCCGTCTCGACGCGCAACCTGCGAGTAGTCGGGCTGAGGAAGTCGGCGCCTACTACGCCGATCGTGCCTTGATGGCGCAGCCCTTTCTTTCCGCGATCACGACCGAGGGCGAATACTCTCTGTTCTACTTCAACGGCGCATACAGCCACGCCATTTCCAAGGTGCCGAAGGCCGCTGATTTCCGCGTCCAGAAGAACACGGCGGCGTGATTACCGCCGTCGCCGCCGATCCTGCTCTGGGTGCGGCCGGCGACGCTGCCCTGCGTGCGATCGGCGAAACGCCGCTCTACGCCGGCGCCGATTTCGTGAGAGCGAATGATGGGAGCGGCTACTGGCTGATGGAATTGGAACTCATCGAGCCGGCGCTTTACTTCCGCACCGACCCCGGCGCGGCGGAGCGCTTCGCGCGCCTTGAACGTGCGTGTTCCCGGCGCCGCGAACGTGCTGTCGGCCTGATCGTGGCTGGCCGGTCGCGTTCCGATTTCGCGCCGGTTAAACAAACTTCCCCTTCCAATGCCGCTGGGATTCCGGGAAGGTGTTCCGCATGTCACAAGCCACTCTTCCGCCGCCTGAAATGACCTTGCCGCAGATTCTCTGGAGCGCCCTTCTCCAAAGGGCCGTCTGCGTGGCGGCGAAGCTCGGCCTGCCAGACCTGCTGGAGTCTCGCGCCCAGAGCGCGAACGAGCTAGCCCTCTCCCTGGGCGCGCATAGCCCCTCGCTTTATCGCCTCCTCCGCACCCTCAGCGGCGCGGGGATTTTCCAGGAGGACGCCGGCGGCCGTTTCCAGAACACACCTCTCTCCGAGTTGCTGCGCAGCGATGTCCCCGGGTCCATGCGCGATCTCGCCATCATGTTCGCGCAGGACTGGCAATGGGAGAACTGGGGCCAGCTCCTGCATTGCGTCATGACCGGCGAAGACGCGCAGCGCAAGCTCTACGGGATGGACAGTTTTAGTTACTTCGCCCAAGACGCCGCGGTCGGGGCGGTCTTCAATCGCGCCATGACCGGGCTCTCCGCCGCCGTTGCGCCGGCGATCGCGGAAGCGTGTGATCTCGACGGGGTAAAGACAGTGGCCGATCTCGCGGGCGGGCATGGCCAGTTGCTCTCCGCTTTTCTCAAACGCGAGCCGGCGCTCCAGGGCATCCTCTTCGATTTACCTAACGTCCTCGAAGGCGCGGACGCGCTTCTCGAAGAGGCGGGTGTAAGAGACCGCGTGGAACTCATCCCGGGCGATTTCTTCCAGTCCGTCCCGGAGGGTGCCGATCTCTACACGCTTAAGCACATCATCCACGATTGGGACGATGCGAAGAGCGTCGCGATTCTGAAGAACGTGCGCGCCGCGATGAAGCCGGAAGCGCGCGTGGCCGTGATCGAGATGGTGGTCCCGGAAGGGAACGAGCCCAGTCCGGCCAAGATCCTCGACCTGCAAATGATGGTGATGGAAAACGGCAAGGAACGAACCGAAGCGGAGTACCGCGCTCTGTACGAAGCAGCCGGGCTCGAACTCACTCGCATCGTTCCGACGAAGTCGCCTTACAGCCTGGTCGAAGGAAAGATCGCCTGACCGCGTGCGCGCTGCACGAGCGGGTGCGGCTCCGCGTTTGAGGGCCTTTCCGTGCGCGGAGAGGAACTTTCTGCTAGTCTTTCGGATGCGACTTTTAGTTACCTTGTCTTTCTTCGCCCTCGTCACGCCCATCTTCGCCGAGCCTGCGCCAGTCGCTGACCGGGTCGCACAACAGAACGCGTTATTCGAAGAGTTCTATCAGACCGGCCTGAAGAACTCGCCCGAACGCGCCACCGCGGTCGGCGATTATCGTTATAACTCTCAGCTCGGTCAGTATTCGCTAGCGGAGATCGCGCGTCAGCATGCGGAAGCCGATGATTTCCTAAAACGCCTCCAGGCGATCCCGACCGATGGAATGAATGAGACCGATCTCTTGAGTCATCAGCTCATGGCGCGGCAACTCGAGCGGGAAGACACGAATTTCGAGCTCAAGAACTACGAGATGCCGGTGAACCAGCAAAACGGCGTCCACACCCGCCTCGCCGATCTGCCGAACAGCGTGCCGCTCGATTCCGTGGCGCACTACGAGGATTACATCGCGCGGCTGCACCAGATCCCGCGCGTGCTCGGCCAGGTGACCGAAGTGCTAAAACAAGGCCAGGAGGACGGCCTCATGCCGCCGAAGATCGTGCTCACAAAACTCCCGGGTCAGTGCGACGGCATCGTCGCGGCGAATCCGTTCGTCCTGCCGACGACAAAGTTCCCGAAAGATTTCACCGACGCGGAGAAGAAGCGTCTCACTGATGAGATCACGAAGGCCGCGAACGACGAAGTGCTTCCCGCTTATAAGAAGTTTGCGGACTACCTCCGCACTGACTACGCGCCGAATGGCCGCGAGCAACTCTCGATCGAGAGCCTGCCGGAAGGCCAGCGCCGCTACGCCGAGGCCGTAAAGATGATGACCACGACTAGCTTCACTCCCGCCGAAGTGCACGAAATCGGCGTCAAGGAAGTCGCGCGCATTACCGATGAAATGACGAAGCTCGCAAAAGCGCAGGGTTACAAGGACCTTGCCGCCTTCCGCGCCGCGATCAACCACGACCCAAAGTGGAAGCCAAAAAGCGAGAAACAGATTGTCGAGGACTTCGCGAAATACATTCACCAGATGGAGCCGAAGCTCCCCGAGCTTTTCGGACTGCTCCCGAAATCACCGGTAACTGTGGAAGCGATCCCGGACTTCGCGAAAGCCGCCTCGACCCACTACGTCCCCGGCACTCCGGATGGCAAGCGTCCCGGTCGCGTCGTCGTCGCGGTCGCCGACCCGACCAAGCGTACGCTCGTGCTCGACGAAGCTGTGGCCTATCACGAAGGCGTCCCCGGTCATCACATGCAGATTAGCATCGCGCAGGCCTTGCCAGGTCTGCCGAAGTTTCGGCTCCACGGGTTCTACTCCGCCTACACCGAAGGCTGGGCGCTTTACTCGGAAGAGTTAGGCAAAGAGATCGGCTTCTATAAGGATCCGGTTTCCGATTACGGCCGGCTGAACTCCGAGCTCTTCCGCGCCGTTCGCCTCGTCGTCGACACCGGCATCCACGATAAGAAATGGAGCCGCGAGCAAGTGGTCGAATACATGCACGCGAACGACGTCAACGACGCCGTCGCCCAGACCGAGACCGACCGTTACATCGCGTGGCCCGGCCAGGCGCTGGCTTACAAGATGGGTCAGCTCATGATCCGTAAACTGCGCGACGAAGCGAAGACAGAGCTCGGTGACAAGTTCGACATCAAAGCCTTCCACGACGAGATCATCAGCGGCGGCGCGATGCCGCTCGACCTCTTGCAGGAGCGGGTCGAAAGCTGGATCAAGACCCAGCAGGCCGGATAGTCGCTAACTCTTTCACAAGTTGCTCGCCGCACTTGGAAGACTCTTCATCTTCTCCCTGCCCGGACATGGGAGCTAACCTCGGCTCCGGTCACGTTCTTAGAGGGCGTCTAAAAACTCGAGTCATCCCGAGCGGAGCCCCCGCGGAGTCGAGGGATCCCGTGGCGAAACCTTAAAGCTCACTCCACGAGATTCCTCGACTGCGCTGCGCTCCGCTCGGAATGACCGAGTTTTAGACGCCCTCTTACCGATTGGTGACAAGTGGCGCCCGACCCAGCCTACCGGACGTCCGAGCTGCTCGAGAACCGCGGCATCGCTCATGGTCTGGACTGCGGGCTCTCCCCGAAGAGATCGGGAAGGCTTGCAACTCTCCCACGCCGCCTTACGGATGACATAGGATGGGGAAAAAGAGCCGAGCGCGCGAGGCTAACGAGGCCGGCGTGGAGGATTCGTCCCAGGCGGCTTCAGCGTTGCCGGCGGAGCGCAAGGAGATCGGGCGAAAGGAGAAAGAAAAACGGCGCCGGCGTTTGCCGGTTTTTTGCCTCACGACACTCGGCATCGTCTACGGCGATATCGGGACCAGCCCGCTTTACGCCTTCCGCGAGTGTTTCAATCCGGAGGATGCGCCGAACCGTTTAGCGGTGACCGCGCCCCACGTCCTCGGTGTTCTCTCGCTTATCACCTGGTCGCTCATCCTCGTCGTGACCGTGAAATATATCCTCTACGTCATGCGCGCCGATAACAAGGGCGAGGGCGGCATTTTGGCGTTGCTCGCCCTGATGGAACGCAAGGCGGGCACAAAGGCGTGGTTCGTAGTGTTGAGCGTCTTCGGCGCGGCGTTGCTCTACGGCGATGGCATGATCACGCCCGCGATCTCGGTCCTGAGCGCGGTGGAGGGTTTGAAACTCGCGCATCCTATTCCGCAACCGGTCACCCTCGGCCTCACGGCGGTGATTCTGATCGGGCTCTTCCTTTTCCAAAAGAACGGCACCAAAAAAGTCGGGCTTATTTTCGGACCGGTCATGCTCCTTTGGTTCGCGGTCATCGGGCTGCTCGGAGCGCTGGCGATCGCACGCCAGCCGGCCGTTCTCGCGGCCTTGAATCCGTGGCACGCGCTCGTCTTCGTCACGCAGAACGGCTGGCTCGGTTTCACCGTGCTCGGTGCGGTCTTCCTCGTCGTGACCGGCGGCGAAGCGCTCTACGCCGATCTCGGGCACTTCGGCGCGACGCCCATTCGCATCGCCTGGTTCGGCGTCGTGCTCCCGGGGCTGCTCTTGAATTACTTTGGCCAAGGTGCGCTCGTGCTCGGGAACGCGGCGCAGGTGCAGCATCCGTTCTTTCATCTCGCGCCAAAGTGGGCGCTCTATCCGCTCATCGTGCTCGCCACCGCGGCCGCGGTTATTGCTTCGCAAGCCGTCATCTCTGGCGTCTTTTCCCTCACCCGCCAAGCCGTCCTGCTCGACCGCTTTCCGCGGGTTCAGATCGATCAGACCTCGCACGAAGAGATCGGCCAGGTCTACGTGCCCGCGCTCAACTGGCTGCTCATGGTTGCCTGCGTCGGGCTCGTCTTTGGCTTTCGCACCTCGAGCAATCTGGCCGGAGCCTACGGCGTCGCTGTCACCACCACGATGGTCATCACCACGCTGCTCGCGGCCAGGATCGCGCGCACGCTTTGGCATTGGAACGCGCTCGTGGTCACCCTCATCACCGCCGGATTTCTTGTCATCGACCTCGCCTTCTTCGGAGCGAACATGATCAAATTCCTGCGAGGCGGCTGGTTCCCTATCCTCATTGGCCTGCTCGTCTTCGTGATCATGACCACCTGGCATCGCGGCCACGAGCTGCTCCTGGAGCGCCTGCGCCAGATGGAGAAACCGCTCGGGCCTTTCCTCGGCAACCTGACCCAGCATCCGCCCCTCCGCGTCACGGGAACGTCGGTCTTTCTCACCGGCCGGAGCAAAGAAGTGCCGGCCGTGCTCCTGCATCACCTGCGTAACAACAAAGTCTTATCCGAGGATGTCCTGCTGCTCGAAATCCGGCTGGAGCCGGAGCCGCACATTCCGCGGGATGCGCGGGTGGAATCCCACGGCTACGCCCAGGGATTCCGCCGCGTGCAGGCCAGCTTCGGTTTCATGGACATGCCCGATGTTCCCGATGCGCTGAAGTCGCTGCCCATGGAAGGCGAGGACCTGGACCTCAAGGACATCACCTACTACGTCGGCCGCTCCCTTCCGAAGCCTTCGCGGCGGAGTGCAGGGATGGCGCGGTGGCGGAAGAAACTCTTCATCTTCCTCAATCACAATTCGACCGCCTCGATGACCTTCCTCAGAATCCCCCCATCCCAAAGCGTAGAGCTAGGTCTGGAAATGGAAATCTGAGAGGGCGTCTAAAAAGCGAGGCGCGCCGGAAGATAGGCTTCCAGCCGGTCTCCTCTAAGCGACCGGCTAGAAGCCCGTCGGCCGAGACAGGCAAAGATGCCTATCTTCCGTTTGCCACCTCTTTCTAGACACCCTACAAGATGGGCGTGGGATCGCCCGGCCCGAACTGGCTTTGAATCCCCGAGAGTTGCGCGTCCACCCTCGGCACGGAGAGTCGGGGCATGAGCGACAAACTCCTCTCACGGTTCCTTCGCTACGTCCGGGTAGATACGCAGGCGGACGAGACCAGCACCACGTTTCCGAGCACGCCCGGTCAACTGGTGCTGCTGGAGATGCTGAAGCAGGAGCTAAGCGAATTGGGCGCGGCAGATGTGCAGATGACGAAGCACGGTTACGTTATCGCCAGCATCCCCGCCAACACGCGCAAGGCCCGCGTGCCGACCGTCGCCTTTCTCGCCCACGTAGATACGGCGCCGGATTGCTCTGGCAAAGACGTTAAGCCCATCGTTCATCGCCAATACGATGGCAGAGTCATTAAGTTCCCGGATAACCCTGGTCTCACGCTGGATCCAGCGACGTCGCCAGAGCTACAAACGGCCGTGGGCAAAGACGTCGTGACCGCCAGCGGCACGACGTTACTCGGCTCTGACGACAAGTCGGGCGTAGCAGTAGTCATGACTTTGGTCGAGCGATTACTCGACGAGAAAAAGCGGAAGCACGGGCTGATTCGAGTCTGCTTCACTCCCGACGAAGAGATCGGCCGCGGCGTGGACAAACTCGATCTGCGCATGCTCGGAGCGGATGTTGCCTACACCCTGGATGGCGGTGCGCCGGGCGAGATCTGCTGGGAAACCTTTTCCGCCGACGGCGCCGAAGTCATCATCGATGGGGTCACCACCCATACCATGGAGGCGAAAGCGAAAGGCATGGTCAACGCCATCTATCTGGCGGGCAAGCTCCTCGCCGCCCTTCCGCGCGAACACTGCGCGCCGGAGACCACCGACGGCAGAGAAGGCTTTATTCACCCGATCAGCGTCGAGGGCCGGACGGAGCGAGCCGTGGTGAAATTCATCCTGCGCGATTTCGACCTGAAAGGTCTGGCGGAAAAGGGCAAAATGTTACAGGGCCTTTGCCGCGGGTTACAAGCGACCGAGCCGCGAGCGCGCATCCGTTGCAAGATCCGCAAACAATATCGCAACATGGCTTACTGGCTGCGCGAGGACATGCGCCCGGTGGAGCTGGCCCGCGAGGCGTTCACAGCGGCCGGACTCAAACCCTACGACCACGTCGTCCGCGGCGGCACCGACGGCTCGCGCCTTACGGAACTAGGCCTGCCCACCCCAAACCTGTTTTGCGGCGAGCACAACGCGCACGGCCCACTCGAATGGGTCGCGGTGCAGGACATGGAGGCAGCCGTAACCGCCTGCGCCCACCTCGCCGAGTTGTGGAAAAAAAAGGCTGACAGTTAGTTGTAGCCCGGCCAAGGAGATCTTCCGTGAACTTCACGGGGGAAATGTCCAATGTATAGAGACCAGCACAGTTCTTCTGTGCCGGGGGAATTGACGCTCCACTCTTCTTCCGGCCTGACTCTCGCGCAACCGTTGGGGGTTGTGCCTGGCGCCTGAGCGTCGAGACTCGTTAGGGCATGAACAAGATCGTTATCGGGTTCGGAGGCACGCTGCTCCTGATCGTGGCCGGCGCTCTCGCCGCTCGAGCGATCATTCAACGCCAGACCGCGGCCCGGCAACGCCTCCCCATTCCACCGGGCGTGGATGCGATCGAGCGCATCCGTCTCGGCGGAGTCGAGCAATGGATCCAAATCCGCGGTCGCTCGCGTACGCTTCCGGTGCTGCTCTATCTCCACGGGGGGCCGGGCTTTTCCGAGATGCCGCTCGCGCACCTGAATGCCGCGCTCGCCGACGATTTCGTCGTGGTGCAATGGGACCAGCGCGGGGCCGGCAAATCGTATTCGCCCGAAATCCCAGCCAATTCCATGACGGTGGAACAGATCGTGGCCGACACACGTGAGCTGGTTCTTTTGCTCCGCGAACGCTTCCATGCGCCGAAGATCTTCCTGGTCGCGCACTCTTGGGGCACGATCATCGGTGCGCGCGCCGTCGCGCAGTCGCCGGAACTCTTTTACGCCTATGTCGCCATCAGCCAGGTGGCGTGGCCGCCGGAATCGGAGCGCCTGATGTATTCCTATGCTTTGGCGCAGGCGCAGGCCGCGAAGGCGACGAAGATCGCGGCGGACCTGGAAGGCATCGGCCCGCCCCCTTACCAGCAAGTGGCGAGTTACGACACGATGAAGAAGTGGATCTATCACTTCGGCGACGCTGAGTTTCAACGGATCAGTCCCGTAGAGTTCGCGCGCCTGATCATCGCTTCGCCCGCCTACAGTGACCTCGATCTTCTCCGCCTCTGGCGGGGCTTTCAGTTCTCCTTCGAGAAGCTCTGGCGCGAGGCTTTCGCGATCGACTACCTCGAGCAAATTCCAAAGCTGGATGTGCCGGTTTACTTCTTCGTCGGCCGTCACGATCGTACTCCGACCGCATCCGCCGCGATGGCCGAAAGATATTTCAACGTCCTGGAAGCGCCGCGCGGTAAGAGCCTGGTCTGGTTTGACCACTCCGGGCATTGGCCGCACCTGAGCGAGCCCCAACGCTATCGCGCAGAAGTTCGCCGGATCCTGCAGGATTGCGCGCCGCCTCAGAAAGAGCGATCTCTTCCGCCAGAACGCTCGCCGCGATAGAGGTAGATTGCTCCCGCACTGACTCATGACGTTTCGCACCGCCTTTTTGATAGGACTCGGGATTTTCCTCAGCGCGACTCCAGCCAGGTCTGCCTCGCTTCAGCTCAAGCAAGTCATCCCGCTCTCGGGAGTCGAAGGGCGCATTGATCACCTGGATATCGATCTCCACCGCGAACGGCTGTTCGCCTGTGCGCTCGGGAGCAATGCCGTTGAAGTCATCGACCTGCGCCGCGCCCAGCGAATCCAATCCATTCCAAGTCTCGGATTTCCTCAAGGCATAGCCTATCTCGCTTCCTCCGATCGCCTCTTTGTCGCCAATGACTCCGGCGGTCTTTGCAGGATCTTCGACGCGAAAACTTTCCAGCCTGTCGCCGAACTGAGTCTCAAGGACGATGCCGATAACGTCCGCTACGACGCCACCGCGCAGCGCATCTACGTCGGGTTCGGGGATGGAGGTCTGGCGATCATCGACGCGACCACGGGAAAGCGGCTAGGCTCGGTTGCCCTCGCCGCCCATCCGGAAGCTTTTGCGCTCGAACGACACGGGCGGCGCATCTTTGTAAATGTGCCTAAGGCCGGGCATGTCGCCGTAATTGATCGCCAGCGCGGCGAGATCATCGCCACCTGGAAGACCGGCGCTGCCAGCGATAACTACCCGATGGCCCTCGACGAGGCGAACCACCGTCTTTTTCTCGGCTGTCGCAAGCCTGCTACCCTCGTCGTTCTCAATACCGAAACCGGCGCGGTCGCCACCAGTCTCCCCATATCCGGCGATCCCGATGACCTCTTTTACGATCAGGCACGCAAAAGCCTCTACGTCATATCCGGCGCCGGCTCGATCGATCTTATCGCTCAAATCGATCCCGACACCTATCGGCTAGCAAAAAAGGTAAGCACTGCCTCCGGGGCGCGAACCGGACTTTTCGTGCCCGAGCGGAGTATGCTCTACCTTGCCGTTCCCCACCGCGACCCGCAGCCGGCCGAGATCAAGTGCTATCAGGTGGAACGGTAGGTGCGGAGTCAGCCCAAGCGCCTGGGTCGTAGTGCGCCGGTTATGGGAGCTGGTTGCAGTTACTGGTGTCACAGGGGTCTGCCCTCGCTGCGGGATTGATTCAGTCGTCGGATCGGCCTCCGGGTATCCGATTACGCACGAATTCTTATCGGAGATGCACCGGCATTGGTTATGACGGGGCTGGGGGGAGTCAGTCTGAGAATCTCGGCAGCGGAAGTGCCGACTTAAAGAAGATCGGTCGGGATTTACAGACCGACCGAAAGCCTGCACTCGATGGAGAATTGCACGATTTCGAAGGTGATCAAAGTTCGCGAAAGCGGGGCGCCGTCGCCAGGTCGCCGCGGCGACCGCTCCCGGATCGGATTTAGCTTTCGGCGAAGGTGCGGTTACCGATCTTTGGACTCGAATTCCAGGCGGAAGAGCTCGAGCAGGTGCAGGTCCAATCGGTCCTTCATCCGGCCGCTGGCTTTCTTGCTCGCGATAATGTCGCGGAGATTGGCCACCGGGAAAATGTCCTCGCGGATGGCGCGCACTTTCGCCTCTTCGTAGCTCTCGATGCCGTCCGGGGCGAAGATGAGATCGAGGTCGAAGGGGCCGTTCTTGAGCTGGATGAAGTCTTTGCCGCGGATGATTTCGGCCTGGGTGGTGTCGTCGAGGGCGAAGCCAAGCGCGAGCAGCGCGGGGATCATGCGCCGGCCGTTTTCCTCTGATTTAGCTGGGAAGAGATCAACGTCCTGCGTCGTGCCGGGATAACCGAGGAGAATGGCGCCGCTCTTGCCGATGAAGAGGTAGTCGACGTCCGCGGCGTTGAAGGCTTGCGCGACTTCCTGCGCCTGCAGGGGATTGAAAGGCAGGCGCTCGTTCACTTACTTAGCGGGCTGAAAGCCGAGGTAAGCGGGAAGATGGGCCACGCACCACTGACGGTATTCGGCGGTGCTCGCGAAACTGCGCACGCCGGGCTCATCCAGCACCGGTCGGAAGACACGACAGAAACCGTATTTCATCCGCGCCTCCAGAGGGCGTGCCATCTGCCGGCGGCACTGTTCGCGAAAGGCCTGCGCTTCCGGATTCTCGCGGTCAGAGGTGGCAGGAATGTCCATCTCGAGAAGTAAGGCCGTCCATGGCGTGGAGTAAAGCTCGAGTCCCCGCGGAGGCGGAAGGTTCTCTTGGGAAAGCTACGGAAGCCCGCAACGCAGGGGCGGCCGAGTCCTGCGCAAACGACTCGCCCAAACCTCCCCGCTCGAAAAATTGCGCAAATTTCGGTTGCCCGGAACCTTACGAAAATATAACATCGGCCCGAAAATGATGACAAAAGTGAAAGCGAATTGGAACGGTGGCCGCCAAATTCTCCTCGGAGTCTTGGCTGGCCTGGGGGTCTGGAGTCTGGCGGCAACGCCTGCGGTGCAGGGGCAGGTGGCCAACTCTTCCGAGATCGTCGTGGAAGGTGAGGCTCTCCCCCAGCCGACTCCGCACGACGACTGGAAGGCGAAGCTCAATCACATCATGAGCGAGGTCTCGGGGACGGAGATCACGGTGACGAAGAAGGCGACCGTGATCAAGCTCGACCAGCAGCCGACCGTGGTGAACAACAATTTGCAGCAGCTCTTCACCAAGGCGCCTGGTCTGCTCATCACCGAGCAGAACACGCCCGGGCAGTTTAATTTCAGCTATCGCGGGCTCGGGAATCCGCAGGAGTCGGAGTTCATCACCGCCCTGCTCGACGGGGTGCCGCTGGCGAGCGACTGGATTGGTTTCCCAACGCTCTTTTATGTCCCGGTGCCGCAGAGTCTCCAGGAGATCCAGGAGATCCGCGGCGGGAGCAGCCTGCTCTATGGCCCGGAGCCGGCGCCGGCGGTGAACTTCGTGACCAAACATCCGGCGCCCGGATCGCCCTGGAATTTCTACACCGAACAGATCGGGGGCACCGATGGTCTTTACCAGACTTATAGCTCGATCCAGGAGGCGGTGGGACCGGTCGAGTTCCGGCTGGATGGCTTTTACGGTCGTTCCGATGGCCAACGCGATAACAGTGCCTACGACCAGTGGCAGTCGAATCTCTATGTCGGCTATCGGCCGACGGAGGACCAGTTGGTCGCGCTCGATTTCCATGCCGGGCAATTCGAAGGGGGCGATCCCGGGCGTCTGACCATCCAGCAGTTTAATGCGAACCAGGACTTCTCGCCCGCGCCGTTCGATCGCGCCTGGGTGGATCGCTACAGTGCGGTCTTGCGGGATGAATGGACCTTTGCCGAGGGCTGGCTGATGCAGGCTAAGGGTTGGTTCACGCACCAGGATATCGATAACCGTAACCAGAGCTTCCGCGGCGCGCCTCCCTTCCCGACGACGCTGCAGAACGATGAGTTTAATAACTTCGGCGGTGACCTGCGCTTCCGCTGGAACTGGGGCGCGGGCACGGCGCTCAAGGGCAGTACGCTTACTTTCGGCGGGACGGTCTATCACGGCGACGCTCCGTTGAATCGCTTCAGCACGTTCGATCTCACGGCGGATCGCTTCGATATCAGCGGCGTGCACACGCTCGATCAATCGCGGAACTCGGATTACCAGGCGTTCTTCATCGAGAACATCTTCCGGTTCGGTAAGTTTCACGTCGTGCCTTCCTTCCGCCTCGATCACGAATCGGTCGAGGTGGATACGAACATCGGCCCGTCGCTCGGCTCGCGCAGCGCGGACCACACGGTGCCGCTCTGGGGCATCGGGCTCGGGAATGACTTCGGCCACTTGAATGAGACTTACTTCAGCGCCTCTTCCGGTTGGCGGCCGACGCGCTACTTCGACGTCTCTTCGCCGTTCCAGCCACTCAATGCCGCGAATACACCCGATCCTTTCAAGTCACTCGACTTCGAGCTCGGCGTCCATGGCACGCCCATCAAAGGGCTGTGGTATGACGTCGGCCTGTTCTGGATCGAGTTCGACAACCGGACTGAGACCCAGAGTTTCACGCCGACGGACTTCGTCATCGTGAACAGCGGCAGCACCCGTCATCGCGGGTTTGAGGGGGAGATCTCCTACGATTTCATGGAGCTCTGGCACCGTGACGAAGTCCTGGTGCAGGCCGAGAAGGACGCCAAGGATGCGAAGGACAACGATGGCCCGGTGACTCAGGCGACGCAGAGTTCCTTTGTCGGCTGGCATCTGAATGTCTTCAGCAATCTCCAGCTCTTGGATGCCACCTTCACCGATAGCCAGATCCCGGGGCAGGTGGGGAATACACCTGCCTACTCACCGAGTGTGCTGGTGAAAGGCGGCCTGCAGCTTCGGAAGGATAACTGTTTCGATCTCACCTTCTCCGCCGTCTATGTGTCGGATGAATTTTGGGCCGACTCGAATCTGGGCACCCCGACGATTCCGGCGAAGATCC
The DNA here is from genome assembly GCA_038234295.1 of Chthoniobacterales bacterium. Lineage (GTDB taxonomy): Bacteria > Verrucomicrobiota > Verrucomicrobiia > Chthoniobacterales > UBA10450 > Palsa-1392. The sequence goes on from JBBSUP010000035.1 coordinate 20,528, forward strand.
CGTCCTATGTGGTGCTAAACCTGAACGGTAACTTTCGGCTCACGAAAAACGTGAAACTGATCGCAGGCATTAACAACCTCGCAGGCGAGAAGTATTACTCGCGCGTCTTCTTCAACGGCTCGATCGAGCCGGCGCCGCAACGCTCTGCCTACGCGGGGCTCTCGGTCGAGTTCTAAAGTGTGTCCTGCACTGAATTCAACGGCCGCCCGCCGTGGAGCGCGATGCTCCGTCATCGCGAGGGTCGACCTAAGCAAAGAAACGGGCGACGACAGAGCGTCGCGCTCCAGACGCACTCCGTAAGTTTGGCTGCTTAAAGTGCCTGACACGCTTTAAAAACGCGCCCGCTGGCCAAGGAGCCAGCTAACCTTCGCGTGGGCCGTGTCCGAGGAAGGACAGGCCCACTTTCGTTAAATCCCTTTCTGGCTTCCAGATTTCTCTCCCCCTCTTCCTGCTTTCCTAATTCAGCCTTTAAGGACGATCCTTCCCTCAGTGTCCCCTGCTACCGAATCTCTCGATTATTTCCGGATCAAGACCGTGCGCAGCTTTGCGGAGCTGGTCGCAATGCCGTTCGCGGAGGGGGTAAATGCTCTCTGCTGGTCGCGCACGCTCCCCGGGGATTTCGGCGAGGTGGTCGAGAAACTCGGAGCCGGCGAAGGTGTCGTAACGATCGAGGAACCGGAACTCCTTCAGCTCGCCGTGAGTCCGGCGGGTCGGATGGCAATCAACGGGTTGAGGGAAGATCTGCGACAGTTGCGGGAGCAGGAGCGCGCTCCGGTGCTTAACTGCATTCATGATTATCCCCGCGACGAGGAGGGAGGGCCGGTGCGGACGGATGTGTTTTCCTTCCACGTCGATAGCGCGCCGGTCGAGGCCGATACCTGGCTCTGCACTTACTTCGGGCCGGCGAGCGAAGGCTTACGGAACGAGCAGGCGCGGCGGAAGGTAGAGATCTCGGAGATCCGGGAAAAGCTCCGCGCGGATCTCGGGGCGGAAGCGGATGATGAAGCCTTTCGCGCCGCCCTCCGTGAGCATTGCTACGATCTGCATTACGCGGCCGTGGAGGGGGCGCGACCTTATTCCTTCGGGGTTGGCAATCTCTGGCGGATCGCGGTGAATTGGCCGGGAAGCGAAGTCCCGCCCTGCATTCACCGCGCGCCCGCAACGGCGCCGGGAGCGCCGGCGCGGTTGCTGCTTATCTGCTGATCCTGAGAGTTACGCTCGTTAGGCTGGCTTTCAGGGACGATCCAAGTGGCCGCGTGATCGCGGAGAGTCCCCTTCCGGATTCAAATCTTGTTTCCCAGCGAAATTCACCTGATGCGCTGAGACAGCGCACGCTACATCGCTTTTATGTAGCGTCCGCTGTCCCCAGCGGAAAGCCGGTAAGATTTCGGCTGACACAGCCGGCGCTACATCGCTGCGAAAGCATTCCTATTTATTCCCGCACCCCGCTCTTATCTTGCCCGATGTCCGCGACACCAACCGCTCTGCCTCAGGAAAAGTTGGATGCCCGGGCCTACAGCCGCGCCCACGAAGGCAAGTGGATGATTGTCGATCGCGCCGACGGCAGGGCATCCGCGACCGCTGATTTCTTCCAGATCGAGTCGGTCGGCACGCATCCGACGGGACTGATGGTGACGGGCCGATTCGAGAACGATCAGCGCAGCCATCTGATGGCCGCGGCGGTCCGTGAGGCTAATCCCTCTGAGATCGCGTGGCTGCGTGCGGCCCATGATAATTCACCAGCCGCCTCCTGACCAAGGGACCCCAAGGTGCTCCAAAACAAATCGTTAGGTTTATCCGGACATGACCTTATGCTCCGCTCGTCTGGTGCAACCTGCGTTACGGCCCGAGTCTGCCCCTCTCTTCGAGCCGGACAACGAAAGCGCGCAGGAAATCGGGATCGGCCGGACAGCGTTCCGGCGATGAAATATCGGCGCTGACCGGCCGCGGGCCGGCCGGCAATCGGTGGCTCTTAAAATCAACTTATGAAATCAGAACTCCTCGCCGCCGCCTTAAAAGTCATTCCGGACCAGGCGATCCTCGTCAACGTAATGTCACTGCGGGTGCGCCAACTCGCCATGGGGCATCGGCCGCTGGTCGTGCACGCACCCGGAATGCCCTGCTCCGATATCGCCCTGAACGAAATCATCGCGCAGAAGCTGACGTTTAATCTGACTCCCGGCGAAAACGGCAAGCGCGAGCCAAGGGTAACCGAGCATTGGCTAGGCACGCCCTCACCTACGCCCTCGCTCAAGAAGGCGGCCTAAGCGCCGCGCGACCGGTCGGCTGGAGGAAGCTTGTTCCTCTCGCCTCAAAACTCGTGCGTCCGTTCATTGGAACGACGCCCGCGAAGCGTGACCATCCCGATTTTCGGTTACATCGGATCGAACGTTTAAGTGTCTTGGTTTACGGTGTGGCTCTTTTCAAGAGACGGTCTGGACGAGACGCATTCTTTTAGGAACGCTGCCTTGCCCGGAAACGCGTTGGACGCCAGGCAATGCCGCGCAAAAGTCATTCCCGCTGCTGGCAGTTGGCTTTGACGCGGCCACGGCCGGCATCATGAAATCGGCGGCGTGTTCGCCTGCGTGGGAGTATTGGCGTAGCGAAGAATGTTCCGAAGATATTTCGTCTCGCCAATGCCAAAGAAGTCTGCCCACCAGACATCAAGCTTCGCTACGTCCACTTTCGAGTCGTCCCTGACATACCTCGCGATCTTTGATTTTCCTTTCGCGATCTCTCGCGCGAGGCCGAAGATTTGGTCGATCGCCCGTGTTCTCGTTTAGGAGGAGATTTAAAATGCGCGTTCGCATTCTCACGAAATGGGTAGTGACATTTGCCGCGGCGGTAACGCTGCCGGCGAGCTCGCTGCGCGCTCAGGAATCGCCGGCAGCAGACGAGTCGTTCGAAGTCGAGCCCCCGCTGCTTGTGCCACCCGGTGACCTCGGAGAAGGCGCTCACGACGCGCCGGACACGCCGCCAAGCCCGGCGAAGCTCGCGCAGCAACTGGAGCAAGCGAAGAGAAGCGCCTCCTCGGCCGAGCGGTTGGTCAGGATGGGCGCGCTCGCGAAAGTGGAAGCGGAACAGCGCGCCTTGCGCGTGGACCGACTGGAGGCAGCACTGGCGAATGCCCAAATGGCCGGAGCGAACGAGGAAGTCACTTTGCTGCAGGCCCGCGACGCTGCGGGCCAGGCGAGCAAAGCCGACTTGGAGGTAGCCAGGGCGACCCTAAGCAAGGCCAGCATAGCGGCGCAGACCGCGGACGAAAAATATCACCAGGCGCAACTCGACGCCGCGGCGCTGAATCTCCGTCGACAAAAGCGACTGCTGGCGCAGGGAAGCGCGCGCAAGTCCGACGTCGCTCGCGCGGAGGAAAAACTCGGGGCCGTCCAGCGAGGCGAACAATGAAAGAGATTGGACCCCTCTCCGCCTTTTTTCCTGTTTTCCTGCTTTCCTTATTCATCCCGTCCGACTCCTCTTGCTCCGGTAAACTGCCTCACCGCGACTTGACATTGCCCGGCACCGCGAGCGAAAACGACCGCTGATGCAATCACCAAAAAGCCGTTTCGCCAGTGCTCCGGAGGGAACGGCGGCGCTCTTCTTTATCCAGATCTTCGCGACCCTCGGGTTCGCGGTTCTTTATTCGACGCTGGTCCTTTACGCCACGAAGCACCTCCAGCTCTCGGTCAAACTGGCGACCGCGCTGATGGGCGTGTTCGGCGCCTTTAACTACGGCCTCCATCTCTTCGGCGGCTATCTCGGCGGCCGCTTCCTCTCGAACCGCAACCTCTTCGTCGGCGGGATGGCGTTGCAGGTTTTCGGCTGCGCCTGCATCTCGTTAGGCACGCTCGCGATGTTCTATCTCGGCCTCGCGCTTTTTCTCACCGGCAGCGGCCTCAACGTCACCTGCATCAACATGATGCTGACCCAGCGTTTCACCTCCGACGATCCGCGGCGCGAAGGTGCTTTCCTCTGGAACTACGCGGGCATGAATGTCGGCTTCTTCATCGGGTTCGCGGTCGCGGGTTACTTCCAGGGCACCGAGAGCTATGCGAGTCTCTTCATCTTCGCGACTCTCGGTAACTTCGTCGCCATCGTCCTCGCGGCGCTGAACTGGAAGACGCTCGCGGACCGCAATACGCCTCTGCTCGAAGCGACGCCGCAACAGTTTCGCCTCCGGCAGCTCGCCGGTCTCGCCATTCTCATCGGGCTCGTCCCGGCTGTTTGGTTCATGCTCCAGCGGCCCGGGGGCACGGAGACGCTGATCAAGGCAATCTGCGCAGTGGTCGCGGTCGCGCTCGTCTATCTCACGGTCCGCCATCGCGATCGGCGCGAGCGGCGGAACATGACCGCCTATCTCATCCTCACGATGGGCTCGCTCATGTTCTGGTCGCTCTACCAGATGGCGCCGAGCGGCCTCCAGCTCTTCGCGATTCACAATGTCGATCTCATGGTCGGCGCGATCGAGATCCAGCCGCAGTGGATTCAGAACATCAACACCGTCGTCATCGTGGTCGGCGGACCGCTCCTCGCGGCCTTCTTCGTGCGCATGCGGGGGCGCGGATGGAACATCGATATCCCGAAGCAATTTGCGGCCTCGCTCCTACTCATGGCGGTCGCTTTCCTCATCCTCCCGTTAGGCATCAAGCTAGCCGGCGCGGATGGTAGGAGTGCGTTCTCCTGGCTCTTCGCAAGTTATGTGCTGCAAAGCATCGGTGAGTTACTTATTTCACCGATTGGCTATGCCATGATCGGCAAGCTCGCGCCCAAGCAATACCAGGGCATCATGATGGGCAGCTGGATGCTTGTGACCGGTCTCGCCTCGCTTTTCGCAGGCGATTTTTCCGGGATGATTCCCGAGCCCGCCGGCACCACCGCGGCCGCCACCAACCCGGAATACGCGAAACTTTTCGCCGAGCTTGGGGCCGGTAGTCTTGCGGTCGGAGTCGCGCTCGTTCTGCTAAATCCGTTCCTCCGCAAACTGATCACGGACAAGGCGGAGACAATTGCCGAGGACGCTCCGATGCCTGTCGGTCCTGCACCGGCCGCCATGTGAATCGCTTACCTTGAAGGTCGCTCATGGAGCGCGATGCTCTGTCATCGCGAGGTCGAGACCCTTACCAAGAAACAGGCGACGACAGAGCGTCGCGCCCCACGCGCTTACTTCAGGTGCGTGACACGCTCTGAGGAAAGAACGGAAGGAAGCAGCTGGTAAATTACGACGGCTGCGGCGGCTGCTCGGCTTGATCGCCTGCTTCGTCGACAGCTTCCCCGGAAGAAGGATTAGCCGCGTTCTCCAGCTTGCGCTGTTTCTTCGCTTCTTTCTTCTTCTGCTTCTCTAGTTCTTTGCGGCGTTTTTCGCCGGAGTAATTCGGTCTGGCCAAAGCTATTTCTTCGGTTTCTGAGTGGTGCGCGCCGCGTTCGCGTTCGCGTTTTTCTTTTGCGCAGCACCCGCGGCTTTGCCCTTTTGCTGCGTCTTCTGTTTCTGGTTCGCCTTCGGAGATTTGTCGCCCATGATGTCGTCACGGTTCCGTCACGCAGCCCCGCAGTCAACGACAGTCTTGCGCGAATCGTGCAGCGTGGGAGTTACAGCAGCCGCACGGCGGTCACCGAGACTGAGCCGCCGAAACAGACATCGACATCCGCGCCCGGCGTGCGATCGCGCAGATGATACGCGCCCGCATAGTAAAGCCCGCTCTCTTCTTCGTGCCGGTAATTCAACGGCAACGGCGCCGGATCCAGCGCGCACCAGACCACTTCCGGATCGGGCGCGTCTGCGGGCAGGGCCGGGAGGTTGACGTTGTAGAAAAGACCCGCCTCGAGCGGTCGGGCGAGCAGGTCGGCCAGGATCGGCGCGACCCAGCGGCCGGCGCGACTCCAGTCATACTCCGGGTTATCCCGACGATAATGCGAGAAGGCAATCCCGGGCCAGCCATGCAGCACCGCTTCGCGCACCGCCGCGACCGTGCCGGAGTAATAGACATCCGCGCCCAGGTTCGCGCCGTGATTTATCCCACTCAGCACCCAGCCTGCGTCCGGCGCGAGGTGAAGCAAACCGAGTCGCGTACAGTCAGCGGGCGTCCCATGGATCGCGAAACCGTTCTCATCACGCGACTCGATCCGCACGCCACCGTGCCAGGTTACGGCATGACTCACACCTGACTGCGGACCAGCCGGTGCCACGACTACTGCCTCACCATGCGCGCGCGCCGCGGCGGCGAGGGCGGCGAGCCCGGCCGCTTCGATGCCGTCGTCATTTGTGATCAGAAATTTCACCCCTGCTCCCTATCCTTCTCCACGAAGGCCTGCAAGCGGGCGAGCGCTTCGTCCCATTGTTGCGAGACCTTCGTGAGATAACTCTGCGCCTCGGCGAGCGGCGCCGTCTCCAGCTCGAAGACGCGCTCCCGGCCGATCGTTTCCGCGCGCACCACACCGGCCTGCTCGAGCACGCGCAGGTGTTTCGTGATCGCCTGCCGCGTCAACGGTGACACGCTGGAAAGCTGCGCGATCGAGCAGGGCGCGTCGCGGCAGAGCCGGCTGACGAGCGCCAGCCGCGTCGGGTCGCCGAGCGCGGCGAAGACGGCCGCCTGCTGCGGCGCGCTAGCGGCCGCGCTCGACATGCTCCTGGATGTCCTTGATCTGTTGCGCCCATCCACCGTCGTTCATCTGGAAAGCTTCCTCGCGCCGGGCGGCGGGAATCTGATCGAAACCCGACTCCGTGATTGTAAGCAGGGTGCCGCCGTCCCGATCCTCGAGGTGAAACTCGACCAGCGTCGGTGTTTCCTGCGAGTAATCGACCGCCGGATCGACCGCATACGGATGCCAAGTGTAGGAGAAGCTGTTTTCTGGCTCCAGCTTCTGCACTTCCACTTCCATCCGCATGTGTTCGTAGCCGGGAACGGTGATGTTCCCGCGCGTGGTTTGCCCGGCGATGAACGGCGACTCGAGATTGACCCCGAACCACTCCGAGAACTCCCGATAATCCGTCAACGCCCGCCAGACCCGCTCCCGCGGCGCCTTCAATTCCACCTGCTTTTCGATCCGATCCGTCGTGTTATGCAACTTCATGGTTGCACTTTAGACAGACCCGCCTCGACACGCAACCCAAAGGTTGCATTACAATTTTTAAGGTCTTTTCTCGCCAGCCCCAAGCGCGAACGGCAGCGTGTTTCCCGGCGGCGCCAGTGGGCAGGTGGCGTAAGGCGTGAAGGCGCAGGGCGGATTTACCGCTTTATTGAAGTCGAGCACGGTCTCTCCGTTCACTGCCTTCTCCGCGTAGAGGAAGCGCCCGGCGTCGTAGGTCGTGCTTTCATTCGATTCATCCCGGAAGATCAGGAAGAGCGTCCCGTCGTCTTCGTTCACCGGCTGGAGCGAACAAGATTTGCCCATGAGCTCAAACTTCAGGACGCCCGGGCTCATCATCTTGAAATGCCCGCCGAGGACGTTCGGCACCATGATCTCTTTCGGCTCAGGAAAAGCCTCGAGGCGTGCGGTGACTCGGTAGCTCTCGTCAACCGGAAACCACTTTCTGCCTTGGAAAGAGACTCTCGCCTTACTTTCATTATCCTTCAGTCGAATGCCGTAACGATCTTCGCGCCGGATGAAATATAACGTCTGGCTGCCCGTGCGGATTTCGGTCGGCTTGCCTTTCTCATCGGAGACCAGAGTCATGCTCGTGACTGGCTGACCCTGGGAGGTTGCTTCGACACCATTCGCTACGGTCAGAGTCGCCGTGCCATCGTGAAAGAGTATCTCGCCGAACTTCCCGCCTTTGAAGTTCTCGGTCAGCCGCACGTCGTAGTCAGCGCCTGCCCCGACCGTGTTAACGCCCTCTTTCAGCCAGAAAAGACCGGCCACGGTGAGCCAACCATTCTCCTTTCGCAGGCTCGCTTCCTCGTCACGGCGCCAGTCGTTAAGGGACTGGATGTAGTCAGGCAGCGCGGCCGCTGAGGCACCTACGAGGAGAATGGCAGTGAGAAGGAAAGCGAGGGTTGTTTTCATAGTGATAGGTCAGGATGCAGTTGCCAGGTGTTGGGAACGCGGATAGTCCGGATCCGGTCCCAGACCGGATCCTCGACTTTCGAAACCGGCGCGTCGAGCTTTCGCGTCGATTCTCCTTCGGACCAGGTCTAAGAGGACGTCTAAAAAATGGGTCATTCCGAGCGGCTCCCGCGGCCGCGGGAGCAGTCGAGGAATCCCGTGGAGTGAGCTTTAAGGTTTCGCCACGGGATCCCTCGACTCCGCCCCGCAGCCGCGGGGCTCCGCTCGGGATGACACGAATTTTTAGACGCCCTCTAAGGCTTCAGGTAAGGCGCGACGGAAGTGGAGATCTTGCTGAAGCGCCGGACCTGGATCGGTTTCATCTGACCCATCTGCGCCTGCAAGTTCGCGGTCGACGTCTCCGTCTGCCGGCGCAGGTCGATGTAAAGCAGGGTGACGCTAATATCGCCCGCCGTGTGTTTGCGCGCGATGCGGCTGTATTCCTTCACGAGCTTTTGATACTCGTTCAGCTTCACGTCCATCTCGTCGAGCGGGCCGGTCGGTTCGGTGACGCTTGCTTCCTCGCTCGCACTTTCCTGGCCGCAGCCGCTGAAGCCCAGCGCCAGCAAACAAATGAGAATGATAGAAGCCGGAAGGCGGAATGTTTTATTCTTCACAATGAGGCACGAATCCTAGCGTAGAAGAGGACGGTGACGCAACCGGATTGCGCGGGCCGCTCTCCGGTTGTCTCCTTGACGGAGCGGCTGTTCAATCCGGCATGGCGATCTGTACCACGAATCCGGCGACCGGCGAAGTGCTCCGCGAATTCGCCGA
>JBBSUP010000036.1:0-28588 GCA_038234295.1 Chthoniobacterales bacterium
GCGATTTCATGGAAGGCGATCTACGCGATCGCGCGACCATGACCGCCGCGCTCCAGGACATCGACGTGGTTTTTCACGAGGCAGCCTACGGCGGTTACATGCCCGAGATCGCGAAATATGTGCACGTGAATTCCTTCGGCACGGCCCAGCTGCTCGAGATCATCCGCGAGGAAAAACTGCCGATTAAGAAGATCGTGGTCGCGAGCTCGCAGGCGGTTTACAGCGAAGGCGCGGCGACCTGTCCGGAGCACGGTTTGGTCTTTCCGCCGGTGCGGCCGGTCGAGCAATTGCAGCGCGGCGATTGGCAGGTGCATTGCCCGATCTGTGCTCGCCTAACGACAAGTGCTCCGACGCCGGAAAACGCGCCGATCGGGGGCGAAACCGTTTACGGCCTCACGAAAGTCGACCAGGAAAAACTCGTGCTCCTCTGGGGAAAACAGGTCGGCATCCCCACGGTCGCGCTCCGTTACTCGTGCACCTACGGACCGCGCCAATCGATCTTCAATCCCTACACTGGCGTGATCGCGATCTTCTGCACGCGGTTGCTCAATGACCTTCCGCCAGTGCTCTACGAAGACGGTGAGCAGACGCGCGATTTTTCCTTCGTCGATGACATCGCACGCGCCAACCTCCTCGCCGCCGAAACCGACGCCCTCGACGGTCTGCCCGTGAATATCGGCAGCGGGCGCGGCGTTCCGATTCGCGAAGTCGCGGAGCAGATTTCGGAGGCACTAAATATCCACATCGCCCCGGAAACGAACGGCGAGTTTCGTCCCGGAGAAATGCGCCACCTCACCAGCGGAACCGAGCGCGCGCGGGCCGCGGGTTACGCGCCGCAGGTCGATCTCGCGACCGGCATCGGCCGTTATCTCGATTGGATCCGCGGCCAGGCGAACGTGAAAGATTACTTCAGCGAAGCCGCTGACATTTTGCGCAGCAAAGGCATCGTCCATCGCGTGGCGAAGCAGTAGTTTAACTGCAGAGGAAGCAGAGAAGGAAATATTTGGAAATCCTCTGCGCCCTCTGCGCTCTCTGCGGTTAATAAAGCAGAGATGAGCGTCCCGATTGCGACCCCGGATTTCCGTTCGCGCGTTGTCGAGCACGCGCGAAAGGATTTCCCGCTTCTCCATGCCGACGCGAGCGTGGCCGACGCGCTCGCTCGAATCCGCCGCGAAGGCGTGGGCGAGCGGGTGATTTACTTCTTCGCGGTCGATCGCGAGGAGCGGCTGGTCGGGGTTTTGCCGACACGGCGGCTGTTAACCGCTCCGCTCGAGACGCCGCTGCACGAGATCATGGTCCGGCGCGTGGTCGCGATTCCGGCGACCGCGACGGTGCTCGAGGCCTGTGAATTTTTCGTGCTCTACAAGTTCTTCGCCTTCCCGGTTGTGGACGAAAAAAAGCGCGTCGTCGGCGTGGTCGACGTGAGTCTTTTTGCGGAGGAAATGCTCCAGGAAGAAGCGGCCTTCACTTCGCCGAACGATTCGATTTTTGAAACGCTCGGTTTCCATCTCGCGCAGCTCCGCGGGGCTTCGCCCTGGCGCGCGTTTCGTTTTCGTTTTCCCTGGCTCCTCGCGACGGTCGCGGCGGGCACGGCCTGCGCGCTTCTCGCCGGAGTGTTCGCGGCCACGCTCGCGCAAAGTCTCGTGATCGCGTTCTTCCTCACGATGGTTCTTGGCCTGAACGAGAGCGTGAGCATGCAGTCGATGACGGTGACGATTCAGGCGTTGCGCGCGGCGCAGCCGAGCCGGCGTTGGTTCTTTGAGAACTTGCGCCGCGAATGCGGCACGGCGCTGCTGCTGGGGCTCGCCTGCGGGCTGCTCGTAGGCGCGATCGTCTGGACATGGCGACGCGATGCCGCCGCTTCCTTTGTGATCGCGACGAGCATTTTTGTTTCGCTCTTTTCCGCGAGTTTGTTCGGTTTCGGCGTGCCCGCTTTACTGCATCGTTTCGAGCTCGACCCGAAGATCGCGGCCGGCCCGGTGACGCTCGCGGTGACGGATTTTTTCGCGCTCAGCTTCTACTTTTCTCTCGCATGGCTGGTCCTCTGATTTCCGTCGTCATCCCGGCGCTGAACGAGGAGGAACCAATCGCCGACGTCGTCCACGCCTGCGCCGCGACCACTTTGCCTAACGAGATCATTGTGGTCGATAATGGGAGCACAGACCGGACCGCGGAGCGCGCCACCGCGGCGGGCGCGCGGGTGGTGAACGCGGCGCGCGGCTACGGGAATGCCACCGCGGCGGGAGTGGCGGCGGTCGCACCGGCGACGGAGATCATCGTGTTTCTCGATGGCGACGGAAGCGATTGTCCGGAGTTCATGGAGCGACTCGTGAGGCCGATCCTTGAGGACACTTATGATTTCGTGATCGGCTCGCGGACGCGTGGGAAACGCGAGCCGGGGAGCATGAATTTCCAGCAGGTCTTGGCCGGCCGCGGCGCGGGTTTACTGCTTCGGTTGATCTACGGCGTGAGCTACACGGACATGTGTCCTTTCCGCGCGATCCGGCGCGACGCACTCGCGCGGCTCGGAATGCGCGAGAGGACCTATGGTTGGAATCTCGAAATGCAGATGCGCGCAGCGCGCGGAGGGCTGCGGATACTCGAGCTGCCGGTCGATCATCGTTGCCGGACTGGCGGGGAATCGAAGGTCTCCGGGAGTCTGCGCGGGACGTTTCTCGCCGGGTCGCGCATTCTCGCGACGCTTTTCCGCGTCGCCACCGAGCGCCGGGAATAACTTTCCTCAGCCACCACTCTTCCTCCGATGAAAAGCCACGGCGTTGCAGGACTCATGGCAGGGGCAGTGGCGGGCGTGGTCATGACTTTTGTCATGCTCTTGCTCGCCTGGCTGAACGTAGCGACGCCGCTGGTGATCCTCGGCGATCGGCTTTCGGTCTTCATTCCGCCCGGGCCGTTTCTGTCGATCATGGGGCGGGTCGGCGGCTACACGCATTTGAAGGAGCTCGGGGTGAGCTCGGTGATCATCGGGCAGATCGCGCTCGGCGCGCTCGGTGGGTGGTTTTACGGATGGAAAAAGCGATCACTCCTGTTCTCGTTAGGCATTTATTTCTTGCTGCCGCTCGTGGTGTCGAGCGCGGTGCTCTGGCCGCAATTAGGCACGAGTTACCAGGGTTTCCCGATCCCCGCGGCCACGATCATTACCTGCCTCGGGCTGGCCGTTTCCTTCTTCGTTTTCGAGCGGACGCTGGTGCTCGGTTTCCGGTTTCTCGTCCAACCGGCGAGCGCGCCTGACGACTTGGAATATTCACCCTCGATCGGACGACGCGCGCTGGTGCTCGGCGGGCTCGGCCTGCTCGCGGCCGGCGGGGGCGCCGCTGTGATCCGGCGGTTGTTTCAGGTCGCGACCTTTAGCTATGACGGCACGCAATACAAAGGTCCAGAAGTCCAGGGGATTACGCCTAACGACAAGTTTTATTGCGTGACGAAAAACGTGATCGACCCGCGGGTCGATCCATCGCTCTGGCGGCTCGAAGTCACCGGGCTCGTGCGCCATCGGCAGACTTACGATCGTGCGCGTCTCCATGCGCTCCCAACGGTCGCGCAAGAGACGACGCTCATGTGCATCAGCAACGGCATCGGCGCCGGTCTCATGAGCAATGCGCTCTGGCGCGGCGTGCCCTTGCGCACGCTGCTGCACGCGGCGGGCCCGCTCCCGGAGGCCGCGAAGGTGCGACTCCACGGCGTCGATAACTACACTGACGCCTTCCCGCTCGCGAAGGCGCTCGACCCCACGACGCTGGTCGCCTTCGAGATGAACGGCGAGCACCTGCCGGACAAACACGGCTTCCCGGCGCGGGTGGTGGTGCCGGGCTATTTCGGCGAGAAAAATGTGAAATGGCTGACGCGGATCGAAGTCACCGGACCGGAGGCGGAAGGCTTCTACGAGAAGCAGGGTTGGGGTCCCGATTTCACCATCCCGACGCGGTCGCGGATCGATCAGCCTAACGAATGGGCGTATTTCAAACTCGCCGATCAGCCGGACGGGATTTCGTTAAAAGGCGTTGCCTTCGCGGGTGATCGCGGCGTTTCCAAGGTCGAGGTCACGCTCGATGGCGGCCAGATGTGGCAGCCGGCGCAGATCGATTACCCCGGGACGAAGCTGACCTGGGTGCTCTGGACTTTCCCATGGAAACCGGCCGCCCCAGGTGAGTACAAGTTGAGCGTGCGCGCGACCGACGGCACCGGCGCCCCACAGCCCGGGGAGAAAGCGCGGGCGCCGTTCTCCGGCACGACCGGCTTCCACCAGATCACGGTTTACGTCGCCTAACGACTCCGCTCCGATCACCACGAGGCCAGCTGGAGCTGGGGGATGAGCGCGAAATGTTTGTCATTCGTCAGCACCGCCGCGCCCGCGCGCAAGGCGCAGACGGCGATGAGAAGATCAGGCAGTGGAATGACTCTGCCCGCTCGATCCAATTGCCAGGCCAAATCCTCGGTCGCCCGCCAGATAATTTCGTTCGTCTCCACCTCCGCCATCAGATCAAAGAAGGAGGTAAGCTGGGCTTTGGAATCGGGACGCACGACTCCGCGCAGCACTTCGCATCTCACCACACTGCAACCAAGCAATTCCGCGCTGGGGAAGGCCGCTGCTAAGACGTGCGCTGGGTTGCGGCCCGTGCGGAGCAACCCGATGTAAATGGACGAATCAACGAGAACCACTGCTTTTCCCGTAATCAGGCATCTCGGCCATGCGCAAAGCCATCAGGTCGTATTTCGGGTCCAGACAGTCCTTCCAATCGGTGTCCGCAAGCCGCTGACTTGCCAGGAATTTACTCAACTTTCCAAGACGCTCTGCTTCCTCGAGCGCGAATTCTACTGCTTCCTTCTTCGTCTTTAATCCGGTCAATTTCATGACCCGAGCGAGAAGCTTTTCGTTGATGGAAATGGTCATCTTCACGACCCATCGAGCGTATGGCCACCCTGCCATACGGTCAAGCTTTCCGTTCTTGCTCTACGGCTGCGAAGTCGAGTAAGCCGAGAGCGGCTCCGCCGTCGTCAGGTCCTTCACGACGGTGCTGAGATAGACCGAGCCCGGATGATACGCGCGCCATTTCGTGATCTCAGAGCGGTTCATCACCTTGAAGCCGTAACGCTCGAACATCTTCTCGCCGCGCCGGCTTTCGAAAGTGACGATCTGCCCGTAAACCTGCTTCTCGCCGCAGCGATAGAGATAACTCAGATACGCGCTCATGAGCGCGCGAGTCGTCGAGATTTTGCGCGCTTCCGGCAGCAGGTTGATGTGGAAATGCGGCACGCGAGTCGGCGCGGCCGGCACCTCGCGCCAGCCGTTGGTGACCATCCAGCGGATAAATCGGCGGGACGCGCGGTTGTAGCGCGGATAGCGCAGGAGCGCGCGGAGGAAGAGCACGATGTTTTGCTGGAAGGAGTAGAGCTGGTTCAGCAGCGGACGGCGCGAGCCGAGCAGGTAGCCGCAGATCTCGCCCTTGATCTCGAGCACGAACGACGATTCCGGCTCGTGGTCCGTGTACCAGGTCGTGAGGAAATCCGCGAAAAGCTCGCGGTCCTGATAGACCGGGTCGATCGCGTTCCCGAGGAAACCGGTTCGACAGCAAAGCGCGCGCACAGCCGCTCGATCGGCCGGCTGAAATCCGCGAATGAGCAAGGAGGAATCGGTCTTCATCTCAGGAGGCGCGGTAGTGTGCGCGCGCCTCGCGATAAATGCAAAAGAGCCGGTCGAATACCTGCGACCACGCGTAATGCTCGCGCGCCCACGCCGAAACCGCGGCGCCCGTCGTTGCCAGATCCTGCCGGCTCGAGTCCTCGATCGCGCGCGCCAACGCCGCGGGCGAGTTCTCCGTCGCCCAAAAGCCCTGGTCGCTAAAAATGATCCGGTCCATGTAACTGCCGCGAATCCCCACCACCGGTGTGCCGCACGCCTGGGCCTCGAGCGCGGTGAGCCCGAAGGTCTCCTGCACCCCGGGGTGCACGAGCAAATCCGCTGCGCGATAGAGCCGCGCGAGCTCGGCCGGGTCACCGCAATATTGCCGCCAGGTGACGTGGCCGCTGCGCTTCTGGAGGTCCTGCAATGCCGCCCGCTGCAGACCGTCGCCGACGATGAGCAGGTGAAAGCGCGGGCCGGCCAGTTGCGCGAACGCGGCGAAGAGCGTCTGCGTATTTTTCTCCTGCGCGAGTCGGCCGACGTAGAGCAGGAGACAGGTGTCCGCGGCGATGCCTAGCGACTCCCGCGTCGCCGCGGCGTCGTCCGGCTCCGGGCGAAAGATTTCCGCGTCCACGCCGAGATCGACCGCGTGCACATTCGCGACACCCCAGCGCGTGAGCAGCTCGCCCAGCCGCGCGGAGGGCACGAGCGTGGCCTCGAACTGGTTGTAAATCTTCCGCACATAGCGGCGCGCGATATCCATCATAAACTCCGTGCCGGTGGGTCCGAGGAAGCGGTTGCTGCTTCGCAGATAAGCTTCCGGAAAGTGCGAGTGATAAAAGCCGACCGCCGGAATCCGGAGCGCGTGGCCTGAAGCGATCGCCTTCCACGCCACCTGATAAGGATCGCCCGACTCAATCAGGTCGGGCTGTTCGCGGTCGAGGATCTCCTCGACCGCGCGCAGGTTCAGGAGTGCGCGGTAACGCGAAGTGCGCGAGAGCAGGGGCGACGCGATCGTGTAAATACGCGAGCGTTCCGCCTCGATCCGCTCCGTTTTCGCGCCGGGAATGACGAGCACATGTTCATCGTTAGGCTGACTCTGGATGAAGCGAATTTTCTCGTGCACATAACGTTTCACCCCCCCGCTGAGCGGAGAGTAAAACTGCGTCAGATCGCAAATCTTCAAGACGCGGAACCGCCGAGATAAGAGGCCAGCCGAAGGAGATCGGCAAAGACGCCGCCGGCCGTGACCTCCGGCCCCGCGCCCGGCCCCTGCACGATGAGCGAGTTCGTGCGATAACGCGCGGTGGTGAAGGCGACGATGTTGTCGCTCCCGCTCGTGCCGGCGAAAGCATGCGCGCGGGGGTAGCTCTGCAACGCGACCGAGCAGGCGCCCGCGGGATCGATCACGCCGACGTAGCGCAGCACCTCGTTGCGGGCCCGGGCCTGCTGGAAGAGGTCGCTCATCGCGGCATCGTGCGCGGGGAGATGTCGGAGAAATTCTTCGACCGACCCTTCCTGCAAACTCTCTGGCACGAGGCTCTCGATCCGCACATCCGCGAGCTCGACGGAGAGCCCCATTTCCCGCGCGAGGATGACCAGCTTCCGGCCGACATCCATGCCGGAAAGATCGTCGCGCGGATCGGGCTCAGTGTAACCCTTGGCCCGTGCTTCCGCGACGATCGCGGAGAACGGCTGCGTGCCATCGAAGGTGTTGAAAATGTAGGAGAGCGTCCCAGATAGAACACCCTCGATCCGGCGCACCTCGTCGCCCGTCTGCACGAGATCGCGCAGCGTGTTGATGATCGGCAGGCCCGCGCCCACGGTCGTCTCGTAGAGATAATGCCGGCCGGTCGCGCGCATGATCTCGCGCAGCCGCCGATAATATTCCAGCGTCCCGGTGTTCCCCTTTTTGTTCGGCGAGATCAGGTGAATCCCCTGCGCGAGCCAGCGCGGATAATGTTCCGTTAGCTCCGCGCTCGAGGTGCAATCGATCAGCGCCGCGTGCGGAAAATGATCCGCCTGTACGTGCCGAACGAACTCCTCGAGATCGGCCGGAGCGCCTTCAGCGATTGCTTCCCGCCAGCCGTCGAGCGTGCGGCCCTGCTCGCTCAGAAGCATCCGTTTCGAGTCGAGCACGCCGCGCACACGCAGGTCGATTTTGAACTCGCGCTTCAGCGTCTCCATTTGCGTCTGGAGTTGATCGAGAAATGTCCCGCCGATAAGTCCGCGGCCGATCACGCCGATCGAGATCGTTTGGTTCGAAAGATAAAACGCCGCGTGAACCGCGCGGAGGGCGCGGCGCGAATCGGCGTGGTCGATCACGGTCGAGATGTTGCGCTCGGAAGAGCCTTGCGCGATCGCGCGGATGTTCACCCGCGCTTTCCCGAGTGCACTAAAAAATTTCCCGGCCACGCCCGGGTGATCGACCATCCGGTCGCCCACCGCCGCGAGGATGCTGCAACTTTCCGCGACCTCGATCGTCTCGATCTGGCCGTGATGCAGCTCGGCGAAAAACGCGCGCTCGATCGTCTTGCGCGCGAGCGCCGCCTGCGCCTCGGGGATGGCGAAACAAATCGAATGTTCCGAGCTCGCCTGCGAGATCATGACCACGGAGACGCCGACTTCGCTGAGCGCGCCGAAGAGCCGTTGAGCCACGCCAGGCACGCCGATCATGCCGGTGCCTTCGACGTTCACCAGGGCCATCCCGTCGACCGTGGCGAACCCCTTGACCGCGCCTAACGACTCCGCACGCGCGCCGATCCGCGTGCCCGGTGCGGCGGGGTTGAAGGTGTTGCGAATCCAGATCGGAATACCCTTCTCGATCGCCGGCGCCATCGTGCTCGGGTGCACGACCTTCGCGCCGAAATACGCCAGCTCGGTCGCTTCCTGGTAGGAAACTTCCGGGAGCACTTCCGCTTCCGGCACGAGCCGCGGATCGGCGCTGAGGACGCCATCGACATCCGTCCAAATTGTAATCGCATGTGCGTCGAGGAGATTGCCGAAGATGGACGCGGAGAAATCGCTGCCGTTGCGTTTCAGCGTGGCCGGGATGCCCTCCACGGTCGAGGCAACGAACCCGGTAATGACGACGAGATCGGACGGCAGGTTCTCGAGCCACTGGTTCGTTAGGGCTTGAGAGCGTTCCCAGTCGACGCTCACCAACTTTTCGCCCGGCTCGACCACGAGAACGGAGCGCGCGTCCAGCCAAATCGCTGTGCCTCCGAGATGGGACTGGAGCAGTTGGGCCGACCAGAGTTCGCCGTGGCCGGCGATCAACTCGAGCGTTGGCTCCGAGCAGGTGCGGCTGAGATAAACGCCGCGCAGGATTTCGCGGAGATCATGACAGTCGGAATTTAACTGCTTCAAGAATGGCGCCGCTTCCGCCGCGGAAAGAAGCGCCGTCGCCGTTTCGGCATGGCGCGTTTGCAGCGCTTCGAGCTGGGCGAGGTAGGCGTCGTCGCGGTTTTTCGCGCTCTCCGCCAGCTTGATTAAGGCGTCCGTGACCTGATGCATTGCGGAGACGACCACGGCTTTTTGAGCGCCCGGTTCGGACCGCAAGATCCGCGCGACCCGCCGATAACGATCGCCGTCGGCGAGACTCGTCCCGCCAAATTTATGCACTATCCACGCGCTGCTCATGATATTCTTCTCTCACAAAAACAGTTTGTGTCGCGCGCATTCGAGAGGTGACCTAAAGAAGACGCCGCGATGGAAGCACTGGAGCAGTTACGATTTCTGACCCCGGCCGAGGTGGGGCAAATCGCCGCGCGCTGGGGGACGCCGGTCTTTGTCTACGACGAAACGACCTTGCGGGAACAGGCGCAGCAGGCGCTCGCTTTCCAAGCGCCGTTCGGATTGACCGTTCGTTATGCGATGAAGGCGAATCCGAACGCGCGAGTGTTAGCCGTCTTCAATGAGCTGGGCATGGCGATTGACGCCAGCTCGGCTTTCGAAGCGGTGCGCGCACTCGAAGCCGGCATTTTTCCGAGGAATATCTTAGTTACTGCTCAACAACTGCCACGTGATCTCGTTTCACTGGTCGAGCGCGGAGTGCTCTTCGATGCCTGCTCGCTCCATCAACTCGAGACCTACGGACGATATTTTCCAGAAACAGAGACTGGAGTCAGGATCAACCCTGGCGTCGGTTCGGGACATTCGCATAAGACGAATGTCGGCGGGCCCGCTTCGAGCTTTGGGATCTGGCACGAGTCGGTCGAAGAGATCAAAGCCGTCGCCGCGAAACACCAGCTCACGATCACGCGGCTGCATACGCATATCGGCTCTGGCGCCGATCCGCTCGTCTGGACCCGGGTCGCGCGCCTGAGTCTCGATCAGGTACGCTCCATTCCGAGTGTTACGACCCTGAATCTCGGCGGCGGGTTCAAAGTCGCGCGCATGTCCTATGAGAAAGCGACCGACCTGCAAGAGGTCAGCCAGCTCGTCGCCGAGGCGCTCCGAGCCTTTGCGCAAGAAACCGGGCGCGAGCTTCACCTGGAAATCGAGCCGGGCACTTATCTCGCCACCAATGCCGGCTCACTAATAACCACCATCGATGACATCGTCGCGACCGGGAGCGATGGCTATAAGTTCCTCAAGCTCGATAGCGGCATGACTGACATTCTGCGTCCGACTCTTTACGCCGCGCAGCATCCTTTAGTCGTCGTGAACGAGCGACCTTCGGCTCCTGAGAGATATGTCGTGGTCGGTCATTGTTGTGAGTCGGCCGACTTACTCACGCCGCATCCCGACGATCCGGAAGTGGTTGCGACTCGTCTTTTGCAAAAAGCGGAGATCGGCGACCTCCTCGTGGTCGAAGGAGTGGGCGCTTACTGCGCGTCGATGAGTGCGCATAACTATAACTCTTTCCCGCGCACGCCCGAGCTGGTGCGGCAGCGCGATGGCGCCATCGTCGATGTCACCGAGCGCTAAAGCGCCACCCGGCCTTTACTTTGTCATTCTGAGCGGAGCGAAGAATCTCTGACTCACTCGGTCGCGCGTGGCGCCGGAAACAGTCAGAGATCCTTCGCCGCGCTTCGCCGGCTCAGGATGACAAAAAAGGGGGTCTGTTAGTGCAGCCCGCTCAGATAGCGCTCCGCTTCGATCGCCGCGGCGCAGCCTGAACCAGCCGCAGTGATCGCCTGTTTGTAAACGCGATCAGCCACGTCGCCGGCGATGAAAACGCCGGGATGTTTGCTCTCGGCCAGGTGCCTAACGAGTAAATAACCGTCCGGGTCAGTCTCGAGCTTTCCGGCGAAGGCTTTCGTATTCGGGTCATGCCCGATTGCGACAAAAACACAGGCGACTTCGAGCTCCCGGTTGGCTTTCGTCTCCAAGTCACGCAACATCACCGCCGCCATCTCGCCTTTTTCGTCGGTGATGTATTTCGTCACCGCCGTGTTCCAGATCGGCTCGATCGATTCGCAGGCGAGGACGCGGTCAGCCATGATCTTCGAAGCGCGCAAGGTATCGCGGCGATGGATGAGATAAACCTTCGAGGCGAAACGAGTGAGAAAGAGCGCTTCCTCCGCCGCGGAGTCGCCGCCGCCGATCACGCAGACCGGGACGTTGCGATAAAAAGCGCCGTCGCAGGTCGCGCAACTCGTGAGGCCGTGGCCGATGAGCTTCTCTTCGTTTTCCAGCCCAAGCCACCTCGCCGACGCGCCACTCGCGATGATGAGCGACTCTGTCTCGAGCCATTCGTCGTCATCGGCCTGGAGACGGATATGACTCTGCGAAAGATCGAGCCCGGTCGCTTCCGCGTAGGAAAAACGCGCGCCGAAATTCTCCGCCTGCTTGTGCATGTTCATCACGAGCTGCGGGCCGTCGATCCCTTCCGGGAAGCCGGGAAAATTCTCCACCAGCGTAGTGGTCGAGAGCTGCCCGCCGGGCTGGCGGCCTTCGAGCACGAGCGGGCTCAGGTTCGCGCGCGCGGCGTAGATCGCCGCGGTCAGGCCGGCGCAACCGCTCCCGATGATGATGACTTTTTCCACGAGCGCCAAGGGTAGCACGGAGGCTCGGGCCGATCTAATTTCGGCTCCATGCCGGAGCTCGCTGAGGTCGAATATTATCGCAAGATCTGGAATCCCGGGCTCGGTGACGCGGTCACCGCCGTGCAGTTGCACGGTGACAAACGCATCTTCCGCGGAAGCGATGTGCGGGCCCTAAAACGCCGGCTCGTTAGGCAAAAGCTGACGCGCTCAGCCGCGCGGGGGAAGCAGATGCTCTTCGAGTTCAGCGACGGCAATTACCTCGGGATTCATCTCGGGATGAGCGGTCAGCTTCGGGTGGAGCCGGCCGGATTTCGCGCGGAGAAGCACGATCATTTAGTGCTTCAGCAACGGGAGCGTGCGCTGGTTTTTCGCGACGCGCGACTCTTCGGTCGCGTCCGTTTTTCTCATGGCAACGAGCCGCCGGAATGGTGGGCGGCGATTGCGCCCGCGGTCAGTTCGCCGCAGTGGACGAAGGCGGCGTTGGCGAAGTTTTTACAACGCCACGCGCGGGCGCCGATCAAGGCGGTGCTCCTGTCGCAGGTCGGTTTTCCCGGGGTGGGGAACTGGATGGCGGATGAAATTCTCTGGCGCGCCGGGATTGCGCCCCGAACGCTCGCGGGAAAAATAACTACCTCAAAACTCGCTGCGCTTTATCGGAGCACGCGCTTCGTCGCCCGGGCGGCGTTGGAAATTATCGGCACCGACTGGAGCGACCCACCGCGGACTTGGCTCCTGCACGAACGCTGGAAAGCCGGCGGGAAATGCCCGAAGCACGGGACGACGTTGCGACGCGCCACCATCGGCGGGCGCACGACCGCGTGGTGCCCACGCTGCCAGAAGTAGAGCGCCCCGCGCGGGTTGTCATCCCGAGCCGCGCAGACAGCGAGGGATCTCACAAGCGTCGTTCGATCTCGTTAGGCAAACTCGCGTCACCAAACGCTTGCGAGATCCCTCGCCGCGCTTCGCCGACTCGGGATGACAATGCTCGGACGCGGAGTCGCGACGTCGCGTCTAACGTTCGATCGCGGGTGGATGGAAGAGCGCCGGATTCGCCGGTGGCTCGAGATCGTGCGCGCCGAATGCCGGGACCGGGAACTCGCTGGGCTGCGCTTCCCGCAAGTGCTCGGCTTTACCCGATCCCGTAAGTTTTTGACCGTCGATTTTCCGCTGCAATTCCATGAACGCGTGCAGCAACGCCTCCGGCCGCGGCGGGCAGCCGGGGATGTAAACATCGACCGGGATGTAGCGGTCGATGCCCTTGAGGACGTTATAGCCCTGCTTGAAAGGCCCGCCCGAAATCGCGCACGCGCCCATCGCGATGACGTATTTCGGCTCGGGCATTTGGTTGTAGAGCCGAACGATTTGCGGCGCCATTTTCTTGGTCACGGTGCCGGCAACAATCATGAGATCGGCCTGGCGCGGCGACGGCCGGAACACTTCGCCGCCGAAGCGCGCGAGGTCGTAGCGCGAGGCGGCGGTAGCGATCATCTCGATCGCGCAACAGGCGAGCCCGAACTGCAGCGGCCAGATCGAATTCTTGCGGCCCCAGTTATAAAGATCCTGCAGCGACGTGACCCAGACGCCCTGTTTTTGCAGCTCGCTGCGCAGGCCTTCGTCGATCTGGTCGCTCATGAAATGGGGAAGGACGAATTAGGAAAGCAGGAAAGCAGGAAGGGGAATTTGGAAGCCAGGAAACCAGGAAGGGGTGGAACAGGAAGAAGAATGAATGGGGAAAGCAGGAAAGCAATTGGAGGCCAGAAAACCAGGAAGGGGAGGAACCCTCGCCTCTTTTTCCTGCTTTCCTTATTCATTCGGTTTTCTGGCTTCCAAATTCTCTCCTCACTTCGCCCAGTTTAAGCAGCCTTTGCTCCACGCCCAAACGAGGCCTTCGAGGAGGAGCAGGAGAAACACGAGGATCGCGATGAAGGCGCCGACCGGCAACGCGGTGAACGCGACCGCGAACGGGATCAGGAAAATCGATTCTACATCGAAGATGAGAAAGATGATCGCGTAGAGATAGAACTGCGATTGGAACTGAATCTGCGCGTCGCCTAACGACTCCACGCCGCATTCGTAGGTGGCGTTTTTCGCCGCGCCCGGTTTTGGCGGCTGGAAGAAATGGCGCCAGAGCCACGCGAGCACGAGCGGCGCGATCGGAAAGACCAGGGCGACGCCGACGAAGATGAGGAGGAAGAAATAGGGCGACGGAGTCATACCTGGCGGAAGAGGGATTACGAATTCGCCGACCCGGAGGCCAGAAAAAACGGCGCGCGGCGGCGAGTTTCGCGCAAAAAATCTGGCATTCCTGAGGCGCCCAATTAATGTCCGCGGTAAGCGGGCCGCGACCCGACGCCGCGTGCGCCGCCGTTCCAAAAATGCCCGAACTCCGCCCAACCGACCCCATGCTCGAACTCAACGAAGACGATGACGGTGTCAGCGCCGAGCAGATCGACTCCCAGGTGCAAAAAGCGCAGGAGCAACTGCTCCAGCTGAAGCGCCAGCAGGAACAAATCGAGAAACAAAAACGCGAGCTGGAAGAGCTCGGCCGCCGCCAGGAAGAACTCGATCGCGGCCGCGCCGAGATGACCGATAAACTCACGCGTTCGCTCGTGGTCCTCGAGCGCGAAGCCTACGACGCGCAGAAAAAAATGGAGCAACTCCGCGCCACCCGCGAGAGCTTCGGCCAGCATCTCGACCTCCTCGAAGCGATCGATACGAAGACCTGGAACCCCTCCGATTTGACCAAGGAATTGAGCCGCGCCCTGAGCACGGTCGACGACGCGCGGACCGAGTACAGCCAGCAGCGCAGCCGGCTTCAGGCGAACAGCCACGAGGAACATCGCGAGGTGACGCTACCGGAAACGGCCAGCGGCTACGAGGTCGCGAGCCCGGCGAACTCCTTCGTGCAATGGCTTCAGATCGGCTTCGCCGTGACTTTGCCGCTGATCATTTTCGGCGTCATCGCGCTCGCCATCTTCCTCACTATGACCCGGGGAATTCGTTAGGCTAATGGCCCGCCGTCGTCCTTCTTCCAATCCTCCGCTGACGCAAAAGCAGCTGGAGCTGAAGCAGCGCGAAGACGATTTGCGCAAGCAGATGGAAGACCTCCAGCGCATGATCGAAGACGCGCCGCGCGTGGCCGCAGAAACCTCGCGCCGGCAGAAGGAAGAACTTTTCGAGCGGGCCACGAGCGAGAGCCGGCGGCTCGATGTTTTCGCGCGCCCGGCCGACAAACGCTACGGCGAAGATCTCTGGGACCGGCGCCCGCCGCGGGCGCTGCGCAAGCAACGAAGCGAAGGTCGTCTCATCTTCATCGTCCTCGTTCTCGCGCTCTCCGTCGCGATCATCTGGATCGCGACGCACCTGCATTTCTAAAAGCGTGAGCGCTGAAGTTGTAGCCGGGGGCGATGACCCCGGCCGGAAGGCTCAGACGCGCGCGGCCGAGACGCGCGCGGCCGGGGTCATCGCCCCCGGCTACAATTTCGACGTCGCTTACGTGGCGCAACTCGCGCGTTTGAAGCTGACCCCAGAGGAAGCCGCGCTTTTCCAGACCCAGCTCACGGAGGTGCTCGCGCACGCCGCCAAGTTGCAGGAGCTGGATCTCAGCGGCGTCGAGCCGGCCGCGGAGAGCGCACCTGCCGCCGATGTTTTTCGGGTCGATGAAGTGCGCCCGTCGCTCACGCAGGAAGAGGCGCTCCGGAACGCGCCGCGGGCCGCGAACGATCTCTTCATCGTCCCGAAAGTACTCGAATGACGCCGAGCGAACTGCCGCGCCTAACGATCGGCGCGCTCCGGAAATTACTGCGCGCCCGCGAGGTTTCGCCGCGTGAAGTCATCACCGCCCTGCACGAGCGAATCACGGCACGCGACCCGGAGATTGGCGCGTATCTCTCGCTCGATCTCGAGCGCGCGCTCGCCGCGGCGGAAACGGTGGACGTCGATCTGCCACTCGGGGGCATCCCGATCGCGATCAAGGACGCGATCAGTGTGCGCGATTTGCCGCTTACTTGCGGCTCGCGGATTCTCGGCAACTACCGCGCGCTCTACGACGCGACGGCGGTCGTTAGGCTAAAAGCGGCGGGGGCGATTCCGTTTGGGAAAACGAATCTCGACGAATTTTCCATGGGTTCCTCGACGGAGAATTCGGGCTTTTTCCCGACGCGCAATCCTTGGGATCTCGAACGCATTCCTGGCGGCTCAAGTGGCGGCTCGGCGGCGGCGGTGGCAGCGGATTTCGCGATCGCGGCCATCGGCTCCGACACCGGCGGATCGATCCGTCAGCCGGCCGCGCTCTGCGGCGTCGTGGGCTTGAAACCGAGCTACGGGCGCGTCTCGCGCTCTGGGCTAACTGCGTTTGCGTCCTCGCTCGAAGGGATCGGGCCGCTCACCAAATGCGTGGGAGATTCCGCGCTGCTCTTGCAGGCGATGGCCGGCGTCGATCCGCAGGATTCGACTTCGCTCGATGCGCCGGTGCCGGATTTTTCCGGCGCGCTCGCGGGCGACCTGCGCAGCGTGCGGGTGGGTTTGCCTAACGAATACTTCCGGGCCGGGATCGATCTGGAAGTGAAAGCGGCGGTCGAGGCGGCGGTCGCGCAGTTGGCGTCGTTAGGCGCGGAAATCGTGGAGGTTTCTCTGCCGCACACCGACTACGCGATCGACGCTTATTACCTCATTGCGACCGCGGAAGCCTCGGCGAATCTCGCGCGGTTCGATGGCGTTCGTTACGGTTTTCGCGCGGAGCACCCGGCGAATCTGCTCGAGCAGTACGAGCAGACCCGCGCGCAGGGTTTCGGCGCGGAAGTGAAGCGGCGCATCATCCTCGGGACTTATGTGCTGAGCTCGGGTTACTACGACGCGTTTTACCTGCGCGCGCAGCAAGTGCGGACGCTCATCCGGCACGATTTCGCGGCGGCGTTTGCGAAGGTTGATGCACTTATTTCTCCGACGTCGGCGAGCCCGGCCTTCAAGCTCGGCGAGCGGACGGCTGACCCGTTGCAAATGTATCTCGCGGACGTTTTCACGATCGCAGCGAATCTCGCGGGGATTTGCGGGATCAGTGTGCCGTGTGGTTTCGCGGAAAAGTTGGGGCCGAAGCCGCTCCCGATCGGGCTGCAAATCCTGGCTCCGGCGCTCGGAGAAGCGCGCCTCTTCCAGATCGCGCACGCCTACGAGCAGAGCACGAGCTGGCACAAGCGTTCGCCCGCCCTCCCGTCATCCTGAGCGAAGCGCAGCGGAGTCGAAGGATCCCGCCGGGTTTCTGAGAAGCGACGCTTCCGGGGATGCTTGCGGCGACGCTTCCCAGAAAATCATCGGGATCCCTCGACTCCGCTGCGCTTCGCTCGGGATGACAGAGGTAAGGGCGCGCGCGGTAGACGCTTCGCTCTGCGAAGCGCGAGATCGATCTGGTTGCGGAGCGTGCCCCCGCGTTTCGCAGAGCGAAACGTCTACAGCGCCGCGAGCTGCGCGTCGCGCCGCCGCACGACCACGAAGGTCACGCCCGCGGCGAGCGCGCAGATGACGGCGCCGATCGCGAGCGTCGCGGACGTTCCCACATAGTGCGCGAGCCCACCGGCTTCGAGACTGCCGAAGGGGATCATCCCACCGAAAATGAGCGCCCAGATGCCCATGACGCGGCCGCGCATTTCATTCGGGACGATCGTCTGCACCGTCGTGTTCGAGGTCGAAAAGAAGAGCATCATGCCGAAGCCGGAACCGGCGAGGCAAACCATCGCGACGGGGAGATTGCGGTTGAACGAGAAGATCAAAAGCATCGCGGAAAAGAGCCAGACGCCGCCGAAAGCCATCTGCCGCGGCTGCAGGAAATTCCCGAACGCCGCGATGGTGAGCGCGCCGATGAGCGCGCCGACGCCGCTCGCGCCTAACAAGAAGCCGTAGCCGCGCTCGCCGAGCCCGAGCACATCGTGCGCGAAAGCCGGCATGAGCACGGAATAGGACCAGCCGAAGACGCCGACGACGGCGAAGAGCGCGAAGATCGTTCGCACCCGCTGGTGATTCCAAACGTAGCGAAAACCCTCGAGCGATTGCGCGACGGCGCCGCCGGCATTCGCGTTTCGCGGCGGCGGCACCACGTCCATGAGAAAAAGCCCGCCGAGCACGGCGAGGAAGCTCACGCCGTCGATAAAAAAACAGAGCGCGATCCCGACTTTCGCCATGAGAAATCCGGCGACCGCCGGGCCGACGATGCGCGCGCCGTTGAACATCGCGCTGTTCAGCGAGATCGCGTTCATGAGGTCTTCGCGGCTCGCGATCTCGACCACGAACGACTGTCGCGCAGGCATGTCGAAAGCCAGGGCGATGCCGCCGAAGATGCCGAGGACGATGATCTCCCAAGGCACAATTCTTCCCGACCAAACGAGCCCGGCGAAGATGAAGGCGAGGATCATCATCGCCGTCTGGGTGCAGATGAGGACGCTGCGTTTCGGGAAACGATCGGCCGCCCAGCCGCCCCAGGTGGAGAAGAACAGCATCGGCGCGGTCCCGGCCGCAGCGACGATGCCTAACAATGCTTTCGAGCCGGTGAGTTGATAGACGAGCCAGCCTTGCGCGGTGCTCGTCATCCAGGTGCCAATAAGGGAGACGAGTTGGCCGCAAAAGTAGAGGCGGTAGTTGCGATGTTGAAACGCGGAGAAGGTCCGCCGCCAAGAGACGCCGCCGGTGACGACGCGCCGCTGATGGCCGCTCCCCTCCGGTGGAACGGGAGCGACGTGTCGATCGGTTTCAGGTGTGGTCTGCACGTTTGCCTAAGAGGACGTCTAAAAACTGAGTCATTCCGAGCGGAGCGTAGCGCAGTCGAGGAATCCCGTGGAGTGAGCTTTCAAGTTTCGCCACGGGATCCCTCGACTCCGCCCCGCGGCCGCGGGGCTCCGCTCGGGATGACACGACTTTTAGACGCCCTCGAACGAGAAGAAATCGACGCCTCGTTCATTCAATCATGTCGCGCGAGCAAAGCAACGCGGGGGCAATCACGCGGTGTGCGGTTGGATTTGTCATCCCGAGCCGGCGGCAGCGCGGCGAGGGATCTCGCAGGCAATGTGCGACGTCGCGAGGCAAATTCGATTCAGAACAGCGCTTGCGAGGTCCCTGTCCGCGCTCCGACGGCTCGGGATGACAATTTGTGCGTTGTGGACGCTCCACGTCTTGCTGTCGCCGACGCTCAACACCCCTTAAGCGAAGAAGTCCTCGCGGTGCGGGCGGAGATCGAGTTCGAAGCTCCAGGCGCTGCGCGGCTGCTCCGCGAGCGCCCAATACGATTGCGCAATCGCGTCGGGATCGAGCTTCGGATCGCCCGGTTTTTCGGTCGCGCCGGGTTCGCCGATCTCGCCGTCGATGACGATGTGCGCGACGTGGATGCCCTTCGGCCAGAGCTCGCGCGCGAGAGAATCGGCGAGGCCGCGCAGGCCGAACTTCGCGCTCGAGAAATCGAGCGCGCCTTTCCTTCCGCGGATCGCCGAGGTCGCGCCGGTGAAAAGAATCACGCCGCTTCCGCGCGCGATCATTTCGGCGGCCACTTCCTTGCAGCAGAGAAACGCGCCGAGGACCGTCACGCGCCAGGCACGCTCGAATTCTTCCGCGGTCAGTTCTTCGATCCCGCTCCACGAGGAAGCGCTCGCGTGACAGATGAGAACATCGGCCGGCCCGAGCTCGGCGCGTGTCTTCGCGAAGGCGCGTGCGATTTCCGGCCCCGCGGCGAGGTCGGTCGGAACGCTGAGCAACGTGCGATCTTTCAGCTCGTTCGTTAGGGTGCGCAGATAGTCCTCGGAGCGCGCGAGCAGGGCGACCTGGCCGCCATCCTCCGAAAACTTCCGCACCAAGGCTGCACCCAGACCCGGACCGACTCCTGCGACCACCGTCGTTCTTGCCATGCCTGCAACTTCGCCGCGGACCGCGCGCGCGTCGCGCCGCGATTTAGGATTATGCACCTGCGAATTCTTTTCTCGTTTCTTCTCCTCGTCGCCGCGCTGCCGGCGCGCGCACAAAACCCGGCCAGCCCGCCGAGCAGCACGGCCACGCTCGAGAGCATCATCGCTTTCCCGACGGAGCAGGTGACCGGCGTCGCGGTTTCGCGCCGCGGCCGCGTCTTTGTGAATTTCCCCGATTGGTCGGACGATCACACCCTCTCCGTGGCCGAAATCGTGGACGGAAAAGCGCAGCCCTATCCGAATCAGGAATGGAACAGCGCGGGGGCGCCGAAGGATCACTTCGTCTGCGTGCAGAGCGTTTACGTGGACGAGAGCGACAGTCTCTGGGTGCTCGACCCGGCCGCGCCGAAGATGAAGGAGATCGTGTCGGGCGGACCGAAGCTGGTGAAGATCGATCTGGTAAAAAACGAGGTCGCGCGGACGATCGCGTTTAGCGCAGAGATCGCGCCGAAAAATAGCTACCTCAACGATGTCCGCGTCGATGTGAAAACGCAGACGGCTTACCTCACCGACTCCGGACTTGGCGCCATCATCGTCGTCGATCTGCGCACGGGAAAAGCGCGGCGTCTGCTCGAGAACGACCCGAGCACGACGGCGGAGAAGGATTTCAAACTGACGGTCGAAGGACATCCGCTTCTCGGAGAAAACGGCGAACCGCCGCGGATTAACTCCGACGGCATCGCGCTCGATCACACGCAGGGCTGGCTCTATTTCCATGCGCTCACGGCTTCCACGCTCTATCGAGTTCGCACGAGCGATCTGCGCAACCCGCGCCTAACGAATGAGAAGTTGAGCGCGGCGGTCGAGCGCGTCGCGGAAACGCCGGCGCCGGATGGGATGGTGTTCGGCCCGGACGGGAAACTTTACCTGACCGACATCGAGCACAGCGCGATCAACGTCTTCGATCCGGTGACGAAAAAGCTCGGCACGGTGGTCGCGGACGGACGCCTCCGCTGGCCGGACAGTCTCGCCTGGGGACCGGAGGGGATGCTTTACGTGACCGCCTCGCAGATTCACAAGATGCCGCGCTTCAACGGCGGCAAGAGCACGCGGACGACGCCGTATCAAGTGTTCAAAGTGATCGGTGCGCAAGCGGCCGCTCGGCCTTAATTGCCGTCATCCCGAGCGGAGTGGAGCGAAGCGAAACGGAGTCGAGGGATCCCGTGGAACAACCGAGAAGCCCTCGCCGCAGAGCTTCTCAGAAATCCGGCGGGATCCCTCGACTTCGCTGCGCTTCGCTCGGGATGACCGCTTCCAGGCGTCGGGCGAGCGTGACCAAACGAGCCGCTTACAGGCCGGTGCGGATGGCGCGGCGAACCGTCTCCGTGATCACCCCGTAAATCAGGTGCGAGGCGAGCCCGTAAAGGTGAGTCGTCAAGGGGGTCTCCTGTGGAGGCTTCGAGAGCCCGGCTTTGGGAACGGCGACTTCATCCGCGAGCACAAACACCGCGGTCCCGAAAGCGAGGCCTTCACCGAGGGTGGCGACGGGCGCGATCTCGGCCAGCGCACCGTAAATTGCCGCGGACCCCGCGCCCATTCCGTAGTGGACCACTGCGCCCGCCGCAGGCTTGTAGGCGCGCGGCACTTTCCTCCCGACGATTTTCTTCACAACCGCGTTCGCGGCTTTGATCGTGGCGGGATCGGCTTTGCGGCCCGGCTTCTTTTCGGACGGGCTGATCGCTTCCGCGGTCGCGCTCCACGCGGCCTGGAATTGCTCCATCAAAAACGCGGCGAGCAGACCACCGGCGATGCCTGCCACGGCGCCTTTCACAAAATCAACGTCATCGTTCTCGTCATATAAAAATTGCATCGTCAGGTCCTCCGGTTTTCAAACGTGTCCGCAAAGAAATCGAATCCGCGGGGCTCGGCGCGCTCACCGGGCCGCGAAACGGGGAAGACTTTGTGATTGCGCGTGGGACGAAGATTTGGTCGAGAAAGCCCGTCCCGCTGCGGGAGAGAAAAGCGGGCTTTCTTCAGCCAGCCGGGAATCAAACCGGGGTGCGCCAGCTCCAAATTTGTCTTGTTCGCGGCGGGGCCAAACCGGTATCCCTGCCGGCGGCCCTTGCCGTCGTTAGGCAAAAACAGAAAGCAGCTCATGAAAAACGATCTCGCGGAATTAATGGCGCAGGTGCAAGCGAAGAATCCCGGCGAACCGGAATTCCACCAGGCGGTGCACGAAGTTTTCGAGTCGCTCGCGCCGGTCCTCGATCGCCACCCGGAGTACCGCCAAGGGAAGATCCTCCAGCGCATGGTCGAGCCGGAGCGGGTGATCATGTTTCGCGTGCCGTGGGAGGACGACACTAACGAGGTCCAGGTAAACCGCGGCTTCCGCGTCGAGATGAACAGCGCAATCGGGCCCTACAAAGGCGGCCTGCGTTTTCATCCCTCGGTCAACCTTGGCATCCTCAAGTTCCTCGCCTTCGAGCAGGTCTTCAAGAACAGCCTCACGACGCTGCCGATGGGTGGCGGCAAAGGCGGATCCGATTTCGATCCGAAGGGAAAAAGCGACAACGAAGTGATGCGTTTCTGCCAGGCCTTCATGGCTGAGCTCTCGCGCCACATCGGCCCGTATCGCGATGTGCCCGCGGGCGACATCGGCGTCGGCTCGCGCGAGATCGGTTATCTCTTCGGGATGTACAAGAAGCTCCGGAACGAGTTCACCGGCGTGCTCACGGGCAAGGGCATCGGCTGGGGCGGCTCGCTCATTCGTCCGGAAGCGACCGGCTACGGGGCGGTCTATTTCGCCGCGGAAATGTTGCACACGCGCAACGAGGAGCTGGCCGATAAGGTTTGTCTCGTCTCCGGCAGCGGCAACGTCGCGCAATACACGGTGGAGAAGCTGATCGAGCTCGGCGCCAAGCCGGTCACGCTCTCGGATTCTGCCGGCTACATCTACGACGAAAAAGGCATCACCCGGGAGAAGCTCGCCTTCATCATGCAGCTCAAGAATGTGCAGCGCGGCCGGATCTCGGAATACGCCGCGAAATTTCGCGAAGCCATCTACACGCCGTTCGACCCAAAGCTCGATCACAACCCGCTTTGGGATCATCCGGCGCAGTGCGCTTTCCCGAGCGCGACCCAGAACGAGATCAACGAAAAGGACGCCGCCAACCTGCTCCGCAACGGCGTCTATGTCGTCTCGGAAGGGGCGAACATGCCGACCGTAATCGGCGGCGTGAAACAGTTTATCGACGCGAAGATTCTCTTCGGCCCGGGCAAAGCCGCGAACGCCGGCGGGGTCGCCACTTCGGGCCTGGAGATGGCGCAGAACAGCATGCGCATTTCCTGGACGCGCGAAGAAGTCGACGCGCGGCTGCAGGGGATCATGAAGGCGATCCACAAGACCTGCAATGCGACCGCGGAACGCTTCGGGACGCCGGGGAATTATGTGAACGGCGCGAACATCGCCGGCTTCCTCAAGGTCGCGAACGCGATGCTCGATCAGGGCGTGGTTTGACGATCAGAAGGGAATTGGGCCACAGATCGACACAGATAGGGAGCGACAGTGCAACCACTGCCGGGAATGATTCGCTCGCCGCTCCCCGAGAAATCCACTAATTTTTCCGAATCAAAATAAACGATTCGGCCTCTCCAGCAGCCACCGCTCCGGCCAAATACATCGCCCTCGATGACGGCCTCTACGATTACGTCGTCCGCCACCGCTCGCACTCGGTCGATCCGCTGCTTGATGACTTGCGCGCCGAGACCGAAGCGCTGGGCGAGATCGCGCGCATGCTCATCAGCCGGGAGCAGGGCGAGTTCCTCACCATCCTGACCAGGCTTTTAGAGGTCGGCAACGCGGTCGAGGTCGGCACTTTTACCGGTTACAGCTCCATTTGCATCGCTCGCGGCCTAACGAACTCGGGCAGACTTACCTGTTTCGATCTGAGTGCGGAATGGACCGCCCTCGCCCAACGCTACTGGGCCAAGGGCGACCTCGCCGGCCGGATTGAGCTCCGGCTCGGGAATGCGGCGGAGGAGCTGGTAAAATGGAAGCCGGCCGAACCTATCGACCTCGTCTTCATCGATGCGGATAAACCCGGCTACGATCGCTACTTCGAGTTGCTCCTGCCCAGGATGAAACCAAACGGCCTCTTCATTTTCGACAACATGCTCTGGGGCGGCCGGGTCACGGAAAAGCCGCTGACCGAGCCTGACGGCATTGCGCTCGATCGGCTGAACGACAAGTTGGCGCACGACCCGCGGGTCGAGTCGGTCCTGCTCCCGCTCGCGGACGGGCTGCATCTGGCCCGCAAGAAATAGCGGCGCAGTCCAAAGAGCGCGGTCATCCCGAGCGGAGTCCCGCGGATGCGGGACGGAGTCGAGGGATCCCGTAGGGTTTGCTTAAAGCACTCGAACAAGTCTCCCCAACCATTCCACGGGCTCCCGCGGCGAAAGCTTCAAGCTCATCCCACGGGATTCCTCGACTGCATCCCGCATCCGCGGGACTCCGCTCGGAATGACCGAGTTTGGACGGCTATTCCGCTGCGCTCAGGTTGCTGTCCTTGCTGTCGAGCTCGTCGTTCTTGAACGTCAACTCGATGAAGCGCGCGCCGTCTTCGTAGCGGTAAGTGGTCTTCTTGAAAATGACCACATCCTTCGTCTCCGCGCTGGTGGGCGCGCCGAGAATCGTTTGCACCTGGTCTTTGCTCATGCCAAGCCGAATGAGGTTGTAATTCGCCAGAGAGATCTTCGAGAGCGGCGTCGCAGGAACTGCCGGGGCGACCGGAATGGCCGTGGCCACGGGCACCTCGGTAGTTGTCGGCACTGCGGTGGTCGTAGGCACGACCGTCGTCGTGGGCATGGCCGACTCGGTCGCGGGAGCAGGCGCGCGATCGCAACCGGCGAGCGCGAGTAAGCTGGTGGCCACGGCGAGGAGAAGAACTCCGGCGAACGGTTTTTTCATCAGGTCATCGTCGGTTTTTGGAATGCGCTGTCCATGGATTTCGCTTTGGTGGCAGAAGGAATTCGTTCGCCGATGGCCGGCAAATCTTGTTCAGTTCCGCTCATGGAGTCGCTCGAGGAAATAAAAGCCCGGATCGAAGCCGCACTCCCCGGGGCGCCGCCCGAGATCGTCCCTAATCCCGGCCCCGCGCAGCAGCCGTCGCTGCTTTTGCCTAACGACGAGGCGGCCGCCATCGCGCGCTTCCTGCGCGATGATCCGGCGTTGCAGCTCGACTACTGCTCGAACGTGACCGGGGTCGATTGGCTCGATCGCACCGTGCAGAAAAAAGCGAAAGTGAAGCAGTTGGTCGAGGGCGAGGAGAAGGAAGTCGAGGAAACGCAGGAGGAGTTTTTCGCCGGTTATCTCGAGGCGGTTTATCACCTCTACTCGATCGCGTTGAAGCAAGGCCCGCTCGTCCTCCGGCTGCGCACTTCCGGGCGCTCGTTAGGCGAGCACCTGCCGTCGCTCACGCCGGTCTGGCGGAGCGCGGAGTTTCAGGAGCGCGAGATTTTCGATCTCTACGGCGTGCACTTCGACGGTCATCCCGACCTCCGCCGCATCCTCATGTGGGACGAATTCATCGATCACCCGATGCGGAAGGATTACGTCGAGCCCGACGATTACGAGTATGAGCCGACGCCGCATGACGAGGTACTCGCGCGGGCGAAAGAACACTACGCGGCGCGGCCTTCGATCGACGGAGCAGAGAACCTGACCGCGCAATGATCCGGTCATCCCGAGCGGAGCGCAGCGCAGTCGAGGGATCCCGTGGCGAAACCATAAAGCGCTTGCTTCGGAGCTTCCCAGCGGCGCCGCGGGATCCCTCGACTCCGTCCCGCGTCCGCGGGACTCCGCTCGGGATGACAGCGCGGTGCGATCCCTCGGTAATCGTTAGGCCATGATTTCACCCGGATTTCACGAACTCGAACAAGCGCCGACGCCCCGGAGCTCACGCTTCGATGGCGACCTGCTCGAGATCTCGATGGGCCCGCAACATCCTTCGACCCACGGCGTCTTCCGCATGAACGTCGCGCTCGACGGCGAGATCGTGCGCAAGCTCAAACCGGTCTTCGGTTACCTCCATCGCAACCACGAGAAGATCGGCGAGAACACGAGCTACCTCGGCTCGATGCCCTACACCGATCGGCTCGATTATTTTTGCTCGATGACGAACAACTGGGCCTACGCGCTCAGCGTCGAAAAACTCGCCGGGATCGAAGTTCCCGAGCGCGCCGAATATCTGCGCGTGATCCTCGCCGAGCTGACCCGGCTGGTGAATCACACCTCATTGTTAGGCTTCCTCCTCAGCGACATGGGCGCGTGGGGCACGCCGCTCATGTATGCCTTCCGCGAACGTGAGCGCGTGCTCGACCTTTTCGAGTCGCTCAGCGGCTCGCGCATGATGTGCGACTACATGCGCTTCGGCGGTTGCCGCGTCGATCTGCCGCCCGGCTGGATGGAGCACGCGTGCAAAATCATCAACGGTTTCCCGCGTTTTCTCGATGAATTCGAGAAGCTGATCACGACGAACGAGATCGTAATTTCGCGGACGCAGGAAGTTGGCAAACTTTCGGCCACACTCGCAATCAGCGCCGGCATCACCGGCCCCGGCCTGCGCGCGAGCGGGGTGAACTACGACCTCCGCAAAGTCGACGGCTACGGCATCTACCCGCGCTTCAAATTCCGGGTGCCGTTAGGCGATCACGGCGACTGCTACGATCGGCTGATGATGCGGGTGCTCGAGTTACGCGAGAGCCTCACGATCCTGCATCAGGCGATGGACCAGCTGCCCGAGGGTCCGATCATGAATCCGAAGGTCAAGCTCCGCGCCTTCAAACCGCCGGTCGGAGAAGCCTACGGCCGGATCGAAGCGCCCAAAGGCGAGCTCGGGTTCTACCTGATCAGCGACGGCACGGCGAATCCGTATCGCTACCGCGTCCGCCCGCCGAGTTTGATCAACCTGACGGTCCTCGAAGACATGTGCCTCGGCCACACCGTCGCCGACGTCATGGTCATCCTCGGCAGCATCGACATCGTCATGGGCGAGGTCGATCGTTAATTAGATGCGCCTAACGAGAACACGAATCATCCCGGGACTGCTCCTCCTCGTCCTCAGTCAGACGGCGACGCGTGCCGCGGACGACACCGCGCCGGAAGCGCGCTTCATCAGCAATTCGCGGCAGTTGATCCTGGACGGGCGACGAAGTGGCGAAGGTTATTTCTCGCCGGATGGGAAGCAGCTCATTTTCCAGAGCGAGCGCGAGCCGGGGAATCCGTTTTATCAGGTTTACACGCTCGATCTCGAGACCGGCGACACCACGCGCGTGTCGCCTGGCAAAGGCAAAACGACCTGCTCGTTTTTCCAGCCGGGCACCGATCGCGTGATCTTCGCTTCGACCCATGGCGATCCCCAGGCGGAAGCGAAACAAAAGGCGGAACTCGATTTCCGCGCGAGCGGGAAAGAGCGGCGTTACTCCTGGGATTACGACGAGAACTTCGACATCTGGTCGGCCAGGCGCGACGGCAGCGATCTCAAGAATCTCACCCACACGTTAGGCTACGATGCCGAGGGCGCCTTCTCGCCGGACGGCAAACAGATCGTCTTCTGCTCGCTCCGCGGCGCTTTTCCGCTCGACAAACTTCCGCCTAACGACCGCAAGCGTTACGAGCAGGATGCCGCCTATTTCGGCGACATCTACCTGATGGACGCCGACGGCTCCGACGTCCGTCGCCTAACGACTGCGCCGGGTTACGATGGCGGGCCGTTTTTTACGCCCGACGGGCAGCGGATCGTCTGGCGGCATTTCGAGGAGAACGGCGTCATCGCCAACGTCTGGACGATGCAGCTCGACGGCTCGGACAAACGTCAGCTCACGGATTTCAAGTCGATGTCGTGGGCGCCCTATTTTCACCCGAGCGGCGACTACCTCATCTTCACTTCGAACAAACTTGGCTTTGAAAACTTCGAGTTGTTTATCGTCGACGCGAAAGGCGAGCACGAGCCGGTGCGGGTTACGTTCACGAACGGCTTCGATGGGCTCCCCGTCTTTTCGCCTAACGGAAAGCAACTCGCCTGGACGAGCGGGCGCACCAGCGACGGTAAGGCGCAGATTTTCCTCGCCGATTGGAATGACAAGTCCGCGCGCGAAGCGCTCGCCCAAGCGCCCGCTAGGAAGTCAGGCTTCCAGCCAGACTCGGCCGACGGGCTTCCAGCCGGTCGGCTCGAATCCGGGTTCGCGCCCGCGATTACGAAGGAAGATCTACGGCGCGAAGTCACCTGGCTGGCGGACGAAAAACGCGACGGCCGCATGACCGGCACGCCCGGTGCGCAGGCCAGCGCGAAATGGCTCGCCGAGTATTTCCGCAGCGTCGGGTTGAAACCGTTAGGCAAAGATTTCCTCGAGCCCTTCGAGTTCAACTCCGGGGAGCGCGTGCTGCCCGGACAGACGCATTGCGAGATCGCCGCTGAAGGCATGCCCCCGATGAAGGCGGCGCTCGACTCCGGTTTTCGCCCGCTTTCCTTCAGTGAAAACGGCGAGGCCGAAGGCGAAGTCGTCTTCGCGGGTTACGGCCTCAAGGTCCCGGAAGGCAACGGCGCGCCTTACGATTCCTATGCCGGGATCGACGTGAAAGGAAAGATCGCGCTCATCCTGCGCTACGTGCCGGAGGGCGTCGACCCGGCGCGGCGCGCGCAGTTGAACCGCTACGCGGGCCTGCGTTACAAAGCGCTCCTCGCCCGCGAACACGGCGCCAAAGGTGTGCTCATCGTCACCGGCCCAAACTCGCCTAACGCCGGCGAAGTTCTTCCCCTCACGAATGACAACACGGCGTCCGGGAGCCGCATCATCGCGGCCTCGATCAGCGGCACGGTGGCGGACGCGCTCCTCGGGCCGAGCGGCAAAACCCTCAAGCAATTACAGAGTGCGCTCGACGCTGAAAACCCGCACGCCGAGCCCGGTTTCGTTTTGCCGAAGGTGAAGGTGAAACTCGCCTGCGCGGTCGAGCATTTGAAGAAGACCGGCAACGACGTCCTCGGTGTCCTGCCGTCTGCGATCGGGGGAAGCGACGAGTA
>JBBSUP010000037.1:0-28120 GCA_038234295.1 Chthoniobacterales bacterium
CGCAGCATCGACCTGCGAGCGGCGTTCTCCCCCGCGTTTCGCAGAGCGAAACGTCTACAGCTAGTCAGCCGCGCGCACCGGCAAGAGCGTTTGCTTGGCGCCGGAGGCAGTTCAACTGCCGCTGCGCTGGGGCGCCAGGCTCGCGACTAATTTTTCGAAACGCGGGTCGGCCTGGAGCGGCTCCCAACTCGGATCGAGACGCAAGTAGCCATAACTCAAATAGCCGGGCCGGCTGGTCAACTGTTGGAGCAACGCCAGCGCCTGATCTGTCTCGCCCGCGCGCATCGTTAGGCTATTATTACTTCGGCGCCGCGGCGGCCGCATCGAACACAATCTCGCCGCCGACCACAGTCATGAGGCAGCGCGTCTGCAGAATTTCCGGCTCCGCGATTTTCATGATGTCGCGGGAAAGAACCGTAAGATCGGCCAATTTCCCGGGCTCGATCGAGCCTTTATCGTGCTCTTCGAAAGCGGCGAAAGCGGGCGCGCTGGTCAGCATCGCGAGCGCCTGCTGACGCGTGACCGCTTCCTCCGGATGCCAGCCCGGGCCGCTCAAACCATCGAGACTCTTGCGCGCAACGGCCGCGTAAAATTCGATCATCGGATTCCCCTGCTCGACCGGCGCATCCGAGCCCCCGGCCACCACCGCGCCGCTCTTGAGCAGACTCTGCCAGGCATAAGCGCCCGCGAGTCGCTCCAGACCGAGCCGACGCGGCGCGAAGAAAAGATCGCTGATCGCGTGCGACGGCTGCATCGAGGCAATCACGCCGAGCTTCGCAAAACGCGGGAGGTCGGCCGCGCTGAGAATTTGCGCGTGTTCCACCCGCCAGCGCGGGTCCGCGATCTTGCGCCCGGTCTTCGAAATGGCGGCGAAGGCGGCCGCGTAAAGATCGAGGATGGTGCGATTGGCGCGATCGCCGATCGCATGAGTCTCGACTTGGATTCCGCGCCGCAGCGCTTGCTCAAACATCGGACGCAGGTCCGCTTCTTTTTGGGTGAGGAAACCCGAAGCATCCGGGGCATCGGCGTAGGGCTCGAGGAGCGCGGCGCTGCGCGAGCCTAACGAACCGTCGAAGATCACCTTGATCGTGCGGGTGGTGAACTGATGCGCGGCCGCGTCGAGCACCGGACCGTTCTGGAGCAACCACTGCGCCGGCTTACCGGGACCGTAAACGGCGTTATAGATGCGCAGCTTCACTTTCCCGGCGGCATAGAGCTTCCGCATCATCTCCACCTCGGGCAGGGTGCTGCCGGCGTTCTGGATCTCGCAAAGCCCGAGCGAGAGGCTGCGCTGCGCGCCTGACAAGAAGGCTTTCTCGTTCTCTTCCGGTGTCG
Organism: Chthoniobacterales bacterium; assembly: GCA_038234295.1. Taxonomy (GTDB): domain Bacteria; phylum Verrucomicrobiota; class Verrucomicrobiia; order Chthoniobacterales; family UBA10450; genus Palsa-1392. The sequence continues at coordinate 1,336 of JBBSUP010000037.1, forward strand.
CCGGCGGGATCTTCTTTCCGACCAACTCCATCGCGTTATCGAGGAGCATGCCGGTCGCTTCGCCGCTTTCTTTGTCGCGCCCGATCTCGCCGCCAAAAGGATTTGCCGTCTGTTTGTCGATGCCTGCGAGCTGCAACGCGGCACTATTCGCCACCGCCCCGTGACCATCCGCCCGTTCGAGGAAGAGCGGGTTGTTCGGCGCGACCCGATCGAGTTCCTGGCGCGTCGGGAAAGTCGGCGGCCGCCAGAAGGTCTCGATCCAGCCGCGGCCAGTAACCCATTTTCCCGGCGGAGTCTGCGCGACGCGCTCCTTCACCTTTTGCAGGAACGCCGAGCGACTCGTGGTGCCTTCGAGATTTAAGTGCACCAAGCGCTCCCCGACCCCAAGGATGTGATAATGCGAATCGGTCAGGCCGGGAACGACCGTCTGGCCGTGGAGGTCGACTGTTTTCGTCTTCGGACCCGCCAGCTTTTTCGCCTCCGCGTTCGCACCGACGAAGAGAATGCGGTCGCCTTTGACTGCCACGGCCTCGGCGTGCGGTGTCGTCGTCGCAACGGTGTAAATGTTGCCGTTGAGAAAAATCGTATCGGCTAAATCCTGTGCGCGCACACCCGGCGCCAGCAGCAGGAGGAGGAGGAAAAGCGGAATTTTCATACCCAGCTGGGCGCGCGTTTTTCGAGGTAGGCGGCGATGCCTTCCTGCGCCTCGGCGGATCCGCGCGCTTCCATGTGATGACGCAATGCCACGTCGACGTCTTCCTGCACCGAAGTCGACCAGAGCTCCTCGAGCAGGCGCTTCGAGCTCGCGAGCGCACCGGGCGCGTTTTGCAGGATCGACGCGACCAGTTTCTCGGTCTCGTTTTCGAGTTCGTTAGGCGGAACCACGCGATTGACCAAACCCATTTCCCGCGCGCGTTCCGCGGTGATGAGATCGCCGGTAAAGAGCAATTCGCGCACGTCACGCTCGCGGAGTTGGCGGCGCAGAAAAGTCATGACCAGGCCCGCAACCAAGCCTCGCCTCGCTTCCGGGTAACCGATTTTTGTCCGCTCTGCCGCGACGACGAAATCGCAGGCGGACATCAGGCCCGCGCCGCCGGCCACGGCCGCGCCGTGGATTTGCGCGATCGTGATCAGGCGCGTCTGGCTCACGGCGAGGAGCATTTTTGCGATGGTTGCGGCGGACTGGTGCGCGCGCTCGGTGATGGTGGTTTCGTTGAGGTCTAGTCCGGCGCAAAAGGCTTTGCCCGCGCCGCGGAGGATGACGATGCGCATGCTCTCGTCCGCACTCGCGCGCTCGACTGCTCCGGTCAGCTCCTGCATCAATTCGATCGTTAGGGCATTTCGGCGCTCGGGACGGTTGAGGGTGAGAATGGTCGTGCGATCCTTGGTTTCGACGAGAACGTTAGGCATGAAGACGATTCCACCCGCACCCGCGAAAGAGCAACTGATCCAACTGATCGAGTGTCCGCGCGACGCCTGGCAGGGATTACCAGGACAGATTCCGACGGAGCGGAAGGTGGAATATTTGCGTGCGCTGATCGCGGCGGGGTTTCGCCACCTTGATGCCGCGAGCTTTGTTTCGCCGAAGGCGGTGCCGCAGATGGCGGATAGCGAAAGCGTGCTCGCGCAGCTCGCCCCGCCTAACGACATCGACATTATCGGCATCGTGGTGAACGAACGCGGAGCGGAGCGGGCACTCGCGACCGGCGCGGTGACCACGCTTGGGTTCCCCTGCTCGATCTCGGAGTCGTTTCTGCGGCGGAATCAGAAGCAATCGCTCGAGGAAAATTTCGCGGCCTTGAAGGCGATCATGGGGATGGCGCCGAACGTGGTGGTGTATGTCTCGATGGCGTTTGGAAATCCCTACGGCGATGCGTGGAGCAAGGAGCTGCTGCGCGAGACGGTGGCGCGGATCGATTCGTTAGGCGCGCAGGCTATTTCGCTGGCCGATACGACGGGTGTGGCGACGGCGTGGTTGATCGGCGAGGTCTTTGCGGAAGTGCAGGCCGCAAACCTGGGCGTGCATTTGCACAGCACGCGCGCGACCGCGGCAGAGAAGATTCTGGCCGCCTACGACGCGGGTTGCCGGCGTTTCGACTCCGCGCTCGGCGGCCTGGGCGGGTGTCCCTTTGCGCAGGATGATCTGGTTGGGAACATCCCGACGGAAGAGGTCTTGCGCGCGCTCGGGGAACGCGGAGGGGGATCGTTAGGCTTGGGCGATCTTGCGGGCGTGCTGGAGCTAAACCAACGGATCGGCGACGAGTTCGCTGGGTGACGCAAAGCTGTCATCCCGCGCCGCGCTGTGCCGGCTCGGGATGACAAACGGTGGGGGCGTTTCTGGAATACAGCCTACGACTAAGAGGGCGTCTAAAAAGTGGTGGCGAGTGGAAGACGGGCATCTCTGCCTGTTTCGGCCGACGGGCTTTCAGCCGGTCGCTTCTACAAGGAACCGGCAGGCAGGATGCCTGCCGGCCGAGACAGGCTGGAAGCCTGTCTTCCGGCATGCCCCCACCTCTTAGAAACCCGTTAACGAAATCACACCTGCACCACGCCCATGTGGAAACGCGCCTTCGGCATCGGACGCGAGACGTAGCCTAACAATTCCATCAGTACCTTGCGCGTGTCCTCGGGCTGGATGATCGCGTCGACCCAGCCGCGCGCGGCGCCGTAGCGGATGTCGGTTTGTTCTTCGTAGGTCTCCTTCACCTTTGCGCGTAATTGCTCGAGCTCTTCGGGGCTCGCCTTTTTGTCGCCGCGCGCACGCGACCTCGCGAGGACGCTGAAGACGGTGTCGCTCGCCTGCGCCGCGCCCATGACGGCGTAACGCGCATTCGGCCACGCGAGAATGAAACGCGGGTCGTAAGCCTTCCCGCAGAGCGCGTAGTTGCCCGCGCCAAACGATCCGCCGACCACGACAGTGATTTTGGGGACGATGGAATTGCTCACCGCGCTCACGAGTTTCGCGCCGCTGCGGATGATGCCGGTTTGTTCCGCGTCGCGGCCGACCATGAAACCGGTGACGTCCTGGAAAAAGATGATCGGCAAACCGGTCTGGTTGCAGTCCATGACGAAGCGCGCGGCCTTGTCGGCGCTGTCGGCGTAGATGACGCCGCCCATCTGGATCCCGGCTTTTTTCGTGCGCACCTGCTGCCGCTGATTCGCCACGATGCCGACGGAATGCCCGCCGATTCGCGCATACGCAGTGATGAGAGACTTGCCGTAATCGGCTTTGTATTCATCGAGCGAATCGCCGTCGATGATCGAGGCCAAAAGATCGCGCGCATCGTACGGTTTCTGGCCTTCCACGCTGATGAGATCGAAGACGGCTTCGGGCTTCTTCGCGGGCGCAGTCGGAGATTTTTTCGCGCCTTTTTTCTTTGCGGCTTCGGCCTCGGGAAGATGCCCGACTAACGAACGCAGACGCTGGATGCAGCTCACGTCGTCCTTCTCATGGAAGTCGACGGTGCCGCTAATTTCGGCGTGCATCTGCGCGCCGCCGAGCTCTTCGGTGTCGACGATCTCGCCGATCGCCGCTTGGACGAGCGACGGCCCGGCGAGGTAGAGTCCGCTGCCTTCGGTCATGAGGATTTTGTCGCAGAGCACCGGCAAATAGGCACCGCCGGCGACGCAGTTCCCCATGATCGCGGCGAACTGCGGAATGCCCGCGGCGCTAATCACGGAGTTGTTGCGGAAGATACGACCGAAGTCATCTTCATCGGGGAAAATCTCGTCCTGCATCGGCAGGAAAACACCCGAAGAATCGACGAGGTAGATGAGCGGGAGCGCGTTCTCGAAGGCGATGCGCTGCGCGCGGATGATCTTCTTCGCGGTCTGGGGAAAGAACGCGCCGGCTTTCACGGTCGCGTCGTTTGCAATGATCATGCAGGGCACGCCTTCGACACGGCCGATGCCGACGATGGCGCCCGCGGCGGGGACGCTGCCCCACTGCTCATACATTTTGTAAGCAGCCCAGAGACCGAGTTCCAGGAAGCCGGAGTCGCGATCGAGCAGATGTTCGATCCGCTCGCGCACGGGAAGGCGGCCGCGTTTGCGCTGGCGTTCCTGGCCGACTTTGCCGCCGCCTTCGCGGAGGATTTCTTCCTCTTGGAGGATCGCGGCACAGCGGGCGCGGAGTTCGTTAGGCGGAGAAGCAGCGGCGCGGGAAGGCATGGAGTGGACTTACTTCGGCGCAAGGCCGGGAGCAAGCTGGAGGGCGCGGTCATCCCGAGCGGAGCGCAGCGGAGCCGAGGGATCCGGAGGGGTTTTCTGAAAGCTCTCGCACAGACGCTTCCCAGCAACGCCACGGGATCCCTCGGCTCCGCTGCGCTTCGCGCGGGATGACCGGCTTGGGCTTGGACCGATCGCTCTAGTAAACGTCGTGTTCGGAGCTGTAACCCGAGTCGCCACGGATCGAACGGAGTCGCCGTTGCATGACGCGCTCGGATTCCGGACGGTTGATTCGTTCCATGGCGAATTTCACGAGCAGCGGGATGACAGCGAGGGTGCCGACGGAGACCAAAGCGATCGCCGTGGCTTGGCGGGCCGGCCGACTAAAGCGCTCGGCCATGAGCAATCCGACGCCGAGACCAAAGGCCGTCCGAGTCAGACTCAGCAATCCGTCCAGGGGCAGCGCATCCGCCGTTTTTGGAATGGATAACGAAAAGGACATCGCCTAACCTTATAGCTCTCACCGCCCAAAAAAGAAACGGGAATTCTCGCGCCTCTCTCAGCTTCGCCGTCGCTCTTTCATCATGTCGAAATCCCTTTTCGCGCTCATCCTGGCTGGTGGTAGCGGCGAGCGTTTCTGGCCGCTCAGCCGGCGCGCACGGCCGAAGCAGTTGCTGAAGCTCGTCTCGGAAAAAACGCTCGTCGAAGAGACGATCGAGCGGCTCGATGGCCTCGTCGCGCCCGAGCGGATTCTGATTCTCACCAACGTTGACCAAGAAACGGCACTGCGGGAATTGCTGCCCGATTTTCCGGCGGAAAATATCGTCGCAGAACCGGCAAAACGAGACACGGCCGCAGCGGTCGCGCTGGCCACCGGCTGGGTCGCAATACGTGATCACCAGGCGACGATGTTGGTGCTCCCGGCCGATCACGTGATCAAAAATCGCGGCGCTTTTCAGGAGACGTTGCGCACGGCGGTCCGGGCTGCGGAGGATACCGGCGCCCTGATCACGATCGGGGTGAAGCCGACTTGGGCCTGCCCCGGATTCGGCTATATCGAGCAGGGCGCGCCGGTGACGCTGCCTGGCCTGGCGACGGCGAATCCCATCTTTCGCGTCGTCCGTTTTCGCGAAAAACCGAACGCGGAATTGGCCGACAGCTTCTTCCGGAACGGCAAATTTCGCTGGAACGCGGGTATGTTCGTCTGGTCGGTGCCGACCGTGCTCAGCGAGTTCAATCGGCACGCACCGGAGTTGGCGAATTTCATCTCGCAACTGCGCGCGCCGGACAATTGGGAGCCGACGTTGCGCGACCGTTTCGCCGGTCTGCCGCGGATTTCGTTCGACTACGCGATCATGGAAAAAGCCGATCGCGTCCTCATGGTAGAAGCGAGTTTCGATTGGGACGACGTCGGTGGCTGGCGCGCGGTTGCGGCCTATCTCGATCGCGACGAACGCGGGAACGCGACGCGTGGCGACCTGACCACGATGAACGCGAGCAACAATATCGTCTTCAACGAAAGCCCGACGAAAATCGCGCTCCTCGGCGTGCATAACCTGATCGTCGTCCGGACCGAGGACGCGCTCCTCATTTGCAATCGGCACGACGCGGAGAAGATCAAAAACCTGGTCGGCGAGCTCCCGCCGGAACTGCAATGAAGCGGCGCGTCATGGGGATCGACTACGGCACGGCGCGGATCGGCGTGGCCCTTTCCGACGAGCTGCAAATGCTCGCGCATCCCGCGGAAACAATCACCGTCGCGAAGACACAAAATCCGGCGGCACGGATTGCCGCGATTGTGCAGGAAAAAAACGTCGAGCGTATCATCGTCGGGCTGCCGCGGCACATGAACGGGAGCGAAGGCGTTTCCGCGGAAGCGGCGCATGGTTTTGCGGAAAAGCTGAAGACGCTGGTGACCTGCGAGGTGCGCACCTGGGACGAGCGACTCTCGACCGTCGCGGCGCAGCGGGCGCTCCAATCGGCCGGAAAAAAGACCCGTCAGACGCGCGGGATCATCGATCAGGTTGCGGCGCAGATGCTTTTGCAGAGTTACCTCGATAGCCTGCCGGAGAATCAGAGCGGCGGCTTCGGAGCGCTCGATTTTGCGTAACGAAAAGTCCACCACCCGCCGGTTGCGGCTGGTCCTCGCCTACGACGGCTCAGGTTTTCGCGGCTGGCAAAGTCAGGCCCACGGGGGGGCGGTGCAGGATTGCTTGGAAAGAGCGTTTGCGAGGGTCGCGGGGAAGAAAATTCGCCCGCACGGAGCCGGGCGGACGGACACGGGCGTCCATGCGCTCGGGCAATGCGCGCATGCCGATGTGCCCGCGGGGCGCCTCGACGCGGCGACCTGGCTGAACGCCCTCAACGCGTCGCTGCCCCGGACGGTGCGGGTGATGAACTGCCGTTTCGTTCCCTCGACCTTTCACGCGCGTTTCGATGCGCGCGGCAAAGTCTATCGCTATCGCATCGCTACTGCTTCAGTCCTCTCGCCCTTTGAATTGAGCCGCGCCTGGCATGTCCAGAGTCGGCTGGACGACGCGGGCTTGCGCGCGGCGGCGCAGCTTTTCGTCGGGACGCATGACTTTGCCGGCTTCGCCGCCAAGCGCCGAAAGCCGCCGACCTCCACCACGCGCACGATCCGGTCGGTCCGCGTGCGGCGCACGGCCGCTGTGACCATTCTCGAGTTCGATGGGAATGGTTTCCTCTATAAGATGGTTCGGCTCATGACCGGCGCGATCGTTCGCTGCGCCTCGGGGAAAGACTCCGTCGAACAGATTCGGCTGCGACTGGAAACGCCAGCGCAGGCTGGAGTGCGGCTCGTCGCACCGGCTGAGGGGCTTACGCTCGTGCGGGTGCGCTACTAGCTTCTCAGCCGGCGCAATCACTTGCGGCTGGCCGGGCCGATTCCTTCGCGATCTCCCCGGTTCGGCTCGGCCTTCTCTGTCATCCTGAGCGGAGCGCAGCGGAGTCGAAGGATCCCGTGGAATTGCGGGGAAGATTCCGCGCGAGGGCTTAATGGAAGCCCCGCGGGATCCCTCGGCTCCGTTCCGCTGCGCTCCACTCCGCTCGGGATGACACGACTCGGAGGCCGCCGGGAAACGGCACGGCCTTCTCCGCCGTGGGCGCAAACACCTGCACCGTCCGTCGCCCTAACATAAACTTATAGTGGTTCTACTCAGTCTGGCAGATAAGTTGCTTTACCTCCGGTCATAATGACCGCGAGCTCCACGTCGTCCGCTTGCGTCAGGCGCGCTCCCTCCTCAACCCTCCGACGCCGCATCGAATGGCTGCTCAGCCCCGAGCATTTTAATTTCAAGCTTCTCCTCGGTAGCGCCGTCGGCGTCACGGTCATTCTCGTCCTCGCGGTCACGTGCTTCGTGGTCACCTATCAGAATCAGCGGCAGGCCGCCTTCCGTGCCCATACGATCAGCGTCATGCGGATGAGCAGCGTCCTAGAAAACGACATCGCCGCGCTCGAGAACGCGCACCGCGGTTACCTCATCACACAGGAACCGGCCGACCTCGAGAATTTTGAGCGCCGCAGGGGTCTTCTTCAACGCCATAGCGAAGAGATGATTGCGGTCGTTGCGAACGATTCCAACCAGAGAAATCGCATCCTAAAAATGCGTAAGATCGTCGATAACTGGCTGAGCCGTAAGTTTTTCTCGAGCAATGTGGACACCGCTTCGCTGCCGATCGTGCCGGGCGACGCCAAGGTCGCCCTCGGCGCAACGTCGCTCGATGAGGCCCGCGATATCCTGCACACTGTGCAGCGCGAGGAGCAGATCTTCCTAAACCAGCGGATGCGCGATCAGGAGTGGGCCGTGGAATCGACCCAGGTTCTCGACTTCATCCCGCGCCTCGAGCGCGCCGCCTACGAGATGCAGAAGGAAAAACGCGGCTACGTTCTCACCGGCGACCCCGCTTTCATCGAATCTTACAAGCGCGCGACCGCGAATTTCTACACTTTTCTCGGTCACCTTTCCGTCCTGGTCGCCAATTCCCCTTCTCAACTCTCCGAGCTCGAGCACATCCGGACCGGTCTCGAGAACTGGATCGTGAAATGCGCGGTCCCGGACATCGAGAAGAAGCGCGCCGGCGACAAACCTTCAGAGGGGAGCCGTTCGATGAGCGAGCAGATCATGGCCGGAGTGCGGCTGCAGCTCGATCATTTCACAAAAGAGCAGATGGAAATCTACGAGGTCCGCGCGGTCGCCGCCGCCCGCGAGCGCATCCTCACCGCGACTGGAATCGACCTGCTTTGTGTGCTCGCGGCGGGGCTCATGATCGCCTCGAGTTGCTACAGCTTCATCCTTTGCCGCCGGCAGATTAAGAAACTCGACAGCGCCGATATTCGCATCCGCTCAGTCATCGACAACATCCTCGACGGCATGATCACGGTCGACGCCAAGGGCATGGTCTGCTCGATGAATTCCGCCGCGCGCCGGATGTTTGGCTACAGCGCCGCGGAGCTTAGCGGGGTCAATTTTGCGCGGCTCGTGCCGCAATGTTTCGACCGCGAGATGTCGGGCGGCGTGAGCGGTTGCAAGTGGGACGAACTGGTGAAGCGGACCGGCAGCATCACCCTCGCGCTCGCGCTTTCCCGCAAGAAAATTTCCTTCCCAGTGGAGCTGTCGCTGAGTGAAATGGTGGTCGATCGCCAGCAATTCTACGTCGCCATGATTCGCGATGTGACGGAGCGAAAACATTTCGAGGAAGAGCTGGCCGCGGAGCGCAACAGCCTCGCCGTGACCCTGGGCTCGATCGGTGATGGCGTTATCACCACCGATGCCGACGCGCGGATCGTTATCACGAACGCCGCCTGCGAAGCCCTCACCGGCTGGACCGCGGCCGAGGCCACCGGGCAAAAACTGAAGACGGTCTTCAACATCGAAGACGAGCGCACGTCCTCAAGACGGCGTTCGCAGCAGCCGGGTTTCTATCACAGCGCGGCGGAGGGCATTCTCCTCGGCACCCCGGAACGCAGCACCCTCACCGCCCGCGACGGAACGAAACGCATCATCGAGCAGGTGGCCGCGCCGATTTACGACACCCGCAAGGCGCTCACCGGGGTGGTCCTCGTTTTCCGCGATATCACCCATCGGCTGCGCGACGAAGCGGAGCGCCGGAAAGCGGAAAGCCTCGACCAGCTCGGCCTGCTCGCTGGCGGTATCGCCCACGATTTCAACAACCTCCTCACCGCCATCATCGGCAACATCTCCCTCATCTCGCTCCTTCTCCCGCCGGACGACAACGAGCTCAGCGAACGCTTGAAAGATGCGCAGAACGCCTCCCACCGCGCCCGCGATCTCGCGCAGCAGTTGCTCACCTTCGCCCGCGGCGGGGCGCCGATTAAGCAGACCGCTTCCGCGGCGAAGTTGATCGAGGACACGGTCAGCTTTTCCCTCCGCGGAACTCAGAGCCGCAGCGAGGTCACGATCGCGCCGGATCTCTGGCCGGCGGACTTCGACTCCGGGCAGATCAGCCAGGTCATTGCCAACCTCGTCGTGAACGCGGACCAGGCGATGCCCGCGGGCGGCACCTTGCGGATCAATTGCGATAATTTCACCGCCGAGATCGGCGCCGCGAGCCTCCCGCACAACCTCGATCCCGGCGAATACATCCGGATCACAGTCTGCGACGAAGGCATCGGCATCTCCGAGAGATGCATCAAGAGCATCTTCGATCCCTACTTCACCACGAAGGCGAAAGGAAACGGCCTCGGCCTCGCGACGACCTATTCGATCGTGAAGAATCACGGCGGCCTGATCACGGTCGAGTCGGAATTGGAACGCGGCTCCACCTTCACCGTTTACCTGCCCGCCGCGGGGGTCGAGCCCGAGATCATCTCGCTCGCGCCTCCTCCCGTCATTGAGGAAAAGAAAAGCAACGAAGAGATTCACGGCAACGGCCGAGTCCTGATCGTTGACGACGAAGAAGCGATTCGCATGCTCGTCGACTTCACGCTCAGCCGGCTCGGTTACGAAGTGTCGCAGGCCGAGACCGCCCTCGCCGGCATCGATCTTTACCGCCAGGCGCTCCGGGCCGGGCGCCGTTTTGATCTCGTGATTCTCGATCTCACCCTGCCCGGGGGCATGGGCGGGAAAGACGCGCTCAAGGCCCTGCTCGAGATCGATCCGATGGTGAGCGCGATCGTCTCCAGCGGCTACGCGACCGATGCGACGATGAGCCGTTATGAAGATCTCGGCTTCCGCGGCGTGATCGCGAAACCGTATGAAGCCGCCGCCCTCGGCCGCAAGGTCCACGAAGTGATCGAATCCGGCCGGGTCGCCTCGGACCTGGTTTATCAATTGCAGCACGCCTGCTAAAGCCTTCCGGCTTGCGCCCGCGCCCGGCTCCCATAGCTTGAGCGCGGAATGACCACCGCCGCCGCCATCGCGCCCGCCGAGTCGCAACGCGTCCCCGCTGCTTACGATTCCAAGATCGAGGGCAACGTCATCTTCACCCGGCTCGATGCCGCGATGAACTGGATGCGCAAAAACTCGCTCTGGCCGATGCCGATGGGACTCGCCTGTTGCGCGATTGAGTTAATGGCTACCGCCTCAGCGCGTTTCGACATCGCGCGTTTCGGCGCCGAGGTCATGCGCTTCTCGCCCCGCCAGTGCGACGTCATGATTGTCGCCGGCACCGTGACCTACAAAATGGCGCTGGCCGTAAAGCGCATCTACGAGCAGATGCCCGAGCCGAAATGGGTCATCGCGATGGGCGCCTGCGCTTCGAGCGGCGGGATGTATCGCTCTTATGCGGTGCTTCAGGGAATCGATCAGCTTCTTCCCGTGGACGTCTATATCTCTGGTTGTCCGCCGCGGCCCGAAGCACTGATCGAAGGATTGATGAAGTTACAGGATAAGATCGCCGGCGAACGCTCCTTCGCGTCGCAGAAGCCCGACTTGGTGGACAAGATCGAGTCCTACTCCTAGAACAGTGTCTGAATTGCCAGAGATCACCAAGGCAAGAGACTCAACGGGCGGAAGCTCGTCCCTCGAAGGGACTCGCTTCCGCGAGTCCAGTTAGTCTTACCACTCATCACTAGTCACTTTCCGCCATGACCGGCCCTGAACTCCTCACCTCTCTTTCCCAGCTCTTCGGCAAGAAGATCAAGGAACGAATCGAGTTTCGCGGAGAAACCACCTTTCTCATCGACGCGGGCGATCTGCGCGAGGTTGCGAAGTTCTGCAAGGAAGAGTTATCCTTCGACTACCTCCTCGACATTGCGAGCGTCGATAACTTTGGCGAAGAACCGCGTTTCGAGATCGTTTACGAGCTTTACTCAATGACTCTCGCGGTTCATCTCCGCCTGAAGGTCCGCGTCTCCGAAGACGCTCCCGCGGTTGACACAATCTCCGACCTTTGGCCGACCGCAGATTGGCATGAGCGCGAGATTTGGGACATGATGGGACTGCGTTTCAACAACCATCCCGATCTGCGCCGCATCCTGATGTGGGAAGGTTATCCCTACTTCCCGCTCCGGAAGGAATTTCCGCTCGAAGGGAAGCCGAGCGACATGCCGGATGTGGCCTTTACCTCGGCCGCGCCAATGGAAGGCGGGCCGTTTGTTACCCAACCGAGCACAGCGACGACGAAAGATCGCGAACCGCGCGCGCGACGTCCTCTCGAGAGCTAGGCCACGGCGATGCGCGCGATCGCAGTCTTACTTTTTGCTGATCGCCTCCTTCGCCGCCGGCTGCGCCTATGAAGGCACGATCGTGCGGAAGGATTATCGCCCGCTACCTTTCAGCTATTCGCTCGGTCTGGATGCCCTCTACCACTTCGAGTTGCGCGGGAGCGATGGAAGGGTGCACAGCCAGTTAGTCACCGCCGCGGCTTTCGCGACTTACCAGGTCGGCGATTACTTCAACGACCTGTCTCCCGCTCCGCGGGCCGTGGGCAGCCTGCCGGCACAGGATTTCCCACCGGCGCCGGGACCGTTGGAAAATTTCGGTTCGCGCTATCCGAGGGTTCCGCCGTTCGAGCCCGCGCCGCTCGCCCCCCCCGTCGCCGCGCGGTTGAGTTACAGCACCGCTTCCAGCAGCTGCTTCAAAACGTCAGCCGCAACTTCGCCGGTCGAGAGCACTTCGCCGTGGCTGAGAGCGCTCCCGCTCAACCCCGCCGCCCAGTTCGTGAGGCAGGAAAAACCGGCGACCTCGAGACCGAGCGCGCGCGCCTGGATCGCCTCGCAGATCGTGGACATTCCCACTGCATCCGCCCCGAGCGCGCGCAGCATCTTCACCTCGGCCGGCGTCTCATACTGCGGACCCATCACCCCGGCGTAAATTCCCTCGTGCAGCCTCACGCCTTGCGCTTTCGCCGCGGCCGCAAATTCCTCGCGCCAGCCCGGGGAATACGCGCCAGTCATGTCGATAAAATTCTCACCACCGGAGAGCGGGGAAGCCCCGCTGAGGTTCAGGTGATCGGTGAGCATCATCCACGAACCGGGCGAAAACTCCGGATTCACCGAGCCAGCCGCGTTCGTGAGAATGATTTTCTTAATCCCGGCGCGTGCGAGGAAGCGCACCCCCGCCGTGATCTCTCGCGCGCTATAGCCTTCGTAAAGATGCACCCGCCCTTGCGCGAAAATGACGCGGGACTTTCCGATTCCGCCAAAGACGAATCGCCCGACATGTCCCTTCACGGTCGAGCGCGGCAGGTCGGTGATTTCCTGGTAAGGAATCGTCTGCTCGAACGGCGGATTCTTCACGAGCGAGCTCAGCCCCGAGCCGAGCACGATGGCGACTTCCGCGCCGTACTCGCGCACGCGCTCGACGCCGAATGCCTCCATCCCTCAGGCCGCCGAAACGGGCGGGGCGGAGGCCGGACGCTGCTTGCCCATGAGCGCTCCGGCGGCGCGTTCGTCCTCACGACTGGCGGAAGCCTTCCCTTCTTTCGGGTAGGCGATGCGCGTATGGAGCATGTTCATGAGCGTAAACCGGAAGCGCTCCGCGATCGTGCGCAACTCGCGCAGAGTCAGGTCGCATTCATCAAGCTGATGATCGGCGAGGCGTTGATCGATGAGATCGTTGACGAACTGCTCGATCTTCGCCGGGGTTGGTTTTTCCAGACTGCGCGAAGCGCTTTCCACCATGTCGGCCAGGCTGATGATTCCGGCTTCCTTGCTCTGCGGTCGCGGGCCGCTGTAGCGGAAACTTTCCTCCGAGACTTCCGGGATATCTTCCTCGCGCATCTTCATGATTTTGCCGCCGGCGAGGGCGTCTTCGTGCTGCTGAAGCGCGCGTTTGTAAAAATAGAACACCAACGAGGTACCGTGATGCTGCTGGATCACATCGATAACCTGCTGGTTCAGCCCGTGCTTGAGCGCGAGGTCCACGCCTTCCTTCACGTGCGCGATGATGATGAGCGCGCTCATCGTCGGCGCGAGGTCGTCGTGCGGGTTGCGCTCGAAGTTCATGTTCTCGGTGAAATATTCCGGCTTCACCAGTTTGCCGACGTCGTGAAAATACGAGCAGACGCGGCAGAGCGTGGCGTTCGCGCCGATCGCTTCGGCCGCGGATTCCGCGAGGTTCGCGACCACGAGCGAGTGATGATAAGTGCCCGGCGCCTCGATCGTCATCCGGCGCAGGAGCGGATGATTCAGGTCCGAGGCTTCGAGCCAGGAGATGTCGGTCGTGATCGCAAATAAGTGCTCCAAAATCGGCAGCGCGCCGCCCACGACCATCGCGGTGACAATGCCGTTGCCGATCGCGAGCGCGCTTTGCATTCCGATCATCGCCCAATCGGTCGCGCCAGGATTGAAGAGGTTAAACGGCCCGATCAAACCGAAGGTGAGCGAGAGCAACCAGATCGCGAGCCCGACGCAAACTCCCGCGCGAATCAACCGGCTGCGGCGCCGCACCTGCAAGGTGAGATAGACCGCGGTGAAGCCGCTGATGAGCCCGTTCACGAGCATCGGCGCGTCCATTTTGTTCACGAGAATGCTGCCCCACAAACTCACGAAAACGGCGCCGTAGAGTCCGTGATTCCGCCCGAGCAACACGCAGAGCACGAGCGGCGCGAACGCATACGGCGCGATCAACCAGGCGGTCTCCGGCTTGAGCAGCGTGAAGACGTTGCTGTTGCACAGCACCAGCAACAGCTTCGTGATCGCGAGCTGAAAAAAGACGATCCCGAAGACCAGAAAAACGCGCGAATTCCGCAGGAACGTCTTCGGCTGATTGATCCATAACTGCGCGACTGCGGTGACGAAAAAGAGCAGCGCGATAACGAAGTTTTTCGTCGGCTCCGGCTGTTGCCCGCTGAAGATAAGCGAGGCCAGGCCGGCGATAAACGCGGCGAAGATCGCGTATTTCATCCAGACCGCGTGCTCGAGGTTCCGGAGGATTTCGTTGGAAGGACGGCGCCGTCGTTTCTTGCCCGAGGCGAGGCCCTTTTTCACGAGCTGAGTGCGGCGAAGGAAATCAAACATCGCGACTTATTTGCGGGGTGAGCCCCCGGTGTTGGCAGGCGAACGATGCAACTGGTAGGCATTGATGATCGCGCGGACCAACTCGTGCCGGACGACATCACTCGCGTCGAAATAAGCGAAGCCGATCCCGGGAACATCCTTCAAAGCCTGGAGCGCCTCAAGCAAGCCGGAGCGCTTGTTCGGCGGGAGATCGATCTGGGTGCCGTCTCCAGTGATGACGCATTTCGAGCGCGGCCCGATGCGGGTGAGGAGCATGAACATCTGCTCGCGCGTGGTGTTCTGCGCTTCGTCGAGAATCACGAACGCGTTGCTCAAAGTCCGTCCACGCATGTAAGCGAGCGGCGCGATCTCGATCGTCTCGCGCGCGACGAAGCGCTCGAGCTCCTCCGGTTCGAGCATGTCGTGGAGCGCGTCGTAGAGCGGGCGCAGATACGGCGTAATTTTCTGCTGCAAATCGCCCGGCA
This sequence comes from Chthoniobacterales bacterium, assembly GCA_038234295.1. GTDB lineage: Bacteria > Verrucomicrobiota > Verrucomicrobiia > Chthoniobacterales > UBA10450 > Palsa-1392. The sequence goes on from JBBSUP010000037.1 coordinate 16,408, forward strand.
AAAAACCGAGCGCTTCGCCCGCTTCCACTGCCGGCCGGGTGAGGATAATGCGGTCGACCTGTTCCTTCTTCAGCGCCGACACCGCCATCGCGACCGCGAGATAAGTCTTGCCCGTTCCCGCCGGGCCGATGCCGAAGACGATGTCGTTTTTCTGAATCGCCTCGAGATATTGCCGCTGCCCAAGCGTGCGCGCGACGATCGGCGGTTTCCGCGCGGAGGTGACGATCTTATTCGCGACGAGATCGCCGAGATTATCCTCGCGCGCTTCGTTCACGGAGTTCAGCGCGTAGTTAAATTCGTGCCGCTGAATCTCGACGCCGCGCTGGCGCGCGCTCTCGAGCTGCGCAAAGACACGCTCCGCTTTCTCGACCTGCGCCTTTTCGCCCTCGATTTTGATCCAGCCATCGCGGGTCGTCACCTTCACGCCTAACGACTCCTCGAGCGTCTTGAGGAGTTTGAAGTCGTTGCCGTAAAGCGCCTGGACGGCGCGGGCGTTTTCGTATTCGAGGGTACGCGTTTCGGTCATCTCGCAGCGGGAGCGGCAGGGGCTGAGGATAGGCTGCCGTCGAGAGCAGTGTCAAACCCGCGGCGGATTGGCGATCACCTTCCTTGCGGGCGATTTACTCAGTCATCCTGAGCGGAGCGCAGCGGAGTCGAAGGATCCCGTCGAGTTTCTGGGAAGAGTCGCGTCAAAAGAACGTGCACCGGAGCTTTACGGCAACCCCACGGGATCCCTCGACTTCGCCCCGCTCCGCGGGGCTCCGCTCGGGATGACGGCTCACCCTCGCTGCGGAACTTCCCGAGGCTCTTACTTAAATCCGTAAACCAGCGCCCAGTGCGTGCGCTCTTCCGGCGAGCTGTCGATCGAGACGATCACGAAATAACTGCCCGTCGCTTTCGGAACCAGATGCGCCGCGGAGAAGTGACCCTTCTGCCAGCTATCGGGTTGCTCCGCGAGCTTCCCATCGGCGTCGTAGACGTGGACGGAAACCTTCGCCGACTCCACCTCCGTGCCCATCCAAAACCAATATTCGTTCCCCTTGTAGAGCTGCTGGCGGACCGCTTTTTTCTCCCCCACGCCGAGATCGCCGCCCCAGTAATCTTCGCGAACCTGATACCCATCTTTGACGTAAGGCTCAGCCGATTCGAGCGCGAAAGAATGCGCATCATCGACCGACGCGCGCGAAGCCGCGACCTGCACGATGAGCGCGAGCGCGCAGAGCCACGCGATCCGGCGAGAGATGGAAATGGGAGGGCGCATGGTCAGGGCGAGCGGGTGACGATTCGCTGATCGAGCCCGCTGGTGATTTGATTAATCTTCTTCACTGCCGCCGGCGAAATCGGTTTTTCCGTCTCGACCAGCGGCTTCACTTCCATGAGTGAACTTCGAATCTGCTCGAGCAGCGGGACGTTGAATTCCGGCATGTCCGCGAGCTTGCGCTGAAAAAATTCCAGCAGGTCCGGCTGATGCAGCAACTCAGCGCCGTCTTCGGAAAAATGCCGGTTGACCACCGCGGTCAGCACCTGCGTCCCGCGAAGCCAGCCGCCGAGACTCACGAGCTGCGAGAGCTTTTCGTCGTGCACTTCGTTCATCGCCTGTTGCACGCTGTTCTGCGTCCGATCGAGCTCCTGCCGCACCCCGATCCAGTCGCGCCGGTCGGCCGCTTCCGTGATCGCCTTCGCATGTGGCACGATGGAATTCCCGACGCCGATGCCCTTGGCGAGACTGACCACGCGCTGCCCGATTTCTTTCACGCTCGGCGCGTCCTGCGCCTGCACCGCGATGAAACCATCCGCAATCGTCGCGCCGAGAAGGAGCGCGATCCGCGGACGTTCCGTAAAGTTCGCGCCCTTGTTCGTGCGCACGAATTCCTTCCAGTTCACACTGTCGAGCTTGTTCAACGCGCCGAAGATTTCGTTCGGCAACGGCACGACCACGTCGTCCACCGTCTTGGAATAACGCTTCACGTCGATTCGCTTCGGCACGTCCGCCGCGCCCGCATTTGTCAGACTGAGTGCAAATACGCTGGCCAAAAGTAAGTTAAAGATTGATCTCATCCGCGGCTTCGACTGTTGATTTCAAGAAGGTATTCAGGATTAGTTGGTCACTTTATGCAGAACGTCCCAGCCGCACAAACCACGATACCTTGCTATGAACCGGACTTGCGGCAAACCCTTTCCGCGGCGGCCTCCCCTCTCCTCTAGCCGGCTCCGCCTGCCTTCATGAAACCGGAACGCCTCCGCGAAATCCTCAGCCAGACCGCGGGCAAACGCATCTGCGTGATCGGCGATCTCATGCTCGACGAATTCGTCTGGGGCAAGGTCGGGCGCATTTCGCCGGAAGCGCCGGTGCCGGTGGTGGAAGTGACCGGCGAATCGTTTTATCCCGGCGGCGCGGCGAATGTTGCGCGGAACCTGCGCGAATTTATTGAAGCGGTCTCGGTTGTGGGCACGGTCGGCCGCGACGCCGGCGGCCGGCAACTGCTCGGCCTCCTGCACGAGCAAAAGATCGATACCGCGATGGTGGTCGAGGATCCGGATTTCCGCACGACCGTGAAGACGCGCATCGTCGCACGGCACCAGCAGGTGGTGCGGGTCGATCGCGAGAAATTTCAAGCGCCTAACGAGTCCCAGGTTGCGCAAATCTCGGCGGAGTTGAGAGCCGCGCTGCCGAAACTTGATGCCGTTATTTTCGAGGATTACGGCAAGGGTTTCCTCAGCGCCGAGCTCGTCCGGGAGATTGCGGGGGACGTAAACGCCGCCGGAAAAATCGCGACCGCCGATCCGAATCCGCATCAGGCGATCGCCTGGAAAAACATCACCGCCGTGAAGCCAAACCGGAGCGAAGCCCTCGCCGCCGCCGGCCTTCCCGCGAGCGATCCGATCGACCCGCCGGCCGAAGACGGCGCGCTCCTTTTCGCCGGTGCGAAGTTGCTCTCGATCTGGGACACGCAGCTGCTCCTGATCACGCTCGCCGAACAGGGCATGATGCTCTTCGAACGCGACGCCGAGCCGCATCACATCCCGACCAAAGCGCGGCAGGTCTTCGACGTCTCCGGTGCGGGTGATACCGCGATCGCGCTCTTTACCCTGGCCCTGGCCTGCGGTGCGACGCCGATCGAAGCCGCCGAAATCTCGAATCACGCCAGTGCCGTAGTCGTAGCCAAGCTGGGCACCGCGACGGTGACACCCGCGGAATTAATCGCCAGCTTTGAGGAGGACGATGTCCGTTAAGAAATCGTCGCCCGCCCTGTTTCTCGACCGCGACGGAACGCTCATGGAAGAGGTCAATTACTGCTCGAAGCCCGAGCAGGTGAAGCTCTTTCCGGGAGTCGTCGAGGCGCTGCAAAAGCTGGGGGAACGTGGCTATCTCCTGATCGTGATCTCGAATCAGGCGGGCATCGGCCGCGGCTATTTCACCGAGGAGGATTATCGCGCGGTGGAGTCGGAACTGGGCCGCCAGCTTCTGCCGGCGGTTTTGGATGCGAGCTATTTTTGCCCCGACCATCCCGATCGCCCGACCGACCGGCGCAAACCCGCGCCCGGCATGGTGCTCGAGGCGCAGCGCGATTTTGAAATCGATCTCGCACGCTCGTTTTTCATCGGCGACAAGGCGATCGACATCGAGTGCGGCCGCAACGCCGGGGTGCGCACGATCTTGGTGAAAACCGGCTACGGCGCCGCCGAAGCCGAACACGCGGGAGCGAATTGGGTCGCCGAGAACTTCGCCGACGCCGCGAAAATCATTCTCGGCCTGAACGAGAACGCCGGGTAGCGCCCGCGTTTCGCGGGCTGGCGACGGTGTTCCACTGTCGCGAACTTTCCTTTTGAGGGGACCTTCTGGTGACGCTTTCGTCTCAAGGAAAGTTCGTCGCGGCAGAATGCCGCGACCAGCCCGCGGAACGCGGGCGCTACCCAGGCACCTGCGCAACTGCTATCCTCCCGCCCGTGAGCAAAGCAGTCGGCATCCTTCCCGCCCGCTGGGGCTCGACGCGCTTTCCCGGAAAGCCGCTCCACCTCATCGCCGGCAAGCCGTTGCTCCAGCACGTTTGGGAACGTTGCCAGCGCGCCAAAACCCTCGCCGCCGTCATCATCGCCACGGACGACATGCGCATCGCCGAGGCTGCTTTCGCCTGGGGCGCGGAAGTGAGCCTAACGAAAAGCAGCCACGCCAGCGGCACCGACCGGATCGCCGAAGTCGCGCGGCGCCTGCGCGAAGCGACGCACATCGTCAACATCCAGGGCGACGAGCCGTTGATCGAGCACCAGTTGATCGATCGACTCGTTAGGCAAATGCAGCGCGACCCTGCGATCGAGCTGATCACCGCCGCGCACCCGTTCGCAAATCCCGCAGATGCGCAATCGCCGCATCAGGTCAAAACCGTCCTCGATCGCCAGCACCGCGCGCTCTATTTTTCCCGCAGCCCGATCCCCTGCGCGCGCGGCGGCGAGGGCACTTATTTGCGGCATCAGGGCATCTACGGCTATCGCCGCGACACCCTCCTGCGCTTCGTCCGCTGGGCGCCGTCCCCCTTGGAAAAAGCCGAGTCCCTCGAGCAATTGCGCGCCTTGGAGAATGGCGTAAAGATTCACGTGGTCGTCACCAAAAGCGGCTCTCCCGGAGTCGATACCCTGGCCGATGCCCGGGCGCTCGAAGGCCGGCTTCTCCCCTCCCCCACGACGAAAGGCGCGCGCAGTTTTTCTCGATGAAATATATCTTTGTCACCGGCGGAGTCGTGAGTTCGTTAGGCAAAGGCCTCGCCGGGGCGTCGTTAGGCACGCTCCTCGAGTTGCGCGGCCAGCGTGTGCTCATGCAGAAGTTCGATCCCTATCTGAACGTCGATCCGGGCACGATGAACCCGTTTCAACACGGCGAAGTTTACGTCCTCAACGACGGCGCTGAGACCGATCTCGACCTCGGCCATTACGAGCGCTTCACCAACTGCGTCCTCTCGCGCAACAACAACCTGACCAGCGGCCAGGTCTACGAAAGCGTCATCCAGAAGGAGCGGCGCGGCGACTATCTCGGCAACACCGTGCAGGTGATCCCGCACGTCACCGACGAGATCAAGGCGCGCATCCGCCAGGTCGCCGATCCGGAGACCGTCGACATCGTCATCACCGAAATCGGCGGCACCACCGGCGACATCGAGGGGCTCCCGTTTCTCGAAGCGATCCGGCAATTCATTCTCGAAGTCGGGCCGCAGAACGTGATCAACATGCACGTCACGCTCATCCCCTACATCCGGGCGGCGGGCGAGCTGAAGACCAAACCGACCCAGCAAAGCATCGCGAAATTGCGCGAGATCGGCATTCAACCGCAGGTGCTGATCTGCCGCACTGAACGTCCGCTCGACGACGACGTCCGGCAGAAGCTCTCGATGTTTTGCAACGTCGCGCTCGGCGCGGTGATCGAGGCGCGCGACGTGCCGCACACGATTTATGAGATGCCGCTGATGCTGCACGAGGAAGGGCTCGACAGCCTCGTCTGCGAGCTTTTGCAGCTCGGTTGTCCGGATCCCGACTTGAGCGATTGGCGGAAATTTGTGCAGCGCGTGGTAAACCCGAAGAAGCAGGTGAAGATCGCGGTCGTCGGGAAATACATCGAGCTGCAGGACGCGTACAAGAGCATTTACGAATCGCTCACCCACGCCGCCGCGAGCCACGATTGCGGGATCGATCTCCGCCTGATCGACGCCGAGTCGCTCGAGAACGGCGTCGACGATCAGCTCAAAGACGTCGCCGGCATTCTCATTCCCGGCGGCTTCGGCGAGCGCGGAGTGGAGGGAAAAATTCGGGCGGCGCGATTCGCGCGCGAGAACAAGGTTCCGTTTCTCGGCCTCTGCCTCGGCATGCAGGTGGCGACGATCGAGTTCGCGCGCAACGTCTGCGGCATCGCCGACGCGAACAGCATCGAGTTCGACAAAAACTCCGCCGACCCGGTGATCACGTTGCTTGAAGAGCAGCGGAAGATTCGCAAAAAAGGCGGGAGCATGCGCCTCGGCACCTGGCCGACGAAGATCGTGCCCGACACCCTCGCAGAGAAACTTTACGGCAACGGCGAAGTGCTGGAGCGGCATCGGCACCGCTACGAGTTCAACATGAAATACCGCGAGCGGATGGAGGAAAATGGCTTCCTCGTCAGCGGCACGTCGCCGGACGGCTCGCTCGCGGAGTTGATCGAGCTGCGCGATCACCCTTGGTTTTTGGCCTGCCAGTATCACCCGGAATTCCAGAGCAAACCGAACAAGCCGCACCCGCTTTTCAGCGGCTTCATCCGCGCCTGTCTCGCGCATCAGGACTGAGCGCGCGTCTTTCCCTCGCGCTTGCTCCGTCGCCTCACGAATCGCCGCGCGGCCAAAGTCCCTGTCATCCTGAGCGGAGCGCAGCGGAGTCGAAGGATCCCGTCGGGCTGCTGGGAAGCCCCGGTGCGAGATCGTACAGGAAACTCGACGGGATCCCTCGGCTGCGTTCCGCTTCGCTGCACTTCGCTCGGGATGACACTGCGGGTCGCGAGTTCAACAACTGGCACGGCCAGCAGATGACGAAACTGCGGACAGTTGTAGCCGGGGGCGGTGACCCCGGCAGTCGTTTCGACGTCCTTCCCCGGCAGCGGGCCGACGTGCTTCCGCACCAACCGCCACCGGGGTCACCGCCCCGGCTACAACTTCAACCGAGAAGATCCGATCGATTCTCGCGCGTGCGCCGTTCGGCTTCGCGCCGGCGCCAGGCCGCGATTTCGCCGTGATGGCCGGAGAGTAAAACCCCCGGCACTTTCCAGCCGCGAAAATCCGCCGGCCGGGTGTACTGCGGCGCCTCGAGCAGACCGTGGCTGAAGCTGTCGTCGGCCGCGGATTGATCGTGCCCGAGCACACCGGGGAGCAGCCTAACGATCGCGTCCACGAAGACGACCGCGGCGATCGCCCCATTCGTGAGCACGTAATCACCGATGGAAATTTCCTCGTCCACGAGCTGCTCGATCACGCGGTGATCTACGCCTTCATAATGCCCGCAGAGGATGAGCAGATGTTGCTTTGCGGAAAACGCGCGCGCCCCGGCCTGATCGAACCGCCGCCCCTGCGGCGTCATCAACACCACCGTGGTGGCGTCGGTCCGGAGCGCTTCGACCGCCGCAAAGAGCGGCTCTGGTTTCATCACCATCCCCTGCCCGCCCCCAAAAGGCGCGTCATCCACGAGATGATGATTCCCGCCAGTCCAATCGCGCAGGTTCCGCACGTTCAGTTCGAGCGCGCTGGTCTCCTGCGCACGGCCCATCATGCTCTCCGCGAGCGGCGCCCGGCAGAGCTCCGGGAAGAGGGTGATAATGTCGACGCGCACGCCGTTCGTCAGTGTTCGTCCTGCTCGACCGGGATGATCGGCGCGGGGCCGTTGCGAAATTCCGCGTGGCGAATCCGGCCGCCGGCATAAGCGATGTAGCCGCCCATGCCGAGGACCGCGCCCGCGAGCAATAGCGTCGCGAGCACGAGCGGCAGGGCCGCTTTCGGCCACTTCATCGGGACAATAATCGCCGCCAACGCGAGCGCGGCGAGCCCGTAGAAAAACCAGACGAACTGATCGGCGCGCTGCGCATGCGCCTTCAGCCATTGCCCGCCCTGATCGTTCGTGAGCGAGAGGACGCGATCGTATCCGGCTTCGCCGTAATGCACGACCGGCCACGCAATCAGGCCGCTGAAAACGATGAGCGCGAGCGTCGCGATTTGTGCACGGCGGCTCCCTTGGAGGAGCGCGATAACGAGCCCGATCATCGCCACAAAAAGCCCGTAAACCGGTAGCGGATTGATCAGGACGTGAATGTATTCCGGCTGGCTCAGGTCCTGACTTAACGTGGCAATCATAGGTGCATCACTGCTCGCGGGTCGCCTTAGTCGGCGACCTTTTTCGCCTCGCGAATCGGCGCGTATTTTTTCCAATCGTAAGCGACGAAATGCCACCACTCGGTGCGCATCCCGTAGAAACCGCCCTCGCGCATCGCGCGTTGGAGCAGCTTCAGGTGCGACTTTACGACGGGATCGTCGCCGTTGTAGTGCAACTTCGCGGCGCTGGTGAACTCGTCGAACTTCGTCGGCATCGGCACGTCGCGACCGGCGGCGTCGACCAGCGTGGCATCGACCGCGACGCCCCAGGTGTGGAGCGAGCCGTTGCTGGTGAGCGGGTCGGCGACGAAGGAGCCGTTGTGGGTCTTCTGCCACAGCTCCATCTGCGCCGCGAGCGGCCGATAGGCGTCCCAGATTTTCAGGCCGTAATGGCGGGCGCGCAGATATTCCTGCGCCTTCGCGAGCCGGGCAGCGGTGCTCGGCCTCACGAGTGCCGGCATCGCCACAGGATAAAGCGCGTGGCCGGTGACGTTGTCGGCCGTGCCGTAGCGGAGATCGACGACGATCGTCGGATCGACCGCGCGGACGTCGACCAGATTGTCGTAACGCGGCGCGGCCGAGGCGACGGCAAGCGGCAGGAGAAAAACGAGGACGACGCGGAGCAGCGCAAGCGCCGAGGCGCAACCCGTCGTCATCCTGAGCGGAGCGCAGCGGAGTCGAAGGATCCCGTGGGGCTGCCGTGAAGCCATCGCACGGAATACTTCAGCCGCGCTTTCCAGAAACTCCACGAGATCCCTCGACTCCGTTCCGCTCCGCTCCACTGCGCTCGGGATGACCAGCCTGGGCGGCTCCTTCATTCGTTAGGCGTCGGCGCTGGCTCAGGCGCGACCGGAGCCACCGGCGCCGGTTGCACTTTCGCCAGCCGCTCCAGGAGGAGACGCGCGGCGCCGTCCGGGACGTCGAAATGCAGATCCACGTCGGCGTCCTTCTGGTCAATCTTCGGCGAAGGACCGACCAGCACAAAATCGGAACCCGGCAGCGTGAGCCAGGGCGCCGGATCGTTCGTTAGGCTGGCCGCGAGGATCTTGGCGGCGTCACTGCTTTTGGTGCGCACCGAGAGATGCGCTTTCGACGGTTTATCGAGCACGATCGCGAACCCGAGAAGCTGCGCGGCATCGAGCAACTCCTGCGGGAACATCGGCCCGAAAAGCCGGAGGAGATCGTTCGGCTCGCGCGCCGCCAGGCGGATCGTACTCTCGGTTTCCAAATCCTGAAACTTCTTCCAGAGCGGATCCTCCACTTTCAGATCTGGCTTGGTGCCGAGACGCACCTGCACGAGTTGATCGACCTCGCCTAACGAACCCACCGCGAGCGTCCGCGGACCGACGCGCGCGACCGTGACGTCCGGTCGGCTCCAAACCACCAGGCCGCTGACCGTGCTCTTATTGAAGCTCTCGTCCTGCGTGATCGAGCGCAGGGTCGGAGCGATGTCGCTGCCGGTTTCCACGAGCACATATTCGCGCTTGCGCCGGCCATCGAGGACCAGCGCGCGCGTCACCCGATCCACGTCCTTCGCGAGATCCAGCGCCGGCGCGCGCGTGGCCGGGCCGGCCAGACCGGCGAAGACTTTGCGCCAGATCTCGGGCTGCTCCTTTTGCCAGGCCTCGGCCAGCTTGTTCTTCGCGAGCGCGCTGGGATCGAGGGCAAAGACCGTGCCCGTGTCCTGCGGCAGCCAATCGCGCGCGGCCGGCGATTGCAGCGTCAGCGGGACCACGATCACGAGCAGGACCACGATCGAGAAAACGGCGAAGTAAAACTTCCGGAGCTCCTGTTTGTCGATGCTGCGCGAGAGCTCCCCGAGCTCGCGGGTATGGTCGGCGTGACGCGCGACCGCGGCCCGATGCCGTTGCACATCGGCGAGGAGATGCGGCGCGCTCGGCGGAGCAATCCCGGCGTCGGCGAGGTGCCGGCCAATGTTGAGGTAAGCCGGGTTCTTCTTTTCCTCGACTGTCTGATGCTGCTGCCGGGCTTCGCGCACTTCCTCCTGCTGGTTGCGGCTGCTTTCATTGAAAGCGCGATCGCGCGCTTCGTATTCGCCGCGGACTTTGGCGATGTCTTTATCGGCCTGCGCGACGAGCGCTTCCTCCGCGGCGAGCTTGTCGTGGGCCGAGCGACAATTCGCTACCCGCGCCTCCTCGCTCTGCATGAGATCGGCTCGCTCCTCGGGCAGACGCGCCCGCTGCGTCGCGATCGCTTCCATCTGCGCGGCGAGGTCGTCGGGCGGCGGTTGCAACTCCTGGAGGGCACTTAATTTTTGCAGCAGTTGCGCATCGGTCGCTTCCGTCGCGGCGATGCGGCGCTTGATCGCGGCAGCTTCCTTGTCGCAGGCCGCCGCCGTGGCCTTGGCGGCCTCGCGGCGCTCGACCAGCGGACGCTTCTCTTCCTCGAGCTTCGCGATCGCTTCGGCCGCCGCCCGGGAGTTTTCCTGCCGCTGCTGCTCGATCTGCTTGAGCGCTTCCTCGATCTTCGCGATCCGCCCGGTGAATTCCTTCTGCTCCTGCTCAAGCTTGCGCAGCGCCACGATCTCCGCGCGCACCTCCGGGAATGTAGCCGCCTCGGAAGTCCCCTCGCGCCCGAGCGTGATCTCGGATTTTTGCAGCCCCCGCTTCTCGTGCCGCAACGAAAACCGCGTGCGCTGGCGCCGAAATTTCAACGTCAGCTCGCGGAATCCGGTGGTGATGAAACTCACGCGAAGAGTTTAACCGGGACGGCGGCAATGCAAAGGCGAAGGCCGGCCGATGCGGCCGCCACCTTCCCTCGTTCATCTGTCATCCTCCGTGAAACGAAGGAGCTCTGATTTTGCCTTTCCTCTCCTGGCGAGTGAATTCGCTGCACTCAGGATGACGAAATCGGGAGGGAGAGACATGCCCTTTGGCTCAGCTTCAGACTTTCGCCCTGGCACGCCCGGGAAACTGACCCCACTTTTTCAGCGCCCTCCCCGTCCCTGCGGTCACGCCCCTTCTCCTAATTCATAATTCTCTTCGATCGGGTAGCGCACGCGTTCCGCGGGCTGGCGACGGTGTGTCACCGTCGCGAACTTCCGAGCCCACCACCCAGCTCCTTGCCTTTGGGCTTTCCGGTTCCCCATTTCCTCCTTTCTCCTTTCTACTTTCACCTCACCCTCCGATCTCCGCCTTCTGATCTCAGCGCCCTCCGCGCCTCTGCGGTTAAAATCCCCCCAATAACCACTAACCTTTCACCAATAACCGAAGCGCCTCCGGCGCTTCAATCCAACGGACTTCGCACCCCGATCCCCGGCCTATTCAGCACATGCGTGTAAATCATCGTCGTCGAAACATCCTTGTGCCCGAGTAACTCCTGGACCGTGCGGATGTCATACCCGTTTTCCAGCAGATGGGTCGCAAACGAATGGCGCAGCGTGTGACAACTCGCCGGCTTATTCAGCCCCGAAGCGCGCACCGCTTTCTTTACCGCCTGCTGCAACGAGCTCTCATCGATGTGATGCCGCCGCCGGACCGGCGCAACCGCGCCCTCATCTTCCCTCGGGTCCACTGACAGCCGACTCGAGGGGAAAACATACTGCCAGCCCCATTCCTGCGCCGCGCTCGGAAATTTCCGCGCCAGCGCATGCGGCAGGTAAACGCTCCCGGCCCCTTCCTGTACATCGTGCTCATGCTGCGCGCGAACCCGGGCCAAGTGCAACTCCAGCGGCCCAGCCAGATTCACCGGCAACATCGTGATCCGGTCCTTCCCGCCCTTGCCCTCACGCACCGTGATGTGGGCGTAGCCGAAGTCGATGTCTTTCACGCGCAGCCGCACACACTCCATCAGGCGCAGGCCGCTCCCATAGAGCAATC
>JBBSUP010000038.1:0-27989 GCA_038234295.1 Chthoniobacterales bacterium
GCGGAGCTGCCGCAGTTTGCGGCCGACCTCCAGCCTGTCGCGGCGGAAGAACGGCCCCCTTTCCGAAGCTATCGCCACGCCCTGTCGGATCTGCTCCATAAGCTTCCCGATCCACGCGTGGGCGCCCAGTGGCGCACCGCCGAGGAGCCGATCGAGTGGCCCGCGGGGGACGCCGTTCGATCCTAACCGTTTCCGCTCTTCCTGCCGGTAGAGAAATTTCCGGCTGCATCGCACCATGAAATCAAAAATCGTCCTCTTATTTGCCGCTCTCGCGCTCCTCGCGCCTTGGCCCGCAGCGGCGGTGGAAGTGACCGAATTCGAAGGCACGACACACGGTTTTCCATCAATGCTGGACACGAATGGAAAAAAGATCGCCGACGGCGAATTCATCCAAGAGGTCGAGGACGGACGTCTTTCCATCACGCTCAAGTACCGGTTTAAACACGGCGGTTTTCGCACGGAAGAGAAAGCCGTCTTCCGGCAAAAACCCGAGCTCATCCAGGAAGAATGGTCATGGCGCGAACTGAAAGACGGAGACGTCGTGCGTCAGTATGCGGTTGATTTTAAAACCCAAACCGCCACCGCGAAAAAAACTGAGAACGGCGAGAAAAAAGAGTGGTCGGAAAAAATTGAGGTGAAGCCGGGCCAGACGTTTACCGGTTACGGCTTCATGCTCGCGGTGCAAAATCTCCGAGCCCGTCTCGTCAAAGGCGAAGCGATTGAACTGCAGGCGATTGGTTTCACCCCGTCGCCAAAGGTGGTGACGGTGAAGATCACGCATGTCGGACCCGAAGAAATGGAGATGGCCGATCGAAACCCGCATGGCGACCATTTCCTCCTTCAGCCTCAAATCCCGGCGATCGCCAAACTATTCGTCAAAGTGCCGGACACGCACATCTGGCTGACCCAGCCACCGGCCGAATTCCTGCGCTTCGAAGGGCCGCAGCTGGAGCCCAGCGATCCTATCATCCGCGTGGATCTCCTTTCCGGTGGGGAAAGCGGCCCCGCCAAAACGGTCAACAAGAGCGATCGTTAGGCCGGCTGGAATTATTGATTCCTAAATGATTCGTAAGTGAGTTGAATACAGCGCTTCGTCCCCGTAGTTCAACGGATAGAACAAGGGTTTCCTAAACCTTAAATGCGAGTTCGATTCTCGCCGGGGACACGCGTCGAACTCGACCTGCGGAAGCAGGTCCCTCCGGAGGGACGCGCTTCCGCGAGTCCAGTTTGATCTTCGATGAATTCTCTTGAGCGAGTTCCTGATTGCCTGCGCGATTTTCCGTCGAAGCGACGCTATCTCGTCGGCGTCTCGGGCGGGCGCGATTCGGTGGTTCTCCTGCACTGGCTCCTCCGGCTCGGCTACCGGCGGCTGATCGTTTGTCATCTCGATCATCAACTGCGCGGCGCGGCAGCGCGGGCGGACGCTCGGTTCGTTAGGCGCTTGGCGGAAAAGCGGGAGCTCGAATGTGAAATCGAGCGCGCCGACATTCGCGATCGCGCGGCTTCGCTCGAGGCAGCGGCGCGCGCGGCACGACTCGAATTTTTCGCGCGAGTCGCTAAGCGACGGCGCTGCCCGACGATCTTTCTTGGCCAACACGCGGACGATCAGGTCGAGACGTTTTTGATGCAGCTATTTCGCGGAGCCGGCGGCCGCGGGCTCGGGGCGATGCGCGAAGTATCCGAGGTCGGATCGTTGCGGATCGTGCGGCCGTTCCTCGGCGTCTGGCGCGCAGAAATCGATCACTACATCGCGAAACATCGGCTGAAATTTCGCGAGGACGCGACCAACGCGGCGCGGGAAGCAAGCCGCAACCGCCTCCGCCACGACTTCATTCCGGCGCTGGAAAAAAAACTCGGCCGCAAAGTCCGGCAGAATCTTTGGCGGGCCGCTCACGTGCTCGCCGAGGAAAATTCGTTTCTCGAAACGCTCGTCCCTAACGACCTCGCCGAGGCGGAAACTCTCTCCACGAAGGAACTGCAACAACTGCCCCTCGCCTTGCAACGGCGCGCACTCCTGCGCTGGCTCCGCGCGCATCACGTCCGCGAAGTCGGGTTCGAGGTTGTCGAATCGGTACGCACTTTGCTCGAGCCGGCGACAACGGTGGCGAAGGTAAATCTTCCCGGCGACCGCCATGCCCGCCGCCGCGCCGGCGTTCTTTTCGTGGACTAGGAAACGCGGGGCGGTTTGCGGGATCCGTCGACCTCGCACAGGATGACAACTTCCATGGCTGCTCCCATACGTGTTCGTTTCGCTCCTTCGCCCACCGGTTTTCTGCACATCGGCGGGGCGCGGACCGCGCTATTCAACTGGCTCTTCGCGCGGCACCACGGCGGCGTTTTAGTGCTTCGGGTCGAGGACACGGACGCGGCACGGAACACCGAGGAAGCGGGCGCGGCGATCTATGACGGCTTGCGCTGGCTCGGCCTGGAATGGGACGAAGGTCCGCAGGTTGGCGGCGATTTCGGGCCCTATTTTCAGAGCGAGCGGAACGACATTTACGAGAAACATCTAAATCAACTCGAGGCCGCCGGACACCTCTTCGAGGACAATGGCGCGATCCGTTTCCGCGCGCCGCGGGAGCACGTGATCCTCGACGACGTGGTCTGCGGGCGAATCGATTTCGACCTCACGAATCCGGAAACGCATCCGGACATGACCCTGCGGCGGCCGGACGGCTCGTGGATTTTCCACTTCGTGAACGTGGTCGACGACATCGAGATGAAGATCAGCCACGTCATCCGCGGCGAAGATCATCTCTCGAATACGCCCAAGCACATTGAGCTCTACCGCGCGCTCGGCGCGGAGCCGCCGCGCTTCGCGCACATCCCGCTCATCCTTAATCCCGACGGCTCGAAGATGAGCAAACGCGACGCGGGCGCGCGCGTGAGCACTTATCTCACGGACGGTTTTCTGCCCGAAGCGGTGCGCAATTACCTCTGCCTCCTCGGCTGGTCGCCGAAGGATAACCGCGAGAAAATCGCGATCGACGAAGTCGTTAGGCTATTTGAACTGGAGAAGATCAATCGCAAGAGCGCGCACTTCGATCTCGAGAAATGCGCCTGGTTGAATGGCGAGTATCTGCGCGAGCTGCCGGAGGAACGTTTCCGCGCGCTCGGCCAGATCGCGCTCGCGAATTCCGGCATCGACACGTCGAAGTTTCCCGATGATTACGTCCGTGCCGCGCTCGATACCTGCAAGGGCAAGGTCAAACTCTTCAGCGAACTTCCGGCGTATTGCGGCTTCTATTTCACCGACGAGATCGCCTACCAGCCGGAAGGCGTGGCGAAACATTTCACGGCCGAGAACAAGCCCCGCCTGCAAGCCTTGCGCGAGGCGTTCGCGGAGATGGAAATGTCCGACGCCGCGTCGCTTGAGACGGTGCTGAAAGCGACCGCGGCGCAGCTCGGGATCAAGGCCGGGCCGCTCGTGCATCCGACTCGTCTCGCCGTTACCGGAAGCAACGCCGGCCCGAGCCTCTATCACCTGCTCGAAATTCTCGGGAAACGAAAAGTGCTCTCGCGAATAGACGCGGCTCTGGGTATATTTCCGGCGTGAAATCCGGCCCAAAGAAAAGCATGCGCGTCTTGGGAGGAAAAAATCTCCCGCCGGCGCGCGAGCGCTTCGACCGTCTCCAAAAGACCGCGCAACTCCTCTCGGGCGGACCGCGAGAGCCTCGTGGAGTTTTTCGGTTCCAGAGTTGGGAAGAATTTAACGAATGGAAGATGCGCTACCAAACCCAGGCCGCACCCCCACCACCACCGACCTCGTAGCGCTGTGTCGCGCCTTGAACGAGGCGCAGGCGCGTTACGTCGTCATCGGCGGGTTCGCGATCAACTACCACGGCTACATTCGTGCCACCGAGGACATTGACATCCTCGTGGCCGCCGACCTGGAGAATCAAGCGCGGACCGCAGGCGCTGGAGGTGCTACCCGGCAAAGCAATTCGAGAGTTGGGAGACGAAGATTTCCGCGACTACATCGTCGTGCGCGTCGCGGACGAAATCCTCGTCGACATTATGACCGCGGCCTGCGGCGTGGAATATAAAGAAGCGAGCGCGGGAATCGAGTGGGCCACTTTCGAAGGCGTGCCGATCCGTTTGCCACTCCTCAGCTCTTATTGCGGCTCAAACAAACCGTCCGGGAGAGCGACGTCGCGGACCGGATCTTTCTGCATCGGCATATTGCCGAAAGAAACGCTAAGCCTTCCTGACTTCCTTCGCCCACGTATCGCGCAGCGTGATGGTGCGATTGAATACTAATTCGGTAGGCTGGGAATCGGGGTCGAGCGCGAAATAGGCGAGACGCTCGAATTGATAGCGCAGCTCGGTCCGCGCTTCGCCTAACGACGGCTCGCATTTCGCCGTCACCACCTCGAGCGACTGCGGATTGATGAACGACGTGAAGTCGCCGTCCGCGTCCGGTTCCGGGACGGTGAAGAGGCGATCGTAAAGCCGCACTTCGGCGTCGAGCGCATGCGGCGCGCTCACCCAGTGGATCGTGCCCTTGACCTTGCGATTCGAATTCGGTCCGCCGGATTTACTTTCGAGATCGGCGGTGCAGCGCAGCTCCACGACGTTGCCGCTCGCGTCCTTCACTACTTCCTCGCACTTGATGATGTAGCCGTATTTCAGGCGCACTTCGCCGCCCGGCTTGAGCCGGAAATATTTCGGCGGCGGCGTTTCCATGAAATCCGCCTGCTCGATGTAAAGCTCGCGGCTGAACGGCACCTTGCGCGTTCCCGCGCTGGGGTCTTCCGGGTTGTTTGTCGCGTCGAGTTCTTCGGTCTGACCTTCGGGGTAGTTCGTTAGGGTAATCTTGAGGGGATGGAGGACGGCGAGCCGGCGGAGCGCGGTCTGGTTGAACTCCGCGCGGATGGCATGCTCGAGCGCGTCGACTTCGGTCAGAGAAGGATATTTCGTGATCCCGATGTGATAAGAAAACGCGCGGAGGACGCTGGCGGTGACACCGCGCCGGCGCATGCCCGAGATGGTCGGAAGCCGCGGATCGTCCCAGTTTTTCACGAAGCCTCCGTCGACGAGCTGCTTCAATTTCCGCTTACTCATCACCGTGTAAGTGAGGTTGAGGCGCGCGAACTCGATCTGGCGCGGGAGTGCGTTAGGTAAGGTTAGTGCTTCAAGAATCCACTCGTAGAGCGGGCGATGGACTTCGAACTCGAGCGTGCAAAGTGAGTGCGTGATCCCTTCGAGATAATCGCTCAGGCAATGCGCGAAATCGTAGAGCGGATAGATGCACCAGATGTCGCCGGTGTTGTGATGGACGGCGTGCCGAATGCGATAAAGCACCGGATCGCGCAGCCACATATTCGGCGACTGCATGTCGATCTTCGCCCGGAGCGTGCGCGCGCCGTCGGGAAATTCGCCCGCTTTCATGCGCGCGAGCAGATCGAGGTTCTCCTCGATAGGACGTTCGCGGTGCGGGCTTTCCTTGCCCACGCGACGGTATTCGTCGGTCTGCTCGGCCGACATGTCGCAGACGTAGGCTTTGCCTGCCCTAACGAGTTGGACGGCAAAGTCGTAGAGCGCGGGGAAATAATCGGAGGCGAAGAAGGGCGTGCCCGGCGCTTTCAGCGAGAGATTTTCCTCGGCCCAGCCGTCGATCAGCCAATGCACATCGGCCATGATGGAATCGACGTATTCGGTCTCTTCCTTCTCGGGATTGGTGTCGTCCATCCGGACGTTGCAGAGTCCGTCGAACTCGCGCGCGACCCCGAAGTTGAGGCAGATCGCCTTGGTGTGCCCGATGTGGAGGTAGCCGTTCGGTTCCGGCGGGAACCGGGTATGAATCTTCGCGTGCTTTCCGCTGCGCAGATCTTCTGCGACGATGTCGCGGATGAAATCGGAAGGAGGTTCGTTAGGCGAAGTCATGCTGGTCGGGCGACTTTAGCAGAGGCCGCGCGCACCGCATCCTGCCGCCCGCGAACCCACTCGTGGAAACTTTTACCCTCGACGATCTCAGGCATTGGCGACTGGCCACGACATCGCCAATCCGGCTCGGCGTGCTCGGCGATCCGGTGGCGCATTCGCTCTCGCCGGCGATGCAAAACGCGGCGCTGACCGGCGTCAGCTACGGGCGCTTTCAGATCTCGCCGAACGAACTCGCGCAGGCGATCCAGCGGATGCGAGAGCTCGATTTCATCGGCATCAATCTGACCGCGCCGCACAAAGTGGCGGCTTTCTCGCTCGTGGATGAAGCGAGCGCCTTTGCGCAGCAGGTCGGCGCGATCAACACGATTCGTTTCGCGGAGGGGAAACTTTTCGGGGCGAATACCGATGGGCTCGGTTTCGAGCGCGGCGTGCGGGAAAGTTTTGATGTCGAGTTGCGCACGTTGCGCGTGCTCGTGCTCGGCGCAGGCGGGGGCGCGGGGCAGGCCGTGGCGGCGCAATGTGCGGTCGCCGGCTGTCCTGCCGTCGCGCTCGCGAATCGGAACCCCCTCAAGGCTCACAATCTCGCGCAGCGTCTCGGGAAAACCGGAATCTTGGCCGTACCCTGGTCCGACGATTCGTTAGAGGAAGCGCTCGCCGTGTCGGACCTGATCGTGAACGCCACCCCGCTCGGCTGGAAGCCTGACGACCCATCTCCCCTCCCCGCGGATCTTCTCCGCCCCAGCCATTTCGTTTACGATCTCAACTATCGCCCGACCGCCCTCGTCGCCGCCGCGCGTGACGCGGGCGCGCGCGCCGCCGGCGGCCTCACCATGCTGCTTCATCAAGGCGCGCTCGCTTTTGAGTTCTGGTTCGACCAGCCCGCTCCATTGGCGGCGATGCGGGCAGCGCTCGAATTGTAGAAACGGACCGCCAGGTGGCTCGCTTTTTCCGATTTTGACGTTATTTTCGCGGACGTTTTTTATGCTCAGGCGTTTCCTCCTTTCCGCTCTCGCTTTGGCCTGCGCACAGCCGCTTTTCGGTTATGTGCTTGAGGGGTTTTCCTGGACACCGAATCGCACGGTCTCGATGCAGTTGTCGCTCGGCGGACCGCGGCTTTTGCAGGACGGCGCCGCTTCTTTTAACGCCTCCGCCGCCGATGTCTGCGCGAAATGGAACGCGCACCTTGCGCACATGCAGTTCGCGCCGGTGCTGGGCTCGCCGGTCGTGCCGGCCCCGGATGATTATGAAAACTCGGCCGCTTTTGCCAGCACCGTCTTCGGCGATTCCTTCGGGTCGAGCACCCTCGCGATTACGTTGAGCTCGCTCCGTGACGGGATCACTTCGACCTCGGATACGCTCTTTAATTCCGCCTTCGCCTGGGATTCCTACCGCGGCCCGCTCCAGCGCGACGTGGAGGATTTTCATCGCGTCGCGCTCCATGAATTTGGGCACAACCTCGGGCTCGATCATCCCGACCAGGATGGTCAGACCGTGACCGCGGTCATGAACTCAGTCGTGAGCAACGTCGCGGGCCTGCAGCCGGACGACATCGCCGGTGCCACGGCGCTTTATGGTGCGGGGCCGCCTTATCTTTTCGGCAATGACGGGCCGATCCTCGCGAACATCTCGACGCGCGCGAAGGTCGACTCCGGCGACGACGCGCTCATCGGAGGATTCATTATTCAGGGATCGGGACCGGCAACGGTGATCGTGCGCGCGATTGGGTTGTCGCTCAGCGCGGCCGGCCTCGCGAATCCGCTGCACGATCCGCTCCTCACGATTTTCGACGGGACGGGCCGGCAGATCGCGAAGAACGACGATTGGATCAGCGGTGCGAACGCGGAGACGATCGCGAGCTATCGGCTCGACCCGTCGAACTCGATCGAGTCGGCGCTGCTGCTCACGCTCGATCCCGGCGAATACACCGCGGTCATCTCCAGCTTCTCGGATCCCATGCAGCCGGCCGAAGCCGGGGTCGCGTTGTTTGAGCTTTTCGATCTGCACACGACGAGCGGACGCGCGGTGAACCTCTCGACGCGCGGGCAGGTGCTCGCAGGCGACGATGTGCTCATCGGCGGTTTCATCATCGGCGGCGGATTGGAAAAACCGATCGTCGTGCGCGCGCTCGGGCCGTCGCTGAGCGGGAGCGTTAACGGCGCGGTGCTCGCAAATCCGCAGCTCGAGTTGCACGACGGCAATGGCACCCTGCTCCAGTCGAATGACAACTGGGCGCAAAGTCCCGACGCCGACGCGATCGAGGCGGAAGGACTGGCGCCGACGAAGCCGTTGGAATCTGCGCTCCAGGCCACGCTCGCGCCGGGCAGCTACACCGCGATCGTGCGCGGGGTGAATGGCGCGACCGGAGTTGGACTGGTGGAGATTTACGACCTCAGCCAGCCCTAGCCGGAGGTCGAAAGAGTTTGCGCCGAAGCCAGTTGTAGGGCGGCCGCGTCGGCTGCCCAGTCTCGGAACCGGGGCAGGAGAAGCGCCCGCCCCGCAATTCGCCTTAGGCGGGCGGCGCGAGTTCTTTTGCGCGTTCTGCGGCCGCGATCACGGCAGCGGTGATGCTTGCGGCGGTACGGCGTTCGTCCATCACCGCGAGACCGGCAGCGGTGGTGCCGCCCGGCGTGATGACCATGCGGCGCAGTTCCTCGGGCGAGAGCCCGCTCTCGAGGGCGAGTTGCGCAGCGCCGCGCACCGTCTGCGTCGCCAAGCCTAACGACACCTCGGGAGACAAACCGCATTTCGTGCCGCCGGCCGCGAGCGCTTCGATCACGGTATAGACAAAGGCCGGACCGCTGCCACCGAGCGCGGTGACGGCGTCGATCATCGACTCGGGAACCTCGACGACGGTCCCCACGGCTTCGAAAATCGCCCGCGCCCGGGCGATGTCCTGATCGCTGCTGCGCCGCCCGCGCGCGATCGCCGTCGCCGCCTGGCCGACCGCGGCTGGCGTATTCGTCATCGCCCGCATGAAGCGCGCTTTTCCCTTTGGCTCCATGCTGGCCAAGCCCACACCGGCCGCGAGCGAGATCACCTGGCGCTCCACGCCGGCGATCGCACTCACCACGTCGAGAACCACGCCGGGCTTTACCCCGAGCAGGATGATCTCCGCCTCCGCGGCGATGTCGGCGTTCTCGCTTGTCACCCGCACGCCCAGCTCCACGCCTAACGACTCGCGCGCGTCCTCGCTCGGCTCACTCACCAAAATCTCGCTCGTTAGGCAGAACTCTGCGCGGACCAGTCCGCGCATGACGGACCCGGCAAGTTTGCCGCCGCCGATGAAGCCAAGCCGATACCGCAGGTCGTTAGTTTGTAAACTCATGGGATGCACAGATAGTAGTCGATGGTCCGTGCTGGTGTAAATTTCGGTCTCGATCTCATCGCCGAGATCGAGGAACTCAAGCGGGAACGCAACGCCGTCATCCTGGCGCATAACTATCAAATCCCGGCGCTCCAGGATGTCGCGGACTACGTCGGCGATTCGTTAGGCCTGAGCTTTCAGGCGGCTAAAACGGATGCGGACGTGATTCTTTTCTGCGGTGTCCATTTCATGGCCGAGACCGCGAAAATCCTCAACCCGAAGAAGCGGGTCATCATTCCCGACCTCGACGCCGGCTGCTCGCTCTCCGAATCGTGCCCGCCGGAAAAGCTCGCGCAATTCCTCGCGCAGCACGCCGAGAAGAACTACTACGTCATCGCCTACATCAACTGCAGCGCGGGCGTGAAGGCGCTCTCCGATGTCATCTGCACCAGCGGGAACGCGGAGAAAATCGTCCGCGCCGCACCGGCCGATCGGAATATTCTCTTCGTGCCGGATCAAAACCTCGGCGCCTGGGTGATCGAGCAGACCGGCCGGCCGATGGATCTGTGGCAGGGCAATTGTTACGTTCACATCGAGTTCACCGCGCGCAGCATTGGAGCGATTCACGAGCAGCATCCGGGCGCGCCGGTGGTCGCGCATCCGGAATGTCCCTACGCGGTTCGCCTGCTCGCGGACGAAGTTTGTTCGACGGAAAAGATGATCGATTTCTGCCGCCAATCCCCGGCGCAAGAGATCATTGTTGTGACCGAAGCCGGTATGTTGCATCGGTTGAAAAAAGAGATTCCCGGGAAGCTCGTCATTCCCGGTCCGACCGATCGCTGCGCCTGCGCCGAGTGCCGTTTCATGAAAATGAACACGGTCGAGAAAGCGCACGCTGCACTGCGTGATCTTAAGCCCGAGATCATCCTTCCCGAGCCGTTGCGCGCGCGTGCGGAGATTCCCATCCAGCGCATGCTGGAGTTGAGCAAGTAAGTCTTATGAAAACGAAATTCTTTCTCGCCGTGGCGCTCATTCTCACAGGTCTCAATTGCTCCTTCGCGGAAACCGCGCCGGACTCGGCGGAACTGACGAAGTTGCTCCAGGATTTCCTCGCCGGGGCCGGACACAATGACGTAGCGATGCACGAGCGCTTCTGGGCGGATGACCTTATCTACACCTCCTCCGCCGGCAAGCGCACCGACAAGGCTAGTATCGTGCAGGAAGTGCGCGCGGACGGCCCGCCGAAAGCCGGCGCCGAGATGACGGTCTACAGCGCCGAGGACATTCGCATCCAACAGTACGCCGACACCGCGATCGTCGCGTTCCGTTTGGTCGCCAAGACCGAAGACAACGGAAAGACAACCCTCAGCAACTACTTCAATACTGGTACCTTTCTGAAACGCGACGGCCGCTGGCAGGCAGTCGCGTGGCAGGCCACGGTGATTCCGAAGAAGGAGTCGTCGACTCCTACACCTTCGCCGATCGAGAAGAAGTAAGCCTAGCGGACAGTCAAAACCGCATTATCGCTCGCGGCACTTCCAGCCACGTTCGTCACGACCACGGAGAAGAGCGCGCCGTTATCGCCGGTTGTCGTCGACGGCGTGATGTAAGTCGCCGCATTCGCGCCGGAAATCTCGACTCCATTCTTGCGCCATTGGTAGGCGAGAGGAGCGGTGCCGGTAGCTACGACGCTAAACTTCGCGGTCTGCCCTACCCGTACCGCGCGATTCATCGGCTGCGACGTAATCGTCGGCGGCGTGCTCGAGACAACGGTGAGGGTGGCATTCACGCTGGTGACGCTGCCGATCGGATTCATCACCACGACCGAGAAGAGCGCCCCATTATCGGACGACGTCGTCGCTGGCGTGATATAGCTCGGCCTGGTGGCACCGCTGATGTTCCCGCCATCTTTGCGCCACTGATAACGCAAAGGTGAGTCACCTGTGGCAGAAACCGTAAAGCGCGCAGTCTGACCGACTTTCACCGATACATCAGTCGGTTGCGTCCTAATTGCCGGAAATCCCGGCGTCGGGCTCGGCGTAGCCGTAGGGGTCGGCGTCGGCGAACCGTCAACGACCGTGTAAGTCACCTGGCGAGTACCAAACTGATCGACCGCCTGAAGCAGAAGGCGATCGGGATTTTGGAGCACGCTGACGACTCCGTAACCAGCGCACAACCCCTCGTAATAACCCTCGCTCCAATTGCCCGGCGCGTCGGTCGAGCAATACGATCCCAAGGCAATGCCGCCGGGCGGCGCGACACACATTTCCGGGAAGCCGGCGTTGCCGCCGTTATCGATCGCATCGAGATGCAGATCGCCGGAGATGAAGACGACACCGGTAATGTTCTGCTCGTTGATGAAGCTGCGCAGCGCGTTCCACTCCGTCTGGTAACCGCCCCAACCATCCGGGACCTTCGTCGTCGGATTGATCACGACGGAGGTAAAGATAACTTTCCAGCGGGCGGTGGAAGCTCGCAGGCTATCCTTCAGCCACTGTAACTGTCCCGTAGCGCCCAGATTATTCCCATCGAGCATGCTCTTATCCGGTCCATCGAAGTCATTCTCCGGATCGCGCTGACTCCGACAATCGAGCACAAAGCCTTCCAGCTGCGCATAGCGAAACTTCTGCCAGATGCCGGGAATGACTCCCGACAAGGGATAACTCGGAACCCATTCCTGAAACACCTGCTGACTCAGGTCCCAGTGGAGATAGGTGCGATCGAGATTGTTTTGTCCCGCGTCGTGATCGTCCCATTGATGGACGATAGGATACTTTTTCAGGATCAGATTCACGAAGTCACCCATGTAAGGAGTGCTCGCGTCGTAGAGTTCGTGAAACATGTTGCGCTTGATCGCGAGACCGTTCGGATTCCGGTGATCAAAGTCACCGCCAATAAAGGCAAAGGCGGGAGCTTCCGCGGCCGCGTGCGCGAAGGTAGGAATGTTTTGGGTCAGACCGGCCACATTCGCGAAGTCTGTCAGGACGACAAAGTTAAAGCTCCGGGAAACTTCAGCCGCGGCGAACGTCGCAAAGGAAGGGTATGGAGGGCCTGCAACCTGGGGCACGCCGTTGACCAAAGGGTTGAGATAGATCGTCGTTTCCGCCGGTAACCCGGAAAGCGGAATCATCTTCGTGAAGTCACTCGAAAAGGCCGTCGTGAAACTCCCGGTGACTTGGAACGTGGCGAGATTGGGATCAGTACCCCAGCGCAACGAAACGGAAGCTGCCTGATCGCTGCGGACCAGCACCTGCGCCGTCGTATTCGTCACTCCGCCGACGACCGGCCCATGAGTCACCACCTGCGACTGCGCCAGACGCAAAATCGCGAGCTGCAGGATCAGCGAAAGGAAGGCTATTCTAGGGGTATTTTTCATAAGTTTCTGGGTGGTGCCTGGCGAGTCGGATTAAGTTCGGACGCAGGATCGATGTCAATCTCTAACGCAAAAGCCGGCGGCGGTCTGCGAAAAGACTAAGACCGGCGTTTCGCCAGGTGAGACAGCGCGATCGACATCGCCGCCGCTCCGAGTGTCTTCACCAGCGCGGGATGTTCCGCGCAGATTTCGCTCACCCGATCGATGATGGAAGGGTCGTGCTGCGCGGCGCGCGCGGCAGCCTGTTGCGCCATATCGGGCGTGACAGAGGCTGCGGCTTCCGCAGTCACGGGATCGCCGCTACTGGCACCGGCCGGAAGCGAGATTCCCGCGGCCCGGGTCTGTTGCCCGAGGACGCCGGACGCGGCGCCGCTCGAGAGCAGCGCGTTGAGAATGCTGGCGCGCTGCGAGCCGTTCGACTGACCGAAGAGTTGACCCACCATCTGGGCAAAGGGCGGCGTTTGATCGGAATGAAACATCGCGGTCAGGCCCTGCGCCAGGCTCGATGTCGGCGCCGCCTGCGCGACCTGCGTAAAATGACTGGCGACATCTCCCGACGCGGTCGGGTTGTCACTTTGCGCGTAGTTCTGCAACACATCTGCAATCTGATTCATCCAGCTCATGCCGGCACGCTGACAGTTCGACGAGAGCTTGTCGAGCAGGAAGCAGTTGGGCCTGTGACCTAACGAGTAAAGGACCGCGCGTAGTCTCAGACAAGAAAAGCGGGCAACCGCCGCAAAAAAATACGGGTAAGCACCACGAAGATGGCGAGGCCGCCAAGCAGGAAAGGCGCGAGATCACGCAATGCCGTTTGGATGCTGCCGCCGTGATGATTCAGGCCAAGTGCCAGCAGGGCCAGCGCCGCGCCCACGGCGAACTGGGCCACACACCTCCGCCAGCCGCGCAGGCGGTCGAGCACATCAGGATCGTCCCGGCGTTGTTGCAGACTGCGCAGGCGTAGCGTCGCGAGAGTCAGAAGGATGAGACAAGAGTCCCCGAGATAGAGCGTGAACGACGGAATCGAGAAGCTGAAACGCAGAAAGGTCTGGACCGAATAGGGCATGATCGCGATGGCAAAGAGGAAGACGAAATTGACGATCGCGTCGAAGGAGCCGGCGACGAAGTGATGCCGGAAGATCCGGTAATGCTCGAGCCAGAAACGGCAAACCAAGGCGAAGGTGCCGACGATCGCGGCCCAGCGCGTGGTGTCGAAAACCTCTTCCACCCGCGTGGGCACATCGAGCTTTGTCGCCAGCAGCGACAGGCTGAAGCCGAAAACAAGGTCGCTAAAAGCCTCCAGCCGCGCCGTAAAACGCTCGCGGTATTTCTCAGAGCCCCTCTCGTCCACGCACGCAAAGTGCCGCAAATTTCCTCGACACCTCAAGCGAAAAGCGCCGCGGCCCCGCCCGGTCTGCCGACACGTGAGCGACCAATTTCGAGTTTGTTATTCCCCCAGCGGTTCCCTAGCTTCTGCGCCAATGCGCCGTTCGTCGCCGTGGCTTGCCATAGTTATCATCCTGCTCGGCGTCCTGTTCCTGCGCGAGCCGCGGCTCCAGCAGATCGACGACGTTTTTCTCGATTGGTTCCTGCAAAACTCGGAGCCGACCCTTCCGGCGGTCCCGATCACCCTGGTCGAGATCGGCCGCGAAGATTTCCGGCAGATGTCACCCCTGGAGGAGAAAAAGCCGCGGACGAAAGGCGAAGCGGGCGAAC
This sequence comes from Chthoniobacterales bacterium, assembly GCA_038234295.1. GTDB lineage: Bacteria > Verrucomicrobiota > Verrucomicrobiia > Chthoniobacterales > UBA10450 > Palsa-1392. The sequence continues at coordinate 14,277 of JBBSUP010000038.1, forward strand.
GTTCCCTGTCGCCGCTCGAGTATGCGCTTTTCATCCAGGCGGTGCTGAATTTCCAACCGGCCGTCGTCGGCTTCGAGCCGATCTTGATCTGGCGCGAGCGCGACAAAGATCAGGAACAGGTCTTCATCGACCAGGCGATGCGCGTGCCGAAGCTGCTCGTGGCGATGCGGCTCGGGGAAAAAAGCGCGCGCGATCTGACCGCAGAAGATGTTCTCAGCTTCACGCAGGTGACCGGCCCGCGCGGCGGGCTCGCGCAATTTTCCGGGATCAGCCAGCGACCGGACGACGACATTCGCCTCATCTCCACGCCGGGCTTTACGAATCTTCCCGACGACCGGACGGATCGCATCCGCGTGCCGCTACTTTTCGAGTATCGCGGCGAGGTCGTGCCGTCGTTCCCTTTGCAAGCGATCATGCTCTGGCTGCGGATCACGCCGGCGGCGGTGAAGGTCGAGCTTGGCCGGCAGATTTCGTTGCCGAACGGGTGGCGCATCCCGCTGCATCGCGACGGGACGATCACGGTGAACCCGGTCGCCGCCGGGAGCGTGCGGCGCCTGACCTTAAGTCAGCTATTGCTCGCGGCGCAGGAGCACGATTCGAAACGCCCGCCGACCATCGACCTGAGCAGCTTGAAAGATCAGATTGTGCTCTTCCGAATCAACGGTGACCCGCTGCAACCGCCCAACATTTTCTCCACTGCGATCGCGACGATCCAGAGCAATGCCTACATCCGCCGCGCCCCGCCGCTCTACGATTGGAGCGTTATCCTCGTGGCGGGGTTGATCAGCCTCTTCGCGTGGCGGATTTCGAAGGGAAATTTCCTCCTTGGAGCGATTGCGCTGAGCGCGGGACTGAGCCTGCTCGCCCTCGGGATGCTCTCGCAGACGAGGCTCTGGCTGCCGTTGCTCCTGCCGTTAGGCCTGCTCTGGGTGATCGCGCTGCTGCGCTTGATGCTGCCTTCGCCAGCAGCGCCGGTTCCCGCGAAAACCTGAACCAGGAAGGAAGTGCTCGGGGGGGGACTTGAACCCCCATGCCTTGCGGCATACGCCCCTCAAACGTACGTGTCTGCCATTTCACCACCCGAGCGGGAAGGAGGTGGAATTTTGTCTGGGGAAATGCGGAAAGCAAGGGTGAGAACGGCGAGAAGATCGCCACCGCCTCGCGCCTCTAAGCTTCCTCACCGCTCATCCGCCGGGGCGAAGAACTTCCGCGCACGGCGCAAATCCTGCACTTACCTTGGCGAAGATGAGCGAGCGCAGCGCGCCGGGGGCGGAGCAAAATCAGGCGGACAACTGGATCAAGGTCGACCTGCACATTCACACCCTCGACGACCCGAAAGACCGGCTCGACTACACCGCGCATCAGCTCCTCGAGAAAGCGCGCGCGCACCAGTTCGACGCGCTCGCGATCACGTTGCACGACAAGGTTTTTGATCGCGCGGAAGTTTTCGCTGACGCGGCCGAGATGGGAATCCTGCTCATCTCCGCTGCCGAGCTCCGGCTGGAGGGCGCGGACGTGGTCCTGCTCAATGTGCAGCCGCACGAGATCGTGGGGGTGGAGACTTTTGCCGATCTGCGGCAGCTGCGGGCGCGCCGCGGATCGTCGCTCTTTTGCTTCGCGCCGCACCCGTTTTACCTGCTCGGCGGTTCGTTAGGCGAACGGCTTGTGCAGGAGATCGATTGCTTCGACGCGATCGAGGTTTGCCATTTCCATAAAGGCTTTTTCGACCTCAACCGGCGGGCGCGCGCGGTCGCCGCGGAGTTTGGTAAGCCGCTACTGGCAACTTCCGACGCGCACCAGCTATCGGCGTTCGGCGCGCATTTCACGCACCTGCCTCGACCGGCGGAGATGTCTCCGGAAGCGGTGTTGCAGTCGCTCCGCGATGGACCGCTCCGGCTGACCAGTCCTTCGTCGACCTGGGGCGATTTGTTTCTGGTTTTCTACTTCGTTTTCATCCTCCATCCGGTGCGGAAAAGATGGCGGCGACTCCAGCGTTCCCTGAAGGGAAGTTGAGACTGGCGCTGCGCGGGAGCGGCGTGTATGGACAACGTCGAACCCCAATTTTGCCTATGAAAATGTGCTTCCGCCTTTGCCTCCTCTTCGTCGCCCTGCTCACCCTCACCGCCTGCCCGACGACGAACAAGAAGAAGGACGCAAAGAAACCGGCGAAGACCGCGAACGAGACGACCGCGCCGGATGCGAATGAATCGGTCGACTTTCAGGGTTTCCTCGGCCGGCTCCGCAAAGCCGTCGAAGCGCACGATGTGAACGCGGTCGCGTCGATGATGACGGTCGACTTCGGCTACCGCCTCGACCCCGAGGGCTCGGGCCCGGGTGTTTTTCAATATTGGGACGAGAACAATCTCTGGGTGGAATTGCAAGGCGTGCTCGCAGAGCGCTTCCTGCCGAAGGGCGAAGTTTACATGGTTTCGCCGCCGCAATTTGCGGACACGGCGACGACCTACGACGGCTACCGCGCGGGGATTCGGCGGGTCAATGGAAGTTGGAAATTTGCCTACTTCGTGAATGGGTAAAAAGCGGTGACGAGTGACCAGTGACGAGCCCCGCTCCAGAGCCTAACGACGCGCCATCTCCTCACTGGTCACTCGTCACTGGTCACTCGTCACTTCTCTCCTCCCTGCCGCATCGGCCGCCGTTTGTATTCGTGAGGCAACTGCTGCACTCGGAGCCGGGCCGCGTCGCGGAATGCGCGATGAGTTTCGAAGCGGACGATCCGATGTTTGCCGGGCATTTTCCCGGGAATCCGCTCGTGCCCGGCGTGATCCTGACCGAAGCCCTGGCGCAAACTGCGGGGATCGCAGCGGCTTCAGGTTTCGCGGAGGACGCGCGGCCGCTGTTCCTGTTATCCGCGATTCGGTCGATGAAGTTTTTGCGCGCGGTGCGACCCGGCGACGAGATTCGGTTGCGCGCGGAGAAGCTCGCGCAGGTCGGGGAACTCTTTCAGTTTCAGGTGCTCGCGCGCGTCGGCGCAGAGGTGGTCGCGGAAGGACAACTCGTCCTTAACGTCAGCGCGGAAAGTTCCACGGCCACGTTGGAATAGGACGCGCTTGCGCTACTCTTACCGCTTGCCATGCCCGCGACGTGCCAGCCCGAAATCGCCATCATCATCCCAGCCTGCGACGAAGCCGCCTGCCTCGGCCCGGTGCTCGATGAGTTGCTCGCGGCCATCGACTCCGAGAAATATGTGGTCGCGGTCGGCGTGAACGGCTCGACCGACGGCACCGCGGAAATCGCGCGCGCGCGCCCGGTCCTCGTCGCAGAGACGGCGCAGCGCGGCTACGGCTACGGCTGTCAGGCCGCGATCAATCTCACGAACGACTACTTCCCCGGGATTCGCGCCTACGCTTTCTGCGCGGGCGATGGCGCTTCCGCCCCGGGCGATCTCGCGCGGATCACGCAGGCCTTCGAGCAGGGTTACGATCTCGTGCTCGGGAGCCGCACCCGACGCTGGCGGAATTGGCGCGCGATGACGCTGCGGCACATGTTCGCAAACGCGATTCTCGGGCTCTGGTGTGGACTCTTGAGCGGGCGCCGCTTCAGCGATCTCGGGCCGCTGCGCCTGATCAGCCGCCCACTTTTTGAGAAGATTGCGCCGCGCGAGATGACTTTCGGCTGGACGATCGAGGCGCAGATTCGCGCGGCGCGGTTCGATGCCACGATCTGCGAAATCCCGGTACAGGAACGGCGCCGGCTCGCTGGCGAACAAAAAGTTTCCGGGGTGACTTGGCGCCGCACGCTCGCGATCGGCTGCAAGATTCTCGCCGCCGGCTATCGCACCTGGCAGAGCACGCGCTCCGCCCGACCGCTGCCTTGGACCACCAACAGCGGCCGTATCCCGCGCGAAGCGTGAAACGCCGCCTCGGGCTGTTGCTCTTCGCCGCTCTGCTCACGAGCGGATGCGGCAGCTTCCGCGCGCCGCCGCTTCCGCAAGCGTCCAGCACCACCGCGCCCTCGCCGGCGCCTGAATCGGAGAACACCTGGACCGCGCGCGTCCGTGCCGCCGATGCGATCTATTTCAGCCTAACGAAAAGCGCGACGACGTCCGGTCAGCCGATCTGGCAGGTAATTCAGCTTCTCCAGGCCAGCGGACAACTGGTCGCGCTCGGCTGGGCGGAATTGTCCGCCACCGAGCAGCCGCTGCTCGAGCAATGGCAGCGCGGCGAAGCGCCCGCGACCGAGTCGCTCCCGCGTCTGCTCCGGCCGGAGCGAGCTGCGCTCCTGCGGCAGAGCGCGCGGCCCGATCTCGCACAGGTCGCGCTCGGTTGTCCGCACGACCTGCTCGCGAAGATCCGCGACGGCGCGGCGCTCTCCGCGCAGGAGGAGGCGGAACTGCCGCGCGATTTTCGGCCGGCGCCGGAAGCGTTTGAAGACTTTGCCGATCGCGTCGCCGCTTCGAGCCGGCTGCGCCGTTATAATTTGCGGCGACTCTTCCGCGCGCATCTCGTCGCCGAGCAGACGATCGCGGAAAACATTGTGCGTTATCAGCGCGCGCATCCAGAAGGAAAGCTGCTCGTGCTCTTGCCTAACGACGCGATGATCGAGCCGCGCGAGATCGCTGCCTTCGCCGCGCAGAAGCTCCCGCTGAAACAGTTCATCCTCGACCGCGCCCAGCCGCTGCACGCGGTGCAACCCCAGCTCGTCGTCATCCCGAGCGAAGCGCAGCGCAGCCGAGGGATCCCGTGGAATGACGGTGCCGCTCGGCCGCGGGAACTTCCCCGTTGTTCCACCGGAGCCCTCGGCGGCGCGGCGCTCCGCTCGGGATGACCAAGCTTTTCGCCTAACGAGTCCCGCGTTCCACCGGCGTCTCGAGGTCGTAGATTTTTCCCCAGCGTCCTTCCGCGACGACCACCGCGGCGCCGCGCCAGGGCTGCGCGCTGGCTCCGTAGGCGCGCTGTTCTTCGTCGCCCCAGAAGAGGTAGCGCGTCCCGAGCGCGCGCGCCCGTTCCCGCCAATCGGGTGCGCCGAGCATGAGCGCCTTGAGCTGTTGCTCGACCGGCCCGTAGTCGAACCCCTGCGTCCAGAGATGCCCGGGATAGCCAAGCACAGTCTTGCGGCCGTCGAGGAGCAGCAGGTGATTGTAGGTCGGAAAAGCGGCGAACCGTTCCTTGATCGGAATCTTCCGCACGGCCGCGGCGACGCTGTTGAGATCGAGCCGGTTCGCGATGTCGAAGCCGGGCGAGCCGACAATGAGTCCACCGATCAGGGAGACAAATCCCGAAGCGAACAGGAGAAAACAAACGCCCGCCCGGATCGGCCAGAGCCAGCGCGCGATCAGGTCGTGCCAGAGAAACGGCAGCAGGATGAAATAGGCCCAGATGATGAGCTTGGTGTTGTCCCAACCCCACGGCGCGGTCCTCACAAAAATCGCGAAGAGAAAGATCGCCGCGGCCGGGACGACGAACGCCACACTCGCGCCTAACGAGAAGGCAACGCCCTGATTTTTCTGCTGCCAGAGCCGCCAGCCGAGCAGCCCGACGAGCGCGAGCGCGAGCGGCAGGAGGATGCCGAAGTTTACGAACCAGAAACCAGCCCAGGAGGTGGAAAAGCCGGGGTCGGATTGGAGCCAGCCGGGCGCCCACGCGAGGATCGATTTCGCGCCGAAGTGGTCGGTGACGAGAAAGACGAGCCCGGTCGCCGGCAGAACCGCGGCCGCGAGAATCAGCGCGACGTGTTTGCGCATCGCCGGCGTGCCGATGACGAGCCAGCAGCCGAGCACGGCGGAGAGCGCGAGGAAGGTGTGGACGTGGAAGAGCGGCATCGTCGCGTAGAGCGACCATTCCACCCACCATGGAAGAAGCGTTTTGGCCGTTCCACGCGATCCCTCGACTTCGCCTTCGGCTGCGCTCGGGATGACCGGCGCGGCGGAGTCGTTCGGCTGCTGCCGGAAAAATTTCCGGCGCCAGTGCAGCAGCAGGAGCAAACCCGCCGGGATCGCGTAGAGGAGTCCGCGCTGGGTCACAAACATGGTTAGCGGAATGCTTTTCCAGGCGATCCCCTCGCCCTGATAATCGACAAACTTCCACGTCTGAAAAAAGCGGTAGCCGGCGAAGCCGCCGTTACAGAGAAATCCCGCCACACCAAAAGCCCCTCCCCAGCGGTAGAAGCCGTAAAACGTCGCGAGCGAGGCGAGCAAACCCGCCCAGACGAGCCCGTGAATCAGATCGATGTGCGCGAGTAAAAGAAGCGCGTTGAAGAGATCGGTTCCCGCGGGATAGCGCATCTTCCCGAGCAAATAGATGGGGTTATCCGGCCAGAGCGCGGCGCCGTTCGCGAAGTAATTGATGTAGGTGAGGTGCAACCCGAGATCGCCAAGGTTGTTCGGGCACTGAATCTTGAGGTTCGCGCCGTCGATGTAGAGCAGCCAGCAGAACGAACGCAGCGCGAAAAGCGCGAAGAGCACGCCGACCATCCAGCCCCAGAAATGCCAGACCGGCCTTTCCCGAACCGGCACGGTGAGCGGCGGCAGGCCGAGTTTGCGACGGGCGCGTTTCGATTTCGGCTCTTCGGATTGCGGCGTCATCACCACCGTCCGCTCGGTGAAGGGCGCAGTGTAAATCCACGCCGCCACCGCGGCCGCGCCACCTGCGATCAACGCGAGGCCGGCGAAGCCGGAATCAAGCCCGCCCGCGAGCATCCCAAGCAACAGGCCTGCGACCGCCGCGACATTAACGAAGGTCAACCCGGCTGAGAGCGCCTTCATCGCAACGGAGAGGCCGGAGTGGCTTCAGGTTTGCCCACGAAATCCGGGGTCATGCCGCGCATCACTCGCCCGAAGGTTTTCGTGTTGAGGTAGAGCTTTGACGGATCCTGATAAGGCCGAATCGTCAGCGGCTCGGTGTAATAGCTCTCATGTAACTTCTTCTCTACTTCCGCGACTCGATCTTCCTGCACGAGAAGGAAATCGGCGTCCATCTTGCCCGGTGAGTTATCGTGCTCGTAGTAGCCGACATTTGGGAAATCACCGAGCAGCCAGGGAAAGGGATAAGTGCTCGACCGGATCAGATGACCCACCATGCTGTAGTAAGTCGGGTCGCGATGCACCAGCTTCATCACCGGGCGCATGAGCTTCTCGATGTCGTTGTAAGTCTGCACGTAGACATACGGCTCCGCCTCAGTCGAGCAGGCGAAGTAGTTAAGATAAACCGCCAGCACCAGCGACATCAGCAGCGCGATGCCGGCGGCCGTCATTTGCACGGCGCGCATCACCGATTCCTTAAGGGAAAGTGAGCGCCCGGCGAGGTAGCCCAGACCGCCCCCGAGGAGCGCACAACCGAGTGCAACCCCGAAGAGCCGCTGTCCCATTTCGCCGCAGGTCGGGCTCGTGGAGGACGCTGCCAGCGTGATCTTGAAGACCGCCAAAAGATAGTGCGGCCACGAGCAGAGTTCCTTCACCGCGGACGGCTGAAAGAGGTAGCTTCCAAGCACGCCGGCTCCCAGCCCAAGCACCGCGCCCGCCGCCATGCCAAAAGCCCTCCGCGGAATCCGCAACGCCGCCACGCCCGCCGCGAACACGAAAAGAAACGGCCAAACAATGCTGATAATGCACCACGGAGTCTTGTAGTTAACGATGCTATAAGCCGCGAGCACGCCGACGCCGTAGATCGCGAGATAGCGAATGGCGGAGTTACGAAAGAACTGGCAGGCCAGGCAAAGCAACAGTCCGATCAAGACCGGCCATTCATAGCGGACGATGAGTTCAAACCAGTACGGCCACGGCTTCTCGTGCCCATTGCCTTTCGACCCGGTCTGATACCAGGTCGTAAAAGTCTCATACAGTCCGCGCAGACCGGGCAGGTTAAAAAACGTGCCGGAATAAAAGAGCACGATCAGAGCAAGCCCAGCCCCAATCACCATCGCAAGATCAGCGAGATGCCAGCGCCGCGGCGCGCGTTGCAGATCCGGCAGCGGCGTGAGCAGATGTGAAACCCAGAGCACGCCCGCAGCGATCACCGCGCACCCGAGATGGATGATATAGGTCTCCTTCGTCAGGATCATTCCGGCCAGGCCCATCCCGACGCACCAAAGGTAGCCGCGCGTGCCCTGCTTCCACAGCCCGACCACGCCGAGCAGGAAGATCATGGAAAAGAGGAGCAGCCAGACTTCGTGGATCGCGTAGCGCCCGTAAAAAATGAAGCCCGGCGAGACCGCCATCGCCATGGCCGCGATGCGGCTCACTTTGCGGCCGACGAACGGTTCGAAGCGCAACGTCACCCAAAGCGCGCCGATGCTCGCCAGCACGACCGGCAGCCGGAGCGCCCAGATGTGCCGTCCGAAAAGCGTCTCGGTTAAAAAGAGGACGTAAAAATGAAACGGCCCGTGATAATTCGTCGGGTCGTACCGGTAAAAGCCGGTCCGGCGCATCTGGTCGACGAACCAGCCGTTGATCCCCTCGTCGAAGTGCGGCGGCTTCATGCTCAGGAGGAGGAAGCGGAGGAACGTCCCGAGTGCGAGGATCAGCCACGGCGTCCAGTCAATTCGCCTGAGCCGCTGCTCGAGGGTGAGCGCTTCCGGCGCGGCAATTTCTCCTCGCGCGGATTCGGCTCCGCTGCTAGGTAGCGCGTCGATGCGCATCTTGGTTACGGGCGGCTGTGGCTTCATCGGGAGTAACTTTATTCGTTACATTCTCGAACATTACAAGCCGGCCTTGGTCACGAATGTCGATGCCCTCACCTACGCGGGGAATCTGGCCAATCTCGACGGCGTGGTCGCGGAATATGGAGAGCGCTACGAGTTTTTCCAGGCCGACATCGCGAATGCCGACCAGATGGACACGCTCCTGACCGAGGAGAATTTCTTCGCGGTGGTCAATTTCGCGGCCGAATCGCACGTCGACCGGAGCATCAACGACCCGCAAAATTTCATCCACACGAACATCGTCGGCACCAGCGTGCTCCTCGACGCGGCGCGCCGGCACGGGGTGAAGCGTTTCCTTCAGGTCTCGACCGACGAAGTTTACGGCTCGTTAGGCGAGACCGGGCGCTTCACCGAGCAGTCGCCGCTTGAGCCGAGCTCGCCCTATTCCGCGAGCAAGGCCAGCGCCGATCTCCTCGCCCTCGCCTGCCAGCACACCTTCGGGCAGGAAGTGGTCGTCACGCGCTGCTCGAACAATTACGGCCCCTATCAGTTCCCGGAAAAATTGATCCCGCTCATGATCGTGAAGGCGCTCCGCGACGAGCCGCTCCCGGTCTACGGCGACGGCTTGAACGTGCGCGACTGGATCCACGTCGAGGATCATTGCGCGGGGATTATCGCCGCGCTCTTCGAGGGCAAACCGGGAGCGGTCTATAATTTCGGGGGCGACAGCGAGATGGCGAACATCGAGACCGTGAAGTGGATCCTTTCCTCGTTAGGCAAACCGGAAAGCCTCATCAGCTACGTCACCGATCGGCTCGGGCACGATCGCCGTTACGCCATCGACTCTTCCTTCGCGCAGCGCGAGCTCGGCTGGAAACCGCTGCACAACTTCCGCGACGGTCTGAGCGGCACGATCGATTGGTATCTAAAAAATCGCGCCTGGTGGGAACCGCTCCTCGAGCGCACCGGTCGCTATTAATCCGGAAAAGTCTTATGGCGGCCCACCCAGAACCGCTGCGCATCTGGTGCAACTTCCCGTTCTACGATGACCTCCAGCAGGTGCTCCGCGAGCGCACCGGCGCGCACGAGCTCACGATCGCGGACCCGTCCGTCAACGCTCCGGCCGAGGACGAGACGGCGCCGCACATTCTCCTCGGGCAACCGCAGGTCGAATACCTCCTCACGCACGACGTGCGCTGGGTGGAAGTGACGAGTGCCGGCTACACAAATTACGACGGCGCAGATCTCCGCGCGCACCTGCAACAGCGCGGCGTGCCCTTCACCAACACCAGCAGCGTCTTCGACGAAGCCTGCGCGCAACATCTTCTCGCGATGATCCTCGCGCTCGCCCGCGAGCTTCCGCGTTGCCTCGACAACCAGCGCGGCGAGCGCGTTTGGCTGGCAAAGGAAACCCGCCGCGGCCGGCGTTTTCTTCTCAACGGCCAGAGCGTCATCATCTACGGCTTCGGCGCGATCGCGCGCCGCCTCGTCGCGTTACTCGGTCCGCTCGGGATGGAAATTACCGGCGTCCGGCGCACGCCGCAGAGCGATGAAGGCGTGCGTATCGTCACTCCGGAAGTGGCTGGCAGCGTCCTCGCCCGGGCCGATCACGTCATCGATATCCTCCCCGCGAACGACGCCACCGAGCATTTCTTCGACGCCGCGAGTTTCGCCAGCTGCAAACGCGGTGCGCGCTTTTACAACATCGGGCGCGGCACCACGGTCGATCAACCGGCGCTGATCGCCGCGCTCCGCTCCGGGCAGCTCGGGGCCGCTTACCTCGATGTCACCGATCCCGAGCCCCTCCCGCCGGAGCATCCGCTCTGGGAGACGCCGAACTGCTTCATCACCCCGCACATCGCGGGCACGCACGATCGCGAGCAGGCCCGGCTCTTGGAACATTTCCTGAAAAACCTGGCGGCGTTCGAAGCCGGCGCGCCCCTGCTCGACCGCGTTGTCTAGATCCGTCGCCGAAATTGTAGGGCGACCGCTTCGGTTGCCCAGTATCTAAACCGGGGCATGCGAAGCGCCCGCCCTACAATGATTGCGCCTAACGAATCTGCTCGCAGCCGGGCGGCCCCGTGGTTAGCTTCTGCGAGTGAAACGCTGCTTCTCTCTCGGCCTCGCCCTTCTCCTCCTCGCGCCCGTTGCGGTCGGGGCTGATCCAGCGCCGGCCCCCACTTATCTCCTCCGACCAGCCGCCGTTTTCGACGGTGTGCAGCTGCGTCCAGATTGGGTCGTGCTCGTGCAGGGCGACCGGATCGCGCAAGCTGGTCCCGCCGCGGAAGTAAAGGCGCCTAACGACACCAGGACGATCGATTTGCCTAACGACACGCTGGTTCCCGGGTTGATCGAAGGTCATTCGCACCTCTTCCTCCATCCCTATAACGAGACGCCGTGGAACGATCAGGTCCTGACGGAATCGCTCGCCTTCCGGACCGCCGCAGCGACCGCGCACGCTCGCGCAACGCTCCTCTCCGGCTTCACCACCACGCGCGATCTCGGGACGGAGGGTGCGGGGAATGGCGACGTCGGGTTGAAGCGAGCGATCGACCGCGGCGTCGTTCCTGGCCCGCGCATGATCGTGGTTACGCGCGCGATCGTCGCGACCGGCAGCTATGGGCCGAAGCTGTCGCCCGATCTCGATCTGCCCCAGGGCGCGCAGGAAGCCAGCGGCGTCGACGAGATCGTGCGCGTGACGCGCGAGCAGATCGGCAAGGGCGCTGATTGGGTGAAGCTCTACGCCGATTATCGCTGGGGAGCCGGCGAACGTTCCCGCCCCACCTTTTCGCAGGAAGAGCTGACCGGGGCGGTGCGCACCGCGCACGACGCCGGGCGCCCGGTGGCCGCCCACGCGACCACGGCCGAGGGAATGCGTCGGGCCATCCTCGCCGGCGTCGATACGATCGAACATGGCGACGAAGGGACCGCGGAGGTGTTCAAGCTGATGAAGGAACATCAGGTCGCCTTCTGCCCGACCGTCGCCGCCGGCGATGCGATCTCGCAGTATCTCGGTTGGAAGAAAGGCAGCGAACCGGAGCCGGAACGCATCCGCGCGAAACGTGCGAGCATGAAAGCGGCGCGTGCCGCTGGCGTCACTTTTGTGATGGGCGGCGATGTCGGGGTCTTTGCCCACGGCGAGAACGCGCGGGAGATGGAACTCCTCGTGCAGGAGTACGGCTTCAGCCCGCTCGAAGTGCTGCAGCAGGCGACGAGTGGGAACGCGGCGGTTTTTCATCTCGCCGATCGCGGACAGGTGCGTCCTGGTTTTCTCGCGGATCTGGTTGCGTTCGCCGGCGATCCGACCAAGAGCGTAGCGCCGCTGCGCCAGGTGCGCTTCGTGATGAAAGGCGGCGTGGTTTATCAGCAGCCGTAGGTTTGTGCGCGACTCGACCAACCCGCGGCGAAGGGGCCGGGGACAATCCTGGCCTCGATAAAAAAGGGTGAGCAGCGATCGTTTTCAGAGAGGTCTTCCACGAGCGCTCCGGCTGCCCGTGGGGAAAAATTGCCCGACGCTTCCCAGATACGGGCGCCGGGGCCGGCAGTTCCAGAAGCTCTCCGCTTCTCTCCCGCCTTTTCCGCGGAGACCTCAGCCGTCAGTCTCCGCTACAATGCCAATGACTACGTCACCTCCGATTACGACAAAGGGGAAGTGCTGCCCCCATGCGACAACCTCCTCGTCCAAGTGCAGCACCTCGGCGCGCGCAGCCCCGATCCCAGCGGGCTCACGATGGACTCGCCGTAGGACAGGCGCTCCGCGTACGAGTGTCGATAGTAAGCTCTGACCCCTTCTCTCACCCGCTGCAAAAGTGGGGCCTGGCCGTGGCCGCGCGGCGCGGGCGCAACAAAGCCGCTGTTGCTGTGGCCCGCAAACTCTGCGTCGCCATCTGGCACGTCCTGCGCGGCCATGTCATCGGCGCCTTGGAGCCCAGCACTCGCCTCCAGACCAAGCTGGGCAAACTCGCCACCGAGTTCGGCCTCGCGCAGATCAAAGCCCTCGGCTATGCGAGCAAGACCTCTTTTATCGAGCACAAACTCGAGCTCTTAAAGAGCTACCCCTGAGCCCGGAAGAGTCTCGATTCGAGGGGAACAGAAGAAATCTTATGCCACGATTAAGAGCTAACTTGACTTAACCACATGTCTGCATCGCTTGGTTAGGCTTTCGGTCACTTTCAGACATCGCGTCGCTTCCAATAGTCTGGATGTCGGCTGCCATGTCCAACCGCTGCCACTAGAATCCGTTCATCGCGAATGATGTAAGCGACGTAATAGGGAAATCCTGGGATATTCACCCGGCGGTAGCCACCAGCCCGTTCGCGCCACAAAAGCGGCTGGCGAACGATAGCTGCGCAGACACTCTCAACCTCGGAGCGAAACCGCGCGCCCAAGCCTGAAACGCGCTCCTCATAATATCTGGTCGCTTCCTCGGCATCACGTTGCGCTTCCGGCAGGAAGGCAAGAACCGCGTTCATCGGTCGGGTGCGATCGCGCGCAACCCGGCGAAAACCTCTGCTGCGGGGACCGGCTGCGACCCCCCAGCGTCGAAGCGAGCGATGCGCCGTGCAATCTCCGCCTCCCAAGCGGCATCCGCCCCCGGCTCCGGCTCAGGCTCTACGCTGACAAGAAGCCGATAAGCGAGGGCGACGCGTTGATCGGGCGGCAACACGAGGGCATCGTGAGAAAGAGCATCAAGTGTGGCGGGCATGAACTGACGGTACGACTGACGGCGTGGTGTGTCGAGTCACATCGCGGCGAGAAGGCCTAACGAGAACAAGATCAGCCACCACTGGCGAGAGCGCGCATGGCGGCGGGAGTTGAGATTGGAGTCATGGGAAACTTGGTCGTGCGCCGGCCAGGGGTTGGCTGTAAGAATGTGCTTAAGGACAAGCAAAGCGCTGGACGCAAGGTGCGGTCGGAGCGTTGAGGTGACTTCCGATGGGATGGGGAACCAAACCAATCCAAGGGAAGGCGCCAGCGCCGGCAGGGACTCGTGCGATGCAGTGGGGTTCCTCCCCGATTGAAGGCTGAGTGAGTTCTGACGGATGAACCCTCGTGAGGGGCGGAGCGGAACAGCGCCGCCGCCTCGGATGTCTGCGTGTGAGGCATTCGTCAACGTCC
>JBBSUP010000039.1:0-27485 GCA_038234295.1 Chthoniobacterales bacterium
GAGCCCGTGCGCTTGATCATCAGTGATTGGATGATGCCCGGATTGGACGGGCTGGCGTTGTGTGAAAAGATCCGGTCCCGTCCGAAAACGCCCTACATCTATTTCATCCTGCTGACGGCAAATCGCACCACGAGCGAGAACTTCGAGAAGGCGACCGCTGCGGGCGTGGATGACTTCCTGACCAAGCCACTCGACCCCGATGCCATTCGCATGCGCCTGCGGGTGGCGGAGCGGATTCTAAAGTACACGTCTGAAATCCGGCAGCTAAAAGAGATGATTCCAATCTGCGTCTATTGCCGGAAGGTGCGAGACGAGGGGGATTACTGGGAGCGGGTCGAGACCTACATTCAGAACGAGACTGGGAGCCGGTTTAGCCATGGCGCCTGTCCGGAGTGCACCGAAAAAGAGATGGCTAGCTTCCGCAAAGAATCCGGGCTGGAGCCGATGGAGTGAGTTGCTGAGAAGCTATTTCCGCCTCGGAAAGGCTACGCCGCCAAGCGTGGAGCAAAGAGTTCGCTCAACCGCTCCTTCAACGCCTCGGGGCGGCACGGCTTTTGCATGAAACGTGACGCCGGCACTTCGATTCCGAGGCGGAGCAGTTCTTCTAACGGATGTCCGGAGCAAAAGAGAATGGTGGCTACCGGGAGTAGAGTGGAAAGCTGCCTTGAAAGCTCAGACCCGCTGATCCCCGACATCACGACATCGAGTATAATGACCTGGATCTCCGGATGTTCTGCGGCCAAACGCAAGGCCGTGTCGCCGTCGGCTGCGACCAGCGGTTTGTAACCGAAGCTTTCGAGATACATTTCGAAGAGCACGCGAAGCGAGAAGTCGTCGTCGACCACGAGCACGGTTCCGCTATTCAGCGATGCAGGTTGCGGCATGGGGCTTGTCTGAATCATCGAGGGTAAAAAGGCGGTCGGGTGGAAGGAACGACTCCCACAATAGCTCTGCCCATGCCGACCGGAGCCCAGTCGTTACGCAGAACGAAGCGCGATCTCTACGTAGACCGCGATTGGGTGGTCGCGGTCACGCTTCGATGATCTGGTTCCGAATTGCGTAACGGACGAGGGAGGCAAGGGAATCCAGGTTCAGCTTGTGCATCAACGCCGCGCGATGGGTCTCGGCGGTGCGGATACTGATGCCGAGGTTCTTGGCCACATCTTTGTTGCTCTGGCCCTCCGCGAGGAGACGAAGGATTTCCCGCTCGCGCGCCGTCAGGTCGCCCTTCGGACTATCCGCCTTGCCACCATTCTTGTGCAGAAACCTCCGAAAAACGATTTCTGATATTTCGGGGGTGAAGTAAGGCTTATGTTCCGCGAGGGAGCGGATGGCGCTGATCAAATCCCGGCCCGCATCGGCCTTCTGAATGTAGCTCTTGGCGCCGGCGTCGAAGACTTGCTCGACCACCTCTTCGGAGCGGTGCGCGCTGAAGACAAGAACCTCGCAGGCGGGCAGCGCCCGCTTGAGCTGACGCACCGCGTCGACTCCGCTGAGCTCAGGCATGTTCAGATCGAGGACGATAATATCGGGCTGGAGTTCTCGCGCGCGCTCGAGGGCCTCGCGTCCGTTCTCAGCGACGCCACAAACCTCCCAGCCGGCCTCTGCCTCGATGAGCATGCGTACTCCTTCCCTTACGACCTCGTGGTCATCAGCGATTAGAATCTTTAGAGTTTTCATTTTGCTATTTTGCCGGGTGCAGAATCTCATCCAGGAGCTGGAGCAACTCCCTTTGATTGTAAGGCTTTGGAAGGGTAGCGACGATACCGATCTGACTGAGTTCGCCGGCAGGAAGCCCGTCGGCATGGCCGGTGGAGATGACGATGCGGATTTCGGAATCCATTTTGCGCAGAGTCCGCGCCAGACTGAATCCATCCATGATCGGCATGGCCAGATCCGTGATGACGAGAGCGATCTCAGCGCCGCGCGCAGCGAAAATCGAAAGTGCGGCCGGGCCGTCTTCGGCCAGGAGAACGCCGTAGCCATGGCGCAGGAGGACGATCTCCGCGATGTCACGAACGGCGGGCTCGTCGTCTACGATCAGGATCATTTCGCTGCGGCCCTGCGGCAGTGAAGCGCCCGCGGCCGCGGTGGGCGACTCCGTATTTTCTCCGGAGGCCGGCAGGAAAACGCGGAAGGTCGTTCCCTGCGGCGTGCTCTGGACACTGAGGACACCGCCATGGCTCCGCACAATTCCAAGCACGGTGGAGAGGCCCAGGCCGGTTCCCTTCCCGACAGCTTTGGTGGTGAAGAATGGATCATAAATTTTCTCGATGATCTCCTGCGGGATCCCACTGCCGCTATCGGCTACTTCCAGGACGACGTAACGACCGGCATTGAGACCCACGGTGGTCGCGGCATAGTTTTCGTCGACGTCGAAATTGGCGGCGGAAAGGCCCAGACTGCCGCCGTCGCGCATGGCGTCACGCGCGTTCACGCAGAGGTTCAGGAGCACTTGATAGAGCTGGGTGGAATCGGCTTCGAGTAACCAGACACCTTCCGGATAGCTGAGATGGAGGGTGATCGACTTCGGGAAGGTTTCTTCGATCATCCTGCCGATATCTTTCAAAAGATGAACCGGCTGGAGGAGCATGCGTTCGCCGTCGGCATCGCGGGCGAAGGTCAGGACTTGCTGGACGATTTGAGCCCCGCGTTCAGCGCTTTGCTCGATCAAGGAGACGAGCAGATCGCGCTTCTCCGCGGACATTTCATCGCGTAACAATGGCGCCGCCATCAGCACGGGCGAGAGCACGTTATTCAGGTCGTGCGCGACCCCGCTGGCGAGCGTGCCGATGCTCTCGAGTCGCTGGGTGCGGAGCATCTGCTGTTCGAGTCGTTTTTGCTCGGTGATGTCGGTGTTTACGACGAGGACGGAGGCGGCCTGGCCATCTCGAGCCGGGACGATCGTCCAGCGGCTGAGGACCGTGACGGTCCCGCCGTCCCGCCGCAGATGCAGCATCTCGCCGGACCATTGCCCGTGCTCGGCCAGCATGGCTTTGGCAGCTAAAAACGATGGGGTGTTCTCATACGCGAAGTCGCGGGCCTTCCGTCCCAGGACCTCCTCCGCGCTCCACCCGTAGAGCGTTTGCGCGCCGCGATTCCAAAACCGAATCGTGTCATCCAGGTCGCGCACGATGATCGCTTCGTCGGTCAAATCCAGCAGCTCGGCCTGCTCCCGCACGCGGGATTGCGATTCCATCTGGGCATCGATATCCGTGGTCGTGCCAAACCATTGCGTGATTCGGCCGGCGCTGTCCTTGAGTGGGAGCGCTCGCCCGAGCATCCAGTGATACGCGCCATCGACTCGGCGTAAGCGGTATTCCATTTCGAACAAAGTTCCGTGCTCCGTCGCGTGCCGCCAGCTTTCGGACACCTTCGGCGCATCGTCCGGATGAAAAGCCGTCGTCCATCCGTTCTTTTGCGAGGCGGCGAGACTCAACCCCGTATAATCCGTCCAGCGCTGATTGAAAAACATTGGCTCTCCTGTTGGCGTCGTGCTCCAGACGAGCTGCGGCATGGATTCCGTCAGGGTGCGAAACTCCTCCTCGCGCGCACGCAAGGCCGCTGCACTCTCCTGCAACTCGGAAAGAGCTCGCTTGCGCCGCGTTAACGCTCGAAGCAAAACCACGGTCAGCGCAGTGATGATTGCGGTGAGCGTAACGGCTCTGGTGTAATACCGTGTCCGGCGGCGCAAAACGGGCGCGAGGGTGCGGTCTTCGGAAACCCCGGCGGTCACGATCAACGGGTAATTCGGGAGGGCGCGGAAACTGAAGAGCCGTCTTACTCCGTCATAGGAACTCTCGAAGACAAGGTTCCCGGAATCGTGCCGAGCCAATGCCGCAAAGAGGGCGCTCGTTCGCAGGCTATCGCCCGCGGAGATGGCTTGCCCTACTCGACGCGAACGCAGGATCCGGTCCGCTCCCACGACCGCGAGCATGGTATCTTCGCGCGGCAGAACATCGACAAAATCGGTGAGGTGACGCGCGTCCACCAGGAGCACGGCGATACCTCCGAAGCTGCCGTCCGCTTTATTCAGGCGCCGGGTCAGCGGAACAAACGGGATTCCTGAACCCGAGGTGCCCAGAGGTTGGTCCACAAAGATCTTCCGGAGATCGTGCGGAGAATGGATCGGGAATGCTTCGAAGCGAAGCGTCTCCAACTGGCTACGCTCCAGCGGCGGGCCACTCCAGGCGACCACTTTACCTCGCTCATCCAGGATGCCAGCCGCGGCGTAAGTTTTCGGATCGATCGCCCCTTCCGCTTGCATTCTGTGCAGGTCGATCCCGGCTCCGCGTGCCGCATATTCCTTTTGCACCAAAGTGGCGACGACCTCGGCCTGCGCGAGACGGCCTTCGACATATTGTTCAAAGGCGGCTGCGATGTTCGCGTCCTGAGTGACGGCGTTTTCGATGGCCTCCCGCACTTCCGTTCTGCCTTGCTGCAGAACCAGGACAGTGTTGATCCCCACGACGAGGATTGCGAAAATCACAATCCCCGTGCGCAAGCTCATGCGCTCCTGCCAGAATCTCTTTCCCGCCGCGTCGACAGAACTCATGAAGAGCCCGGCGCCGCGGCGTGCAGCAATCGGTCGAGCGTGCACAACAGCTTTTCCTGAGAGTACGGCTTGGCCAGCAACGCTCCGATGCCGATGCTCTTCGCCTCCGCCGGATGGCGATCTTCATCCCGACCGGTGGAGAGGATGATTTTGGTCGAGGCGTCCATTTTTCGCAGTGCGCGCGCCAGCGTCATCCCGTTCATCAAAGGCATCGCGAGATCTGTCATGACCAGGCGGATTTCCGCGTGGTGCCGGGCAAAGATCGCGAGTGCTGCCGGTCCGTCGTCCGCTGTCAGAACGGTGTAGCCACTCTGCGCGAGCAAGGCCTGCGCGACTTCGCGGATGACTGGCTCGTCGTCCACAACCAGGATCGTTTCGCCCTGGCCGCGCGGTAGATCGCCAAGATCGGCCGCCGCGCTGGCCTGATGCGCGCCCGCCGCGGCCGGCAGCAAGACGCGGAAGGTGGTGCCTTTGGACGTGCTGTCCACATTGAGCACACCGCCGTAATTTTTGACGATGCCGAGCGCAGTCGAGAGTCCGAGCCCCGTCCCTTTGCCCTCTTGCTTGGTGGTAAAGAAAGGGTCGAAAATTTTCTCGATGACCAGCGGCGGAATGCCGGTGCCGGTGTCACTCACGGTCAGCAGCACATGGGGCCCGGCGTGCGCTCCGGGCGTCATGCTCGCGTAATGTGCATCGACCTCGAAATTTTCGGCCTCGATGGAAAGACTGCCGCCTTCCGGCATCGCGTCCCGCGCGTTCACACAAAGATTGAGCAGGACCTGGTGCAGCTCCGTGGCGTCGCCGCTGAGCTGCCAAAGGTCGTCGGGGTATTGGCTGCGGACGGTGATGTTATTCGGAAACGTTCCCTCGGCGATCTGGGTGATTTCTTTCACCAAAAACGCTGGGTGAACGAGGACTTTTTCGCCGTCCGCGCCGCGCGCAAAGGTGAGAACTTGTTTCACGACTGCCGCGCCGCGTTCCGCACTCTGTTCGACGAGGGATAAGAGCTTCTCCCTGCGCTCGTCGGAGAGCGGCGTCCGCAAAAGCGGCACGGACATGAGAATCGGCGAGAGGATGTTATTGAGATCATGCGCCACCCCGCTCGCGAGGGTGCCGATGCTTTCCAGGCGCTGCGCACGCATGAATTGCGCTTCCAACGCCTTCTGTTCCGTGATGTCGGTATTGATGGCTAAGATCGACCGCGGTTTACCCGCATCCCTTTCCAACAACGTCCATCGGCTTCTCACGGTCACCGTCCGCCCATCTTTGCACAGGTGCTTTAGCTCTCCCATCCAATGTCCGTTGCGCAGCACGCTCTGCTTCGCGATCAGGAGCGGCTTCGGGTCAGGATAAAGAAAATCTTCGAGTCGGCGTCCCTGCACCTCTTCCGTGGTCCAACCGTAAAGGTTCTCAGCTCCGCGATTCCACAGCTCCACCCGATTAGCCAGATCCCGCAGCACGATGGCGTCGTGCGCCAAATCGATCATGCTCGCCTGCAGCCGCCTCTGCGCTTCCGCGCGTTCGCGTTCGGTAATGTCGAACAAAACGGCCATTCGCGCTTTCTTGCCGTTATAGGTGATCGGAGTGCAATAAACCTCGACGGTTATGCTACTCCCATCCTTCCGGCGATGCCGGGCCGTTCCCGAGTAACCGGAGGGGGCGCCCTCCCGTTTCACCCGTGCGGTTAGTTCCTCGCCTTCCACATCGGGCCACAGGTCGACCAGAGTTAACGAAAGCAGTTCGTCCCGGGAGTAGCCGTACTGCACCACCGCCGCATCGTTCGCGGCGAGCAGGCGGTCACTTTTTAGTTCATGGACCCACATGGCGCTCGGATTGTCCTTAAAGAGGCTGCGATATTGTTCCTCCTGCGACCGCAGTTTTCCCTCCGCGCTAACCCGCTCGCTGATATCCCGCATGAAAGCGGTAAACACGGCCGGTCTGCCATCGCCGATCCGACTCACCGTCAACTCCATCGGAAATTCAGTCCCATCGGCGCGCAGCCCAGCGACCTCTATTCGTCTCCCGGTGATGACCGTATGTTCGGCCTCCCTGAACGCAGCCATCCCGCGCAAGTGCGCTTCGCGATACCGCGGAGGGATGATCGTGGTGGAGAGCGGCTGATTGATCGCATCGGCGCGAGACAAGCCAAAAGTCCGCTCCGCTGCGGGGTTGAATTCCAGGATCGTGTCGGCTTCGTTGATCGTCACGATGCAATCCAGAGCCGACTCGATCGTCGCCCGCAGAGCGGCTGCGGCCGTTTCTTCCTCGGTCACGTCATGGCAGGTCCCGGTCGCGCGACCCGGCTTCCCATCCGCGTCCCGCGTGACCTGCCAGCGCTCTTCCACGAATTTGATCCGGCCGTCCGGCAGCAGAAGCCGATGCGCGATCGCGCAAGATTCCTTGTCGCCCGTACAGCACTGGGCAAATGCCTCCGCCACGCTGGCGCGGTCGTCGGGATGCACTAATTGCAGAAACATCTCGTGCGTCATGCCAGTCTCTGGCGTCAATCCAAAGATGCGATAGGTCTCCGCCGACCAAGTCACCGCCATCGTGGACAGGTCCGTTTCCCAACTGCCGAAGTGCGCGATCCGCTGTGCGGTCGCCATGCTGCTCTCGCTGCGGCGGAGCTGCCGCTCGACGTTCTTCTGCGCCGAAATATCATGCGAGACGGTGGCGCCGCCCGTGACCTCACCGCGGGCGTTCAGGATAGGTGAAAATGAACCCGAAATCTCGATGCGCGTCCCATCCTTCCGCACCCGAGTGGCTTCGACGGACATGATCGAAGCGCCGGCCTTCAGGCTTGTGAGCAAAGATTCTCGCTCGTGGATCCGCTCCGGTGGAAACAGTAAGTCGATCGATTTCCCGACGACTTCAGCCGCGCTGTAGCCGTATTGCAGCTCGGCCCCTTTGTTCCAACTCAAGATCGTACCGGCCGTGGTAAAGCTGATGATGGAAGCATTGGAAGCCGCGACAATTGCCGCGAGCTGGGCTCGGTCGCTCTCAGATTTCACCCGGTCGGTGACGTCCTGGACGGTCCCCACCGCCTCGATCAGCCTGCCAGCCGCATCGCGTTTCAACGTCGCCCTCGAGCTGAGATGTCGAACCTGACCATCTGGCCAGATCACTCGGTACTCGATCTCAAACGCAGTCTTGTCCGACTCGATTGTCCGGGCGAGCGCGACCTCGTCGCGACTCGCGCGATCGTCCGGGTGAATCACGGCTAGGACTGACGCGTGCGTCGGTGGAACGTCTCGCGGCATCCGGTATAACGCATACATCGCATCCGACCACGTCAGAGATCCGTCCGGCAGATAGCGCCAGCTGCCGATTTGCGCGGTGTGCTGCGCCTCATTCAGCCGCGCCTCGCTTTCGCGCAGACTCTGTTCTGCGAGTTCCGCCTCGGTGATGTCCTGGACGGTGCCCGCCATGCGGACTGGGTTTCCATCGTTGTCGCGCGCGACCTCACCCCGCTCGTGCAAGAGCCGAACCGACCCGTCCGGGAGCAGCACGCGATGCTCTACGTCATAAATCTCACGACCAGCTAGAGCGCCTTCGAGAACGGCGTGCACCCGCTCCCGGTCGTCCGGATGAACGGCTTGGAGGAAAGCGTCATAACTAGCGCCGAAGTCCGCCCGCGCCACCCCAAACAGTTGGTAGACCTGCTCGGACCAGTAGAGCTCATCCGTCGCGATGTCCCAATCCCAGTTGCCGATGCGCGCGATCCGCTGCGCGTTGGCCAGGCTTTTTTCGCTGCGGCGCAGGTGATCCTCCGTCCGTTTCCGCTCGGTCACATTGTTTGCGATCACGAGGCAGGCGGGCCTTTTGCCCAGCATCACCGGTTGCGTGAGAGTTTCGACGAAAAGCGTTTCGTTCTTACTGGTGCAATGCTTCCAGATCCGCGTCGGTGCTGGCTGGCCGGTCGCCCTGGCCGCGAGATGTCTCACGAACGCGGGAACCTCTTCCGCGGGGCGAATATTCTTCACCGTCATCGCGAGGAACTCTTCCCGGGAATACCCGTAGCACTGAATTGCCGCGTCGTTCACCGCGAGGAAGCGCAGCGACCCTTTATCGAAGACCCACGCGGGCATCGGATTGCTCTGAAAGAAGAGCCGGTAGAGAGCGATGTTCTCCCGCGCCGTTGCAAACTTCCCCGCGGAAACGGGCGGTGGCTCCTTCAGCACATTAGAGGACGCGGTGACTTTACCCGCCTCATTTCTATCGGTCCTCGCGACCTCCGGCGTCGCGGAATTTAGTTTTTGATCCATTCCCGAAGGAGGTGCGGCTGAATCACACTCGAAACCGAAACAAAAATCGCCTCGATTGAGCCGGGGGCCCCCTCCTTAAGTCGCACGCTTCGAGCGGATCACAACTTTTTTAGCGCGCGGCAGTTATCTGCTCGGAAGCAGACTTCCGAGCGCCTGGGGCGAAGCCTCCGGCAAGGCAGGCCCCGCCAAGGCATGGCGCGGAAGGTTGATCGTAAAGACACAGCCCTCCCCGGACTCCCGGCCATGCACGGCCGCCGCTTCCCCCATTTCATAGCGACCGGTATCGCCGCCGCCGGGGGGCCCGGATATCCGGTGGCTGCGTATCGGCTCCGAGGTCTGTTCCAGCGCGAGCGTTTTGATTAGCTGATCGAGAAACAGCGGGATGCCATGTTCCAGCTCCTGCGAAGTTCCCTTCGGTGCCGATCGCTGCGCAACTTTGAGTTTGCACCGGGCAATTAATTCAGCGCGGTGCTTCGCAAGGAATTGATGCATCATAGCATGCTTAACGTCTCAAACTTCGGGGTGATCTCCAAACCCGACTTGCTCTCACTCCACACCGGAGCGGCTTTAGCCCTACCCAAATAACCGAGGGACGAATACGTATTCACCGCGGCCGGTCCACGCCCCCTTATTGCTATCACGGAGGGATGGTTAAGACCCGTGTTTTAGTTGTCGACGACGATCCGAATCTCTCGCGCCTCACCGGGATGATACTCGAAAACAGCGGTGAGTATGAAGTGCTGACCGAAAATGACTCCAGGCGTGCGATCGGCGTCGCGCGCCAATTTAAGCCTCAGATCATGCTCTTCGACGTCGATATGCCGAACCTGGATGGCGGAGAACTCGCCCGCGAGGCGAAAAACGATCCTCAACTTCGCGATGTGCCGATCCTATTCCTGACCGGCTTATTGAGCAAAGCTGAAGCCGGCCACCAGGAAGTGGAGTGCGGCGGTCAATCCTTCCTCGCGAAACCAGTGTTGCCGGAGGTGCTGCTCAGCTCAGTGCAAAAAATGGCCTCTCTCCTCCACCTGGCCTAGCTCCCGCCCCCCTGTGAACCTGGTCCAGCTGCAGCAAGCGCGCATCCTGATGGTCGACGATCAGGTAGCTAATACCTGCCTGGTCACGAACTTCTTGAATCGGCTGGGCTATTCTAACCTGAGCGCGATCAACAATCCGGCTCTGCTCTTCGAGCAGATAGAGTTACTGCATCCCGACCTGATCCTTCTCGACCTCGCCATGCCGGAGCTCGATGGCTTCCAATTGATGGAGCAGATGCGGAAAAAGCTCCGCCCCGAAGATCGAGTGCCCGTGCTCGTCATCACCGGCGACGCCACCGCCGCGAATAAGCGCCGCGCCCTCGCCGCGGGAGCGACGGACTTACTCGCGAAACCGTTCGATCCTTCGGAGATGAACATGCGGCTCCGGAATATCCTGGAAGCGCATTTTCTCCGCTTGGAAATCGAACGCCAAAACCGCGAACTGGAAGACCGCGTGCAGGAACGCACCCGAGAGTTAGCCCAAGCACTCGAAGATCTTCAAACCGCACAACGCCAGATGGTGCAACAGGAACGGCTCAGTGCTTTCGCGGAGATGGCGGGCGGCGTCGTGCACGACTTTAGCAATGCGCTCATGACCATCATCGGCTACAGCGATACCCTTATCCGCGAGGAAGGTCGCGTCCTCGAGGATAAGACCACGGCGCGGGACTATCTGGAGATCATCAACCGGGCGGGCCGCGACGCCGCCGAAGTGGTAAGTAGGTTACGCGACTTCTATCGACCGCGCGATACGGCCGATCTGTTCATTGCGGTAGATCTGAATCTTATCGCAGAGCAGGCCGTTCTTTCCACCCAACCTAAGTGGAACAAATCTCTGCTCGCGAACGAGACTCACATCATCGTCGCGACAGACCTGCAGCCACTCTCCCCGGTTGTCGGGAACCCGTCGGAGCTCCGGGAGATTCTCACGAATTTGATCTTTAACGCCGTGGACGCGATGCCTCAGGGGGGAAGTATTACCCTTCGCACCCGGATGGCTCACCGTGAGGCGATTATCGAGATCGCTGACAATGGCTCCGGGATGACACCCGACGTCCGGAACCGATGCCTGAATCCTTTCTTCTCCACGAAAGGCGACAAAGGCACAGGACTAGGACTGGCCATGGTTTTCGGAATCGTAAAGCGTCATCGAGGGAACCTACAGATCGACACCGAGGTTGGGCGCGGGACCTGTTTCCGCATCAGTTTGCCACTCTTTGCCGAGGTCATCCAGGAAGCCCAAAAGGCTGCGTGAGTGTGGAAGGACTGACAGGCGCTTATCTGCACATCAAGGCGTGCCCGTCGTGCCACGAGTGCCCTTAGGCATCGCCGTCAGCGCGTCGACAAGTTTCCGGGTCGCCTCGTCCATGCGCACGAGTTCGGGCCAGGGGCGGTCGTAGCCTTCGCCGCGGAGCTTCCTAGTGGCGTCGACGCCCATGTGGGAGCCGACGTTCTGCACGCTCGGCGCATGGTCGAGCGAGTCGGCCGGGTTCGTGATCAACGTGCTATCTCTTTTCGGATCGGTGTTCGCGCACATCCGGAAAAGGACTTCGCTGGTGTTATGCACGTCGCAGTCGTCGTCCACGACGATGATGTATTTGCTGAACATCATCTGGCCCATGCCCCAGAGGCCATGCATGACCTTGAAGGCCTGGTAGGCGTACTGTTTGCGGATGCTAACGAAGACGAGGTTGTGAAAAACACCTTCCGCCGGGAGCGCCATGTCGACGATCTCCGGGAAGTTCATCTGGAAGACGGGCAGGAAAATGCGCACGCTCGCCGAGCCGAGATAGAAATCTTCCATCGGCGGAATCCCGACGATGGTCGTGGGATAAACCGCCTCGCGCCGATGGGTGATGGCGGTGAGATGAAAAACCGGGTAATCCTCAATCGCGGTGTAGAACCCGGTGTGATCGCCGAACGGTCCTTCTGGCCGCGTTTCCCCCGGCTGGACGTAACCTTCGAGGACAAAATCGACATCGGCCGGAACCTCGAGATCGTTCGTTAGGCACTTCACCAACTCGACCGATTTCCTCCGCAGAAAGCCCGCGAACAGGATCTCATCGAGCCCATCGGGGAGGGGAGCGGTCGCGGCAAAAGTGTAAGCCGGATCGCCCCCGATCGTAACCGCAACCGGCATCCGCTCGTTCCGCTCGTAGTAGAGCTTCCCATGACGCGCACCGACTTTGTGGACCTGCCAATGCATCCCGGTCGTCCGCCCGTCATAGACCTGCATCCGATACATCCCGAGATTCCGCGCGCCGGTTTCGGGATCGCGGGTATGGACATTTGGCAGGGTAACGAAACGCCCGCCATCCTGCGGCCAGCAATGCAGAATCGGGATATCGGCTAACGAGAGATCGCTCGCCTCGCCCTCGTCGAAGCGCTGCACGACTTCCTGGCAAGCCGCGCTCTTCACATGCTTCGGCCGCGCGTGCAGGAGGTGAATACCCTGCTTCAGCAGACTCCAGCCTTCGCGCAGATCGGTCGGCGGTTTTGCCTTGAGGATGAGCTGAATCTCCTGCGCGAGATCGGCGACATTGCCAACCTGAAGGGCGAGCGCCATCCGCTTTTCCGAGCCCATGGTGTTGATCGCCACCGGAAACCGCGCCGGCTTCCCCTCGATCAACGGCTTCTCAAAGAGCAGCGCTTTCCCGCCGCCCGGCGATTTCATCTCGCGATCGGCCCATTCCGTGATCTGGAGATGCGTCTCGACCGGCGTCTGGATGCGACGCAACTCACCGGCCTCGTCGATGGCCCGCAAAAACTGGGTGAACGAGGAATACGCCATCGCGACCATCCCTTACCGCGCTTCCGCCTTTCTGGCCAGCCGGCTGAGAGGGGTCGGCGAAGAAGTCGCCCAAGAGCGCGCCCTGGAGGGATGAGCTCCGCGAATCCAGAACGTCGTTCGGCGTGCACCGCGTGGAAGGCGTCCTCCCCCCGGCGTCGCGGAGCTCCGCCCTCCAGGTTTCATCACGTCTTAGACCGCTCCTCACGTGCTCGGTCTAGAGCGCGTCATGCACTTTACTAAACCGCCGCCGGCCGTGGAGCGCGATGCTCTGTCATCGCGAGGGTGGACCCCATCAAAGAAACGGGCGACGACAGAGCGTCGCGCTCCAGGCGCACTCCGTGAGTTGGCTGCTGAAAGCGGGTGACACGGTCTAGTGATTCGGAATCGAAACCCAGCCGCGGCTAAGATAATCGGCCAGCGTGAGCGCGAACATGAGCACCAACCAGATCAACCCGCCGAAGGCCGCGAGATGCAGCAACCGGCTGCCGCCTTTGAGGTGCATGAAGAAGAGCGCGATGAGCAGCATCTTCGTGACGGAAATCGCGAGCCCGACGACGAGATTGAAGTGCCCGAGATTGACGTAGCCGATGCTCCAAGTGAGCGCGAGCAGGGCCATGAGTGCTGCGCAGTTCTTCCAGTAGTAGCTCGGGGAGTGAGTGGTCATTCGGGCAATTGCGGAGTGCGAATTTCGGAGTGCGGAATCGGGGAGGCTGAAGATGAAGCGATGCAGCTAATTTTCATTCCGCATTTCCTCACCGGTGCCCCGCGAGATAGAGGAGCGGGAACAGAAACACCCAGACGATGTCGACGAAGTGCCAATAGAGTGCGGCCACTTCGACGCCCATGTAGTTGCCAGTGGTGAACGCCCCGCGCGCCGCGCGCACGGCGAGGATAAGCATGAGGCAAATCCCGATCGTCACGTGGACCGCATGCAGACCGGTCATCGCGTAGTAGAGCCAGAAAAAAATCTCGGCGGCGTGCGGGTTCGCCTCGGTCCAGAGGAAGTTGGCGCCCGGGAGCACGTGGGCCTGGTAATCCTTGTAATACTCGTAGGCCTTTACGCCCATGAAGAGGACGCCGAAGAACGCCGTCCCGAGGAGCAGCCAGACGAGCGCCGCGCGCTGACGCAGTTGCGCAGCGCGCACGGCCAGCGCCATGAGCGTGCTGCTAAAAAGAAGAATCGCCGTATTGATGCCGCCGAGCAGCACCTCGGTGTGCCGGCTGGCTGCCGCGAAAGCGTCGGGATTGAGATAGCGATAAACGGTGTAACTGAGGAAAAGCCCGCCAAAAAAGAGCACCTCGGTCGCGAGGAAAATCCACATCCCGAATTGCGCGGCTTCGTGCTGCTGTTCGAGGTCGTCGAATTGTTCAGCGACGAGAGAGGCAGCGGGCGCGTTCATCTACGAAAGCAAAATCGCACAAGCGCGCTCGATTGCGCGGGCCGAAGCGCGTCGATCATTCTTCTCCGTCGTAATAATCGAGATTCTCGCCGCGAAAGAGCCGCCGCTCGGGCGAGCGCACGATCCATTTCCCGCTGTCCGGGTAGTAGCCGCTTTCGCCGACCGGATTATCGGCGATTACGTAAAGAACGAGATCGCTGGTGCCGTTGTTGATGAAAGTGTGCGCCTCGCCGGGCCCGAAAATAAGTGCATCACCCTCGACGATCGGCGTGTGGCCGCTCTCGTCGCGGGCGAGCCCGGCGCCGGCGATCACATGGTAAAATTCCCACTGCGCCGAATGCGAGTGATACGGATAGGGCGACTTCCCCGGCGGAATCCGCAGGATCTCGACCACGAACGGATGCCGATCGCGCGCGCTCGGCGCATCCGGATTCCAGCCCAGCGCCTCCGAGACCTGCCGCCCGGCGCTCTCGAATTTTCCCTTTGGCGAGCGCCACTTCAGTTCCTCAAGTTCGTTGCTGTTGACCTTCCGCATCTTGCCGGGGATGAAAACAAACCGGGGGGCGGAAGTGAAGGATTGATTCGCGCGCCGGTTTCCCTCAGCATCTCCGGCGATGCTAAAGCACGTTTTCAAATACCTCCTTTTTGCGCTCAGCGCCGCGGCTTTGCTCCTGCTCAACGGTTGCGCCTCGGACGATGACAACCTCACCGGCCGCCGCGATCCCGCGGCCGACGGCGCGGCCGAAGTCCCCGGCGCCGCGACGCCCGCACCAAACGCACACAGCGGCGGTTGGTGGTAGGCGCGAGTTCGTTAGGCGACTCTGGTGCGCCTCTTTTGACAACAATTTTTCCGGATGCTAGGATCGCCCCGTTCGCGCGAAAACCATTTTACTCTGCACTCGCTGCTTAACACTCAGGTGTTGGTCCTGAACCGCCTCTGGCAGGCGGTTAACGTATGCTCGGCGCGCCGCGCTTTTACCCTGCTCTATCAGGGCCACGCGCAGGTCGTCTCCTCCGATTTGCAGAACAACTTCGCGACGCACGACTTCGCGAGCTGGCTCGACATCTCGCTCGGCGCGCCCGAGGCGGACGACGAAATGGTCACCACGATCTCGTGGAGGATCCGTGTCCCGCGCGTCATCGTCCTCCTTCTGTTCGACCGCCTGCCGAAGAAGGAAGTGAAGTTCACCCGCCACAACGTCTTCGAGCGCGACAACAATACCTGCCAGTATTGCGGCAAGGTTTTCGAGCGGAGCGACCTCAACCTCGATCACGTCCTCCCGCGCGATAAAGGCGGGCTCACGACCTGGGAAAACGTCGTGTGCTCCTGCATCCCGTGTAACACGCGCAAGGGCAATCGCCTCCCGCACCAGGTGAACATGGCGCTGATTAAAAAGCCGAAACGTCCGAAGTGGCGGCCGTTCGTGCACGTCACCTTCAACAGCCAGCAGCACGAAAGCTGGCGGCACTTCGTCGACCTCGCCTACTGGAACGTCGAGCTGAGCGACTAGGCGCGGCCGCTGAAGTTGTAGCCGGGGGCGTTGACCCCGGCCAGGCGTCGATTCTGCGGCCTGCCGGCGACCCCCCCCCCGGCACCAACCGCTGGTTCGGCAGCGCTCGAAAGCGCGCGACCCAATCTTCCGTCGTGCCGTCCGACTGCCGTACCGTTTTTGGTGCACCTAACGAGAAGCCGCGCGGCAATCGGATCCGGAGAAAATCAAGCACCCGGCGCACGGTGCCCTCGTAATCTTCGCAGAGATTTTCGTAGGTAATCGCGAGCGGCGTAATCTCGTTGCGCGTGAAAAATTCCGCCCAAGTCTGCTCCGCTTGCGCGGAAGAACGCAGGCAATGCCGGATCAAACTCGGATCAAATTTCAGCTCGCCCGCACCGCCTTTTTCCGGCGCCACGACCCAGAGATCGGTCTGCATCGCGCGCGCCTTCGAGACGGCCTGGCGGAGCTTGTCCTCGCGCGTGAGCTGGACGTAGCGCAGGCGCGGAAAGGCGGCGCGCAGGAGCTCGCGCTCGCGCGCGTTCGGCGGCCCGAATTCTCCGGAACCCCGGAGCCGGTCGAGGAATTTCTCCAGGTCCCACGATTCGATCCGAAAGCCAAAAACACCGTTCGGCGTGGCTGTGATTTTGACGAGGCCGCGCACGTATTCGGTGAACTGCTGCGCAGCGTCGAGCCCGTGGCGCGCCGCATATTTCGGAGCGAGCTGCGCATGGAAATATTGCAGCGGCCGCCCGGCGAGATGGGTCGCGCGGAGGCCGGCGGAGAGGAGATGCGCGCCCGAGCGCGCGACCGCGCAGATCGCGTAGCAGTTCGTGGGGTGCAGCAGATGCTGAAGCGCACCAAACATCGCCGCGGCCTAACGAAGGATAATTTGCGCGGCCGGGACCGCCGGCTGGAGCGCGTTCAGAATCGGCTGCGGATAGACCCCGAGGACAAAAATCCCAGCGATGAGCAGCGTGATCGCAACGCGCGTGAGCGCGCTCACGCGGATGACCGGCGCGTCCTGCGGCGGCTCTTCCCAGAACATCGCGCGGACGACGCGAAGATAATAATAAAAGCCGCAACCAACCGTGATCACGCCGATCACGACGAGCAGGATCTGGCGTTGCCGAATAGCGGCATCGAAGATGAAAAACTTCCCGAGAAACCCGGCGGTAAACGGAATCCCCGCAAGCGAGAGCATGCCCACGAGCATCGCCCCGGCCAGAAACGGCGAGCGTTTTGCGAGTCCAGCGTAATCTTCGATCTGCTCACCGCCGTGGTTCGCGACCACGATCATCACGGCGAAGCAGAGCAGCGTCATCAACAGGTACGACGCGAGATAAAATGAAACGGCCACGCCCGCCAGGCAGACGACACCAACGAGCAAATAACCGGCATGCGCGATGCTCGAGTAGGCGAGCAACCGCTTCAGGTTCGTCTGCGGCAGCGCCGCAAAATTTCCGTAGATCAGCGTGAGCGCGGCCATGCCGACGAGCAGGTGACTCACCTGCGGAAAAGCGATGAACGGCTTCAATACGCGGAGCAGCACGACGAAGCCTGCGGCCTTCGAACCGACCGAGAGAAACGCGGTCACCGGCGTCGGCGCGCCTTGGTAAACGTCTGGCACCCAGATTTGGAAAGGCACCGCCGCGATCTTGAAACCGAGCGCGACGAGCACGAGCGCGATCCCGAAAAGCAGCGGAATCCGGTCGATCTGCTGCGTCGCCAAAGCCGACGACATGCGCAGAAGACTCGTCTCGCCCGTCACGCCGAAAATCCAGGTTATGCCGTAAACTAAAAAACCGGTCGAGAGCGCGCTCAGGATCAGATACTTCACGCCTGCCTCGAGCGAGAGCGGGTTCCGGCGCGTGAAGGCGACGAGCACGTAGAACGACATCGTCACCAGTTCGAGCGAGACGAAAATCATCACGAAGTCGATCGCCGACGCCATCCACATCAAGCCGGCGCAGGTAAAAATCGGGAGCGCGAAAAACTCGCCGAGCCCGGCATGGGGCGCCGCCCCTGGCACGCCGAGGCGAATGGAAGGCGCGAAGTCGATCGCCATCACGAGCACGAAAACCGTGGTCACGAGCGCGAAGCGTTTGAAGAAAATCGCGAGCGGATCGGCCGTGTAGAAGCTCCAAAATCCCGTCGCCGCAGCGGGCGGCGGCGGAACGAGGAAAAACGTGCCGACCAAGACCGCGCCAAGGCCGGCGATGCCGGCAATCGCCCAGACGCGTTTGTCGGTCTTGCCGGCAAACGCTTCCGCCAGGAGCAGGAACAACCCCCAGACGAGAACGACGACTTCCAGCGCGGGCGTGGGGATCATCGGGCGTTCTCCACGATCGGGTTGGCGAAGGTCGGGCGCAGCACGCGGAGCGCGGAGTTCGGATAAAAGCCCACGATCAAGGTCGCGGCGATCAACAGCAGCGCGGGACTGCGGAGCGCCTCCGAAAGGTCGGGCACAGCGTTCCAGCGTTCGTTAGGCGGACCCATGAAAATACTGCGATACGCCCGCAGCATGTAGACCGCAGAGATCACCACGCCCCAGAGCGCGAGCACGGTCGTGACTTGGAAAAAATGAAATCCGCCGAGGTCGCCGCCAACGCGAAAGGCGCCGAAGAAAACCATCACTTCCGCGGCGAAATTCGCGAAGCCGGGCAAGCCAATCGCCGCGAAAGTCGCCACGCCAAAAGCAAATCCCGCAAACGGCATCACCTTCCCGAGCCCGCCCAAATCGCGAAAATCGAGGGTGCCGGTGCGGCGCCGAATTTCCCCGGTCAGCGCGAAGAGGAGCGCGATGGAAATGCCGTGCGCAAACATCAGGAGCGCCGCGCCGTTCAGCCCGATGAAGTTCGCGCTCGCGATCCCGAGAAAGATGTAGCCCATGTGCATCACGCTCGAATAGCCGAGCATCCAATCGAGCCGCTTCTGCGCGATCGTCACGAGGCCGACGTAGATGATGTTACCGATCAGGAGCGCGAGGATGAGCCAGCTCCAATGGCGCGCGCCTTCCGGCAGAAGCGGGAGGGCGATGCGGAGGAGGCCGTAAAGGCCGAATTTTTTCAGCACGCCGGCGTGGAGCATCGCCGCGGGCGCGGGCGCGGAGGCGTAGGCTTCCGGCGCCCAGCTGTGGAAGGGAAAGAGCGAGATCAACACGCCGAAGCCGACGAGGAGAAGCAGGAAAATCTCATTTTGGGCGGCGGCGGGAATGCCACCGGCGCGCGCGATTTCCTGGAGCACGCGGATATCAAAACTCCGGAACGGCGCGGGGACGCTGCGATAGAGCAGGATCAGACCGAGGAGCAAAACGAAGCTGCCGAGCGCGAGATAAATCGTCACTTTCCACGCGGCGGCGTAGCGATTGCCGGTGCCCCAGATTCCGATGAGCAGGAAGGTCGGGATGAGCGCGAGCTCGTGGAAGGCGTAGAAGAAAAAGAGATCGAGCGAAGCGAAAGCGCCGATCGCGCCGGCGGCGATCAGGAGGAGGCAGACGTAGTAAAGCCGCTCGGATTTTGCGACCGGCGGGCTGAACCAAATCGCGCACAAAAGCACCAGCCCCGCGAGCACGAGCATAATGAGGCTCAAGCCGTCCGCGCCGAGGAGGAAGTGCAACCGCCAAGTGTTGCTGACCGCCCACGTGCTCACGAATTGGAAGCCGCCGAGCGCGGAGTCGTAGCTAAAGAACGCGACGAACGTTGCAAGGGCCGTTGCCGCAGAACCGGCCAGCGCCGTGATCCGCGCAGGTGCGCCGCATAAAATGAGCAGAGCCGTGATCAACGGCGCGAAGACGATGAAAAGCAGCATCAGGAGAAAACGGTGAAGTAAATGAGACCGATGATGCCGACGCCAAACAAAAATCCGTAAGCCTGCAGGTTTCCAACCTGGAGCAGACGCAGCAGGAAACCGCTGCCCCAGGTCGCGCCACTCAACCCGCGCACGACGAGGCCATCGAGAACCCAGCGATCGACGAAGGCAGAGAGCGAAGCGAGCGCGCCCTGCGTCGCACTGATCAACGCGCTGTAAATCTCGTCGATGTAGAAACGATTCCGGAAAAGCGCGATCGAGAGCGGTTCGTGTTCCCGTTTCCGATAAAGCACGAGCGCGCCCACCACGCCGAGCACAAGCGCGCTCAAAGCCACGATCGGCACGATCAGAACCGGCGTCTTTTCGTTAGGCAAAGTGAGAAAACGATCCGCGAAAAAGGCAAACCCGCCGAACGCCGCCGGGATGCTCAGGATCAACAGCGGCACCACCATGATCGCGGGCGATTCGCCGCTCCGCGCCGCGTGATCGCTCCGCGGGCGTCCGAAGAAAACCACCACGACCAGCCGCGTCATGTAGAACGCGGTGAGCAGCGCGGTGAAAACGCCGAGCACAAAAATCGGCGTGTTCCGCTCGTAGGCGAGCACGAGGATCGCGTCTTTGCTGAAGAACCCGCTCGACCCCGGGAAGCCGATGAGCGCGAGCGTGCCGATGAGAAAAGTGAAACACGTCAGCGGCATCCGTTTCCACTGCTCGCCCATCTTCCAGATGTCCTGCTCGTGGTGCAGCATGTAGATGAGCGAGCCGGAGCCGAGGAAGAGGAGCGCCTTGAACGCCGCATGGGTGAAGAGGTGGAACATCGCCGCTTCGCCGGAGGCGAGCCCGACGGCCATGACCATGTAGCCGAGTTGCGAAAGCGTGGAGTAGGCGAGAACGCGTTTAATGTCGTTTTGTTGCGTCGCCATGAGCGCGGCGAGTACGGCCGTGATCGTGCCAATCCAGGCGACGACGGTGAGCGCGTTCGGCGAGGCGTCGATGAGGAACCCGACGCGCACGAGCATGTAAACACCGGCCGCGACCATCGTCGCCGCATGGATCAACGCCGAGACCGGCGTCGGACCTTCCATCGCGTCCGGAAGCCAGACGTGGAGCGGGAACTGCGCCGATTTCCCGACTGCGCCGCAGAAAATGAGCAGCGCTGCCGCGGTGAGGTAGCCGGTGTGTCCGACGAAGCCACCCATGCTGTTAGCGGCATCGGCAAACACGAACGAACCGGTCGCGGTCCAGACCATGAGAATCCCGAGCATGAACCCGAAATCACCGATGCGATTGGTGATGAAAGCTTTCTTCGCCGCATCCGCCGCGGAGGCTTTGTCATACCAGTGCCCGATGAGCAGGTAGGAGCTGACCCCGACCAGCTCCCAGAAGATGAACATCATCACGAAATTGTTCGCGAGGACGATCCCGAGCATCGCGAACATGAAGAGCGAGAGAGAAGCGAAGTAGCGCGACTTGCCCTCGTCCGCGCCCATGTAGCCTAACGAGTAAATATGGATGAGCGAGCCCACGCCCGTGACCATGAAAAGCATCGAGCGACTGATCGAATCGAGGGTAAGCCCGAGCGGAACGTGGAAGCTCACGCCGAGATCGATCCAGGGAAGCGCCGGGGCGACTGCGGTCTTGTTCCAGAAGATGAAACAGGCGCAGACGAAACTGCCGAGCACCGCGCCCACCGAGATGAAAGCGCTGAGCGTTTTCAGCGGCCGGGTCGCGGCCATAATGAGGATCGCAGACGCGAGCGGTAAAAGAAGGGCGAGCCAGGGAAGCATAATCAGCTCGTCATCCTGAGCGCAGCGCAGCGAAGTCGAAGGATCCCGTGGAGTTGCAGAGAAGCGTCTTCGGGTGCTTCAACGAAACCCGACGGGATCCCTCGACTCCGTCCCGCATCCGCAGGACTCCGCTCGGGATGACAATGTTGGCGACCGTTCTTCAAAACTTTAACCTGTTGATGTCCTCGACGTGAATCGTGCGGCGCGCGCGGTAGAGCGCGACGATCACCGCGAGCCCGACCGCGACCTCCGCCGCCGCGACCGTGATGATGAAGAAAACGAAAACCTGCGCGTGGTAATTTGGTTCGCCTAACGAGTCGACGCGGTGACGCGAGAAGGCGACGAGCGAGAGATTGGCGGCGTTCAACATCAGCTCGAGCGACATGAAAATGATGATGATGTTCCGCCGCAAGAGCACGCCGGCGAAGCCGAGCGTGAAGAGCAAGCCGCTCACGAAAAGATAATCGCCAAGCGTCACCATCTCGTTAGCGCAGCTCCTTTTTGCTCAGCACGATCACCCCGATCGTCGCGACGAGGATAAGCACGGCGATGATCTGGAACGGCAGGTTGTAATTCCCAAAGAGAAGCAAGCCGACACTGCGGACGTCGTCGGCATGGGACGCCGGCAGCGCGGGAAACGGCTGTTTCGCGATCCGCAGCTGGCCGATCACGAGATAGAGCTGCCCAAAGAAAACCACCGCCACCGCGGCACCGCCCGCGAAGGCGACGAAGTTGATCCTGCGCCGTTCCTCCGCGCGCAGATCGAGGAGCATGATGATGAAGAGGAACAACACCATGACGGCGCCGGCATAGACGAGCACCTGGATGATGCCGATGAAGTAAGCGTCAAGAGTCACGAAAAGCGCCGCGAGCCCAAGGAAGGAAACGACGAGGCTGAGCGCGCTCGCGACCGGGTTGGGGTTGATGATCACGCCGGCGCCGAAGAGCAGCATCAGAGCCGAGAAAAACCAGAAGAAGGGCGACATGGGTTCGTTAGGCGGTAGTTGTCATCCTGAGCGGAGCGCAGCGGAGTCGAAGGATCCCGTGGAGCCGCTGGGAAGCGGGAAGCGCGCGCGCGAGCTTCAGGGATACCCGGCGGGATCCCTCGACTGCGCCCCGCCTCCGCGGGGCTCCGCTCGGGATGACGGCGTGTGTCATCATTTCTTCTCGTTCCACTTCAAAACGAGCCCATGAAGCGTCCCGCCGATCTCGATCAGCTTCTCCTTGTCGTGCACCATGTCTTCCCGGGTGTAACCGGTGATGGCGTAATCTTTGCGCAGGAAAATCGCCTGCTCCGGGCAGACCTCTTCGCACATGCCGCAGTAGATGCAGCGGATCATGTCGATATCGAATTCCTCGGGGTATTTCTCTACTTTCGAGAAGCGCTCGCCTAACGGAATCTCGCCCGGCACGATCTTGATCGCGCGCGGCGGACAGATGAATTCGCAGAGCTGACAGGCGACGCAGCGCACGCGATCGCGCTCGTCTTTCACCAAAGCGGGCGCGCCGCGGTAGTGCTCGGGCAGGTGGCTGTCCCACTTCTCTTCCGGGTATTGCATCGTCACCTTCGTCTTGCCCGTGAGCATGTTCTTGAGGTGACGAAAGGTGATCGCCATGCCGCCGAAGATCGCGGGAAGGTAAAGCTTCTCGGACCAGCTCAGGTTGGGGCGTCGAACGGTGAGTGACATGGGAAATTAGACAGGATTAACAGGATTTACAGGATGGGGAGGGAGCAAAGGGGAAGCGTCGAAGCGAGCTTCTTCCAATCCTGAAAATCCTGTTAATCCTGTCCAAATCATTGCGGCATGTAAGCCACGATGATCGCGGCGAGGAAGATGTTGACGAGGGCGATCTCAAAAAAGAAGACCCAGCCCAGGCGCATGAGCTGGTCGTAACGAAAACGCGGCAAGGTCCAGCGCACCCAGATAAAAACCAGCAGCAGCATCGCCACCTTGGCGAAGAACACGAAGATGTTGAAAAGCCCGCCGAGCACGCCGAGCCAGCCGCCTAACGAGCCGTTGATGAGCAGCCAATGGAAGCCGAGCGCGTGATTCCACCACGGGACCGGCAGATGCCACGCGCCGAGAAAGAGCGTCACGATGATGGCCGAGCCGGTGATCATGGCCGCATATTCGCCGAGGAAGAAAAGCGCGAACTTCATCGAGGAATACTCGGTGTGATATCCGCCTACGAGTTCGGTCTCCGCCTCCGGAAGATCGAAGGGCAACCGGTTCGTCTCCGCGAAAATCGCGATCGTGAAGACGACGAAGGAGATGAACATCGGGATGGTGAGAAGCCATTTCCAGATGTTCGTCGGGTCGCCGAGGAACGGCGCAATCATCCAGCCGTGGGCGATTTGGTAATCGACGATCTTGGTTAAGCGCAGCTCCCCCACGAGGAGGAATATCGGGATAACGGCTAAGCCTAACGAGAGCTCATAGGAGATCATCTGCGAGCTCGCGCGGACGCCGCCAAGAAAAGGATATTTCGAGTTCGAGGACCAGCCGGCAATGACGATGCCGTAAACGCCTAACGACGCGATCGCGAAGACG
The DNA here is from genome assembly GCA_038234295.1 of Chthoniobacterales bacterium. Classification (GTDB taxonomy): domain Bacteria; phylum Verrucomicrobiota; class Verrucomicrobiia; order Chthoniobacterales; family UBA10450; genus Palsa-1392. The sequence goes on from JBBSUP010000039.1 coordinate 23,688, forward strand.
TAAAGGACGCCCACGTTGATATCCGCGATCACCATCGGCACGCCAAAGAGGGTGCTCCCGAAAGGCACAACCGCGATCGTCATGATCGCCGGGACCATCGCGAGACAGGGCGCGAGCCAGTAGTAAAACCTGTTCACGTGCGCCGGGGTGAAGTCTTCCTTGAGGATGAACTTCATCGCATCGGCGATCGGCTGGAAAAGCCCGGCGGGGCCGACGCGGTTTGGGCCGAGACGGTCCTGGATGAGCGCGCTGACCCGGCGCTCCGCGTAGACGCTGTAGGAAACCATCGGCAGGATCACGCCGAAGACGATCGCGACGATCTTCACCAACGAAGTGACGACGAGAAAGAGCGTCGGATTCATCGCGAGGCGCACGGATATTCCGTCATCCCGAGCGCAGTGAAGCGGAGCGGAACGGAGTCGAGGGATCCCGCGGGGTTTCGTGAAAGCTCGATCGCGGGAGAATAAAGGACGGGGCTTCCCAGCAGCCCCGCGGGATCCTTCGACTGCGCTGCGCTTCGCTCAGGATGACAGGTGGACGCGCCGCTCACTGGGGGTGTTCCTCTTTTTCGCGCTGGCGCACTTTTTCCTCGGAAGGCTCGCCGGGCGCGTCCGGCGACTTATCGACGTTCAGCACCTCCACGCCGAGGTCGCTGATCCGGCTCAGGCTCAGACCGCTCAACTCCGGTGTCGCTTCGCTCATTTGACGGAAGACGTCTTCGATCGTGTAGACACCGTTTTGGCCTGTCAACGTTTGCCGGAGGTCGCGCAGGACTTCCCAATCATCGCGAGCCGAGCCGGGAGCCGGGAGGGCGCGGTTGAGCCGTTGCAGACGGCCTTTGCCGTTGATCATCGAGCCGCGCTTCTCGGCGAAGCCTAACGACGGCAGCACGGCGCTCGCGTAAGCCGTGGAGGCGTTTTCCAGCAGGTCCATCACGATATAAACCGGGAGACGCGCAAGCTGCGCGGCGGTGATGCCGCTGTCGAGGGGGTTTTCGCCTAACGACACCAGCGCCTGGACCTGGCCGGACCAGACCGCTTCCTTGATGTCCTCGAGGCCGCGGCCGGAAGCGGATGCGACGCGGAGCAGCCGGGCGCCGCTTGTGTTCGGATTGCGATCCTCGCTCAGAAGAATGTCATCACCGGGACCGGTGTGCGGGACGATGTCGAGCAACGTCACGCCTAACGACTCCGCGAGGCGCGCGGTTAGCCAGAGCTCCTCATTCGTCATCCGGCCGGACGCGAGGATCGCGATCTGCCAGCCGACGTAAGGGCGCAGGAACGCGGCGACGCTTTGTAGCGCCTCGGTCCAGATGACCGGCTCGAGTTTGTTTTCTTTCCGCACGCGCGGCTCGAGGAGGCGATGTTCGCCTTGGAGGTAATCGAAATTCAAGCGGCCGTAATCGCACATCCAACAGGAGTTCACGGCGTCGTTTTCGCGCGGGGTTTGCCGATACATCGCGCCTTCGCGGGTGCCGATGAGGGTGTTGCAACCGGTCGCGCAGCTCGTGCAAAAGCTTTTGGTTTCCTTGAGAAACCAGACGCGCATCTTGAAGCGGAAATCGGTCGAGGTCAGCGCGCCGACCGGGCAGATGTCGACGGTGTTGAGGGAGTAGTTATTCTCCAGCCGCTTCCCCGGATGGGCGGTGAGGACGGTGTGGCTGCCGCGGTCGATGAACCCGAGAACGTCGTCGTGCGCGATCTCTTTCGAGAAGCGAACGCAGCGCGAGCAGAGGATGCAGCGTTCGTCGTCGAGGGTGACGCGCGGGCCGAGCTCGACATTCTTCGGCTTCTTCACTTTGTTCTCGAGGAAACGCGAATCCTGCCGGCCGTACTCGACACTGAATTCCTGGAGGGGACATTCGCCCGCCTGATCGCAGATCGGGCAATCGAGCGGGTGATTGATGAGGAGAAATTCGAGCACGCCGCGGCGGCAATCCTCGACCAGCGGCGAATGCGTGCGCACGCCGAGACCTTCCGAGACATCGGTCGCGCAACAGATTTGTGGACGCGGCATCCAGTTGATCTCGGGCCGGCCATCGGCACCGAGGACCGGCTTGCGATCCGGCCCCATCTTCGGCATGCCCATTTCGATCAGACACATCCGGCAATTGCCCGGGGACGAGAGTTTCTTGTGATAGCAATACCGCGGCACGTAGCTGCCCGCCTGCTCGCAAGCCTCGATCAGGCGCGTGCCTTTCGGGAACTCATGCCAGACGCCGTCGACCTGAACGTTGACCATCGGTGGCGGGGACTCGCTCATCGCAGATTATTGAATTCCTCGACCGTCAGACCGGTTTCGCGAATGATGGCGCGCAGTGTGCCTTTGGCGACTTCGGCATGGTCGGGAACGGTAAGCCGGCGATAGGGCGACGTTGTTTGCCGAAGGATCATGTGGCTGCCGCGCTGGCGATCCAGCTCATAGCCCATTTTGCGAAGTAGCTTCACTATTTCCCGTCCTGAAATGCGCGGTAAGCGGCTCACGCCCCGATCTCGATAATCTCTTCGGTAATGGCCGGCGGAATCGGTTCGCCATGTGCACTCAAACTCTCGAGGTAGCCAGCGACCGCTTCCTTGATGTTGATCACGGCCTCGGAGCGGGTCACACCTTGCGAGATGCAGCCCGGTAATGCCGGGACTTCGGCGACGAACACGCCGTCTTCGTCGGGATTAATGACAACACGATATTTCATTGTTCCTGTGAGGCTACACCATCCCAGCAGAGCCGGCTTTGTCCCAGCCGGGATCATGGGCGAGGGCGGCGGTGGGGATTACGGTCTCGGCGATGAGTTCGCCTGAGGTGTACTCCGGTGGGAGTGGGGGAGGGATTGGCTTCTCGGCTCGGGTCGCAAAATCCTCGGGAAATTTATCCAGAAAACTTTGCGTCGGCCAGGCGCAGGCTTCGCCGAAGGCGCAGATGGTGCGGCCAGCGATGTTGTCGGCGACGTTTTTCAAGGTCGACGGGTCCTGAATGGTGCCGCCGCCGAGGAGCATGCGATCGGTGATTTTCTTCATCCAGAGCGAACCTTCGCGGCAGGGCGTGCACTGGCCGCAGCTCTCGTGCGCGTAGAATTCGTTGATGTTGTTCAGCGTCCAGACCATGTCGCGCGCGTCGTCCATCACGATCACGCCGCCCGAGCCGGCCATCGATCCGGCCGCGGCGAGCGAATCGAAATCCATCGGGATTTCCTCGAGGGAAACTTCGCGGTCCTTGAGTTTAAAACGCTCGCCCGCGCGCAGGACTTTCGCGGAGCTGCCGCCAGGAATAACGGCCTTAATCGTCCGACCTTCTTTCGGGCCACCGGCCATTTCGTTGATCACCTGACCCATCGTGAGCGCGCCCACTTCGATCTCGAAATAACCGGGCCGCTGCACGTCGCCGCTGACGCACACGATGCGGGTGCCCGTGTTGTTCGGCCGGCCGATCCTCGCGTATTCCGCGCCGCCCATTTGGATGATGTGCTTTACGTGGCAGAGCGTCTCGACGTTGTTCACGATCGTCGGGCACATGTAGAGGCCGAGGACCGCGGGGAAATACGGTGGCTTGATCCGCGGGTAGGCACGCTTGCCTTCGAGCGATTCGATCAGGCCAGTCTCCTCGCCGCAGATGTAAGCGCCCGCGCCGCGATGGAGGTAAATCTCCACATCGAAGCCGGTGCCGAGGATGTTCTTGCCGACAAAATTCCGCGCGCGCGCTTCCTCGATCGCGTGCTCGAGAATCTTCGCCCCTTCGGGGAATTCGCCCCGAATATAAATGTAGGCGGTGTGCACGTTGAGCGCCCAGCAACTGATCAGCATC